>NZ_CP017705.1:5071615-5400144 GCF_002706795.1 Brevibacillus laterosporus DSM 25
GACTTCCTCCCCGCTTGTTTACTATTGCGTGACCAAAACCTTATATTTTGCAACTACGTTTTCAATCGTTTTGTTGAGCCGCTCCGGTGCTTCGAGCATACTGTAATGGCCAACGTTTTCAATTGATTCAACGTTAATGCCGTAATGTTTAGCGGCATTAACGTTAGTTGTTAACCATGATGATGAATTTATCAATGTTATTGGAACTCTAATCCTGTTTCTCACAGTCTGCATATATGTGACCATACCACGATATGAAGCTTCCAGAATATGCTTGCTTACCAAATTCCGGACAGATTCGACCAGCTTGATCAATGAAGGATCTGCCCCGGGCAAAAACATATCCTTTATCTCCGCGTCACACTCGAAGACAGAGTCTACATATATCTCTAATTGCTCAGCGGAAAGATGCCTTGGCTCAACGTTATGCAAAGTTTCCACTCCGATCAAACCAATGACGTTTCCGTTAATGAGGTACTCTGCTTCGACAATAACGGGACCACCTAGTGAGTGGCCAACCAACACAATATTGGTCAATTCCAGACTGTTAACCACTGAGGCTACATCATTGGCATAGGCGTCAATGGTCCATTTTTCTCGATTGCTACCAGAATCTCCGTGACCGGCCAACTCAATGTTAACTACACGATATTTCTTACTGAAATACTCAATTTGATTAGCCCAGAAGCTCGAATTACATCCTAGACCGTGGACAAGCACAATGGTCATACCGCCGTTACCAGATACTTCGTAGTTTATACAAACTCCATCTTTTGAAAAAACACTATTACGGTGATTAAGTTTCGATTTATTAGGCAAGAACGGTTTTTGTGCGATAATGCCCACATGCTCCATGCCCGAATCCGGTGCATGTTGTGCATTGCGATCCACACCAACGCTACCGAAAAATCCAAGTTTCTCCACAGTAAAGCCAGCAGCCATGCATTCCCGCTCAAATACATCGGGATCCAGTGCATTAATCAGACTAGGCCCGCCCTGCACATCAACCGGATCAAAGTGATCTGCTACATTCTCGATAAAGCCGGGCCATGCATCACCCTCCCGCTTACGGCGCTCATAATCTGGCGCTTTGGATTGCCAATATCCAAAATATGGGGAGTCTGTACTCAGGAAAACCTTCCCACCTGGTTTGAGCCAACGGTACATCTTCTGCAGTGTTATCTTCACCTCTTCCGGACTTAGGAAATGAATCACACGACTTGCATGAATTGCACTAAACTGTCCATCCTCAAAATCTATATTTGGGAGTTTGCCTTGCTTCAAAGTAAGCTGATCTCGAAATTGTTCATCAATACGCTGTTCAAGGATATCTAAATGTTTTTGCTCCAGGTCAACAGCGAAAACTCTGGCGCCGTTTTCCAATGCTGCGATTGTTGCTACCCCATACGCACATCCAATATCAAGAACCTCTCCACCACAGATACCCGCGTATTCGACGAAGTCGCTGGAATATGGAATCAGATGCTCTACCATCACACCCGTTCTATTTAAAGTAGGTACCATACCCTTGAAATTGATGGCGGCCGCAGACTTCAAGTCTTCTAAAATATCATGCTTCTTAAGCACTTTCGCATTTTTTTCATCCTTTCGCGACTTGAGTGTCGATCCGACTGCATAAAGCGGCAATGGAGCAAGGACAATATCATTCGGTTTAAGCACATGGATCGCAGACTTTCTCGAAGAGCGCAAGTAGTGATCTAGTGATACAAGTTCAACTATATTTCCCTTATTTCCGGAATCATTTCGTAATCCCGTCAAGCTCTTTGATTTGTGCTGTTGTCTTCCGATAGCAGTCTTTTGAACTTGATTTTCCTCCGATTGGCTGCCAACTGGATGAGTGTCTGTCTCACTGGAAACGAGCATCTCCTGCTTTTGCTTGCTCCAATAACGTTTTGTGAAAAATGGATACGGAGGCAAAGAAATTCCTTTCGCAACTGCCTGATAATCATGCTTCTGCCATGGCAGGGTGTATCCTTCAATATAGCGTTGTGCCAGGTCCGTAATAAGCTGAATGTAAGCCTCTTGACTGATGCCAAGCTGCTTTAACTGTTTAAACTTGTGTGCAAGTTCATGAACAACAGAAGAATCAGCAGTGAAATTACGCTCCACTAAGCCTGCATACACTCGTTCATCTGGCGTTCCGCTGAGAACCCCTCTCCATACATGTAACGCTTCACGGGCAGAAGTAACCACGATTGCACACCTGTATCTAAAATGATGACGTCCCTTGCCTAGAGTATCACTGATCCGAGCTAGCATAGATTGATTAATCTCTTCATGTTCAAACAGCTCAATCATTGAAGCGATTCGAGCGTTAAGAGCTTCTTGTGTCTTCGCTGACAATAACAGCAAATAGCCAGGAGAAGGATCCGGAGCTACGTATGTTTTTGGAACATATTCGCGAAGGACTACATGTGCATTGGACCCACTCATACCGAAGGCACTTACAGCTCCCGTACGTGTACCGTTTCCAGAATGCGACCACTCCTTAGTCGAATGATTTACATAAAACGGACTATCGTGCCAGTTAATATAATCACTCTCATTCTGACAATTCAACGATGCAGGGATAACACCATGTCGAACGGACTCGGAAAGCGAGATTAGACTGACATTACCGGAGGCCGCAAAGGTATGGCCGATATTTGTTTTGGTTGATGTTAATGCACAATAGCCTTTTTTGTCCGTGACATCCTCGAAAGTACGAATTAAGGCATTTATTTCAACGGGATCCCCCAGTCTCGTTCCTGTACCATGTGTAACAATATGGCCTATATCGGCAGGATTGATATTGTACTTTTGGTAGACCGACGTAATCAACGCTTGCTGAGCACGTCCACTAGGTGCTGTAATACCATTTGTTTTGCCGTCGTAGTTAATACCGCTTCCCACTATTAGGCTGTAGATAGAATTTCCATCACGTTCAGCTTTGGACTTTCGTTTAAGCACTAGGACAGTAACAGCTTCTCCAGGAACCATTCCATTGGCGTGTTCGTCAAAGGAGTGGCATTTTCCATCCGCAGAGAGCATTCCCATCTGACTTAATGCAATGAAGGAATCAGGCGACAAGACAAAATTTGCAGCAGCCACAATAGCTATATCGCACTCACCTGCTCGCAAGCTGGCACATGCCTGATGAACAGCGACCAGGCCGGACGAGCAAGCTGTATTAATTGCTAGCACCGGTCCTGATAGATCTAAGAAATAAGATAACCGAGAAGCTAGGATTGCATCACTATTTGATGTAACCGTAATATCATCAGTAACAAGATGGTAGTCGCCCGGCTCAGCACCGACAAATACACCTACAGTATTGCAAGCCAGTTCCTTCTGGCCCACTTCGGCGTCTTCAAGGGCTTTCCATGCCTCTTGTAACAAATGGCGCTGGCGTGGATCCATCGTCCGGGCTTCCCTTGGCGAAATCTCAAAAAATAGTGGATCGAACTCGCCTACCTTATCGATTGAGCCCATCCATTTACAATTCGTCGTCATTGGCGTAGCTTCTTCTGAATAATACGCATTTACATCGAATCTCGACTTCGGTATTTCTTTGACAGAGTCACGACCATTTACGATATTTCTCCAAAAAAGTTCGACCGATTCTGCCTCTGGAAATAATCCGCTCATGCCAATAATTGCGATCGCATCATCGTCCTCATCACATTTGTCACTCGATTCGCTGTTACGTACAAGTTGTGAATCTTCAGGAAGAAGTCGTTCACTTGCATGGCAACTTGTCACTATTTCCGAAACTTCTGATTCCTGTTCCAATAATGATAAGGCAATAGTAGTGTTGTGTCGCTCAAGGATGTATTCAATCAACTCGGAAATGTTCGTATAGTCAAAGAACACAGAAGGTAAAATGCTTACACCGAATCTCTCCGAGAGAAGTCTGGCGAATTGAGCCAGTCTAATGGAATCTAAACCAATGTCAGCAAAATTTTTGGTTAATTCCAATTTCTCAATTGGAACATTTAAAAGTGAACTGACGATATCTTTTACTACGGAAGCAACTGTCGTAAAAATGTCGATTTCTGATTTAGCATTACAATCACAATTATCAGTCAGGTTATCCTCACTCGGATTGACAGTGATCATTCGGACAGCGCTCGATAGGTATTCGCCCAACACTCTTTCTGCCCTTCTATTTTGAACATTGACAATGATTGGACTAACACAGCCAGATTGAAGAGTAGCGAACAGCAGATTCATCATCTTGGCAAAGTCAAGAGGTTTCTGGGCGCTAGATGTTAAATACATTTCCATCGAGTGCTTGTCCTTGCCCTTGCGTGCCATTGATCCCAAACCGCCATCCTCCAAAATCGGCCAATTTATTGAGTATACGGGAAACGACTGTTCAGTGTCCGTCTGTTTTGCTCGAGTAAGGCTCGACTGAAACCTATTGGCAATAGCATAGTCGCAACTTCCAAAGTCACCAATAACTGATGCAATAGAAGAAAAATGACAAATAAAATCAAGGGATGCAGAACCAAAAACCTTTTCTATAGACAGCGTGCCGTAGGTTTTAGGACATAACACTTTGTTTATATCATCAAAACTCTTTTCGGTAAAAATAGACTTTTCGGCAATTCCTGCTACGTGAAATACCCCGTTAACGGACGTATTATTCTTCCTGTAAACTTCATAATGCTGGCTTAATGCATCGGCATCGCTTATATCAACTTGCCAATACGTTATGAGCTTTGATTTTTCGCCTAGGTTCTGTATCCATTTGGCAGAGGTGATATCATAATCGCTTCTACCGATCAGGATAATCTGAGCATTATAATTAGTAACGAGATACTCAGTTAGCTTTCTACCAATACCTCCAGTTCCACCTGCAACAACGTAAGTACCGCCAGGAACGATGGGTGTTCCCGGATCGCTAGGGATCGAGACAGGACGGATTACACTACTATACCTAACCCCATCGCTATATAATGCACTGGTGCGCTTCGTGCTGGATAATTCTTTTACCACAATTGGCGCCCAATATTCTAGATCAGGCATATCCTCACTCAGAAGCACTCTTACGGTCGTATCAGTAAACACTTGCTTAATCGATCTTTCAATACCAATCAAGCAATCAAGGGACGCCTGTTCAATATCATTTACATATGTTCCTGCGATAACAACATCAGGAATATTTAGGAGTGACCGGGCTATCATTTGAATGACCCCTATTACATAAGACGTATCAATCAGTGCCCGATTCTCTTCTACGGTCCACATATAGACAACCGAGCAAACATCAATGCGATTCATATAAAGATCATCAAACAAATGCACTACCGCATTTGGATCATTGCTATCAATAACATAGAACGTATCTGATACTTTTTGGAAGATGTCCCCCTTGCCAACGTATATAACATTCAAACCGGAGGCATACACAGAAACGTAGTCAGTAAATATCTGCTGTGCTTCAAAATCATGAAGAAAGCAAACGACTGTTTTGCCTTCAACTAAATTCGTTTGTTGAATCGGTGAAGCTTCCCAGCATTCTTCAAATGTCATAATCGAGTATTCATCCTTAGTTGACGGCACAGGGCTCATTACCTGCTTCATGCTACTCTTTTCAAGATAATAGATCTCTTTGCTAAATGGGTAGGTAGGAACACTCACTCGCGGTGGCCTTTGATCGCCATACAGGCTGGACCAATGTATATTCCCCCCGGCTACCCACCACTGCGCAATTTTCGTGAGATTTCCCGTATCAATCCACTGATTTAACAAGAGTGCCTGATCAGCCTCATCACTGATGATAGAGGTTATGCCATTATTGCTCATTTCTCCAATGAAGCGTCGGTTATCCTGTTTTCCTTCAACATATAATGTAAGTGATTCAATCAACTCTGTAATATCCCGGACAAGAAATACTATCCGACATGGCAAAGATACCCTCCCCGCCTGCAATGTATATGCTATGGAGTTGAGACTGACTTGTCCGCTCGATGACAGCAAGAAGTCCAGCATCGCTTCAACATACTGCTTAAGGTTATCTTGCTTCAGAGCAGAAAGCGGAACAATGGAAGGCTTTTCTACAAGACCTCTTTTCTGCTGTGTACGGTCACCCTGAAGTATTGGTGCTTCAAGAATGGCATGTACGTTTGTTCCACCAATCCCAAAAGAGCTCAGTGCAGCTCTGAGCGGAGAATCGCTCTGTTGCAGTGGACGTCCCTCGGCAGCCACAAAAAACGGAGATGTTTCAAACGCTATATTTGGGTTGGGATGTTGATAGTTAATAGAAGTTGGTACATAGCCATTACGAAGTACCAACGCTGTCTTGATGCATCCTGCCAGACCAGCTGCCGCATCAAGATGACCAATATTGCTTTTTACGGAGCCGATTGCACAATATTGATTCCGGCTTGTAAACTCGCGATAAGCATCAGACAATGCAGATATTTCTATAGGGTCACCAAGCTTAGTGCCAGTACCGTGTGCTTCCACATAGGAAATGGTATCTGGGTTGATATTGGTAGCTTTATACACCTGTTTAATTACATCCGACTGCCCTGAAACACTTGGTGCATAGAAACCAGATTTGTCGTTTCCATCGTTATTAATACCGATGCCACGAATAATCGCATAAATATTATCGTTATCTTCAATAGCCTGTACTGCATCTTTCAGAAGCAGGACAGCTACGCCTTCGCCTCCGATCATTCCATCGGCACTTGCATCAAACGCTTTGCAATGACCGTCGGAAGATAAACTGAGCCCTTCCTCATAAAGATATCCAACACCTGTCGGCGCATAAACAGCTGCAGCACCTACCAATGCATGTGTACACTGTTTTGCCTGTATCGCATTAAAAGCAATGGATAGCCCACTCAAGGAAGACGAGCAGTTGGTGTGAATAAACATACTTGGCCCTTTTAAGCCTAGCTTGTATGAAATCATCGTTGGAATTGTTCCCATTTGCGACATCAAGAAGTTGACCAGTGCTTCCGAATCCTTTTTGTCCGTATTGTTTATAAGGTCTGCATGATATTGAGAATTGCAGGTAGACATATAAACAGCAGCATCCGAAATTTCAGATGGAACATACCCAGCGTCTTCGATTGCTTTCCACGAATTACTCAACAATAAACGCAGCTGAGGATCCAATAGTTCAGCATCTCTCGCAGAAATTTTAAAGAACTCAGGATCAAAATCATATTTACCTTCTAGTGATGACTGGGCTGGAACAAAACGCTTATCCTTTATTACGTCAGGATTCATATGCATCTCTTTTAGTTCATCTTGCGAGTAGAACCTAACGCTTTCCACACCATTTACAAGGTTATTCCAAAACTGCGTATAATTATCTGAACCAGGGAATTGGCATGAGATCCCGATAATTGCCACACTGTTCTTGTAGTAATCAGGTAATGTATCCGATTTAATTTGCTGCCCCTCTTTCTCTTTTTCGTGGTCTATATCTTTTAAAGATGTAACGGCAACCTTGCTTTCATTTCCGATTCTACCCAAATATGCGGCTATATCCCGAGCCTTCGAATATTTAAACATATCAGTTACCGAGAACGAAACTTGGAATGTCTTACTTATCTTGTTGGCAACGATTGCAGCAGACACCGAGCTTCCGCCGACTTCAAAAAAGCCTTCGTCAGCACGTATATTCTCTATCCCCAATACATTTTGCCAGATAGCTAGTATAGCGCTTACGTTGTATCCTCTCTCATTTGCCGTTTCAGTTGGTCGTCTATTTGATATCGGCAAGCTTCTTAGCTGCTTCCTATCCAATTTTCCATTTGGTGTCTGCGGCAATTTGTCAAGTGCGACAAAATATGCTGGTACCATATATCCCGGCAACCTTTTAGCAAGATAAGTTTTCAACTCAAGCTCATCTACTTGTGTATCTCTAGTATTGGATGACCGACTCGTAAAATAAGCAACGAGCTGTTTTTCTTCCCCGAGAACCTTATCAACGACTGCACACTGGTCTATAGCCGAATGATTCATTAATTGGGCCTCTATCTCCCCCAGCTCTATGCGATATCCTCTGAGCTTTACTTGAGAGTCAATGCGTCCAAGATATTCGATGCTGCCATCAGGTCTCCAGCGTGCCAGATCACCGGTTTTGTACAGTCTCCCAGTTGATGTAAGTGAGTTATCAATGAACTTTTCTGCACTCAACTCCGGACGGTTCCAATATCCTTTTGAAACTCCATCCCCTGAAATACAAAGCTCTCCTGGAACTGCCACAGGATTTGGTTTACCGCGATCATTTAAAATATAGATTTGCGTGTTAGCAATTGGCTTGCCGATAGTCATAGGCCCATTGGCACTCACTCTGTTCACCGTACTCCAGACAGTAGTTTCTGTCGGGCCGTAAAGATTCCAAGCGTCTGTGCCCAAGTCACAAATCTGCTGCCTGAGTGATGTAGACATTGCCTCTCCACCACACAGGATTTTGAGTTTCTCCGGATTGCGCCATCCACAATAAAACAACATCGACCAAGTAGACGGCGTAGCTTGCATAATGGTCGGGCGAACTTTTTCTATGAGCGCCTTTAAGGAATCTCCATTTTTAGAGGTGGCAGTATCACAGATATAACACGTAGCCCCCTGAATCAAAGGCAAAAATAACTCTAACACAGAAATGTCAAAGCAATGTGTTGTGACGGCCAGCATGATGTCGTCCACGCCTAGACCGGGTTCCTTCGCCATCGAAAATAAAAAGTTTGTCAGAGCTTGATGATGAACCATTACGCCCTTAGGTTTACCAGTGCTACCGGACGTATAAATGACGTATGCGAGATCATCACTGGTTGCCAGACTAGTTGTACTCTGCATTTCATGAATCATGGAAACCTCTTGCGGGGCCTCTTCGTCTATCGTTGTAATTAGAGGCTTGGTTATAACATCCAAATCGCCGACAATCCTTTTTAGCTTTGTAGCAAACGAAGATCGCGTCAACACAATTTTTGCACCAGAATCAGATAAAATATGGGCAACTCGCTCATCCGGATATTCAGGGTCAAGAGGAACATATGCAGCGCCTGATTTTAATACCCCCAACAACAAGACAACGAGTTCCACGGAGCGATCCACATAGACAGCAACCAATTTGTTCGGGCCGACACCGAGCTGCTGTAAGTAGGATGCAAGTTCGTTACTTCTTTCGTCCAATTCAGCATAGCTAACGTGGGTATCATCATATACCAACGCAGTCGCATGAGGTACTTCCTTTGCTTTTCTCATAAAAAGCTGGTGAACACACATTTCACGCGGGTAATCGGTTTTTGTGTCATTCCATTGGTTCAACACTCGGTCAGCTTCAGCCTTAGACATCACCGAAACGGCATCAACGGGTTGAGCAGGATTGCTGATGAACGTATTGAGCAACTGAAGGAAATGACTACTTAGACAACTGATCGTCTCCTCATCAAATAATTCATCGTTATATTTCCAATTAAGGGCATAGTTTTTATCCGGATTGGAAGGTTCGATGACCTCAAGAACTAGCTCATACTCCCCCTCTTGATGAATTCCCTCTACATACTGAAAAGAATGTCTACCTACTGATTCTGTATCTGCCCAATCCTGATACATATAAGCAATTTGGAACAGCGGCGCAGAACCAGAATCCGCCGTAAGCCCAAGTTTTCGTATTAAAAGCGGAAACGGGTAGCTGTTCGATACGCCGTTAATGACTGCACGTTGTAAATTCTTACATAGAGTATCCAAGTTGTCCTGATCATTAATGCAAGTCCTGACAGGAATCATGTTTACGAAATTACCAATTACATTTTCATAAAGCTGCCCATCACGGCAGTTTATAGGCATGCCCACAACAATGTCCCGTTGTTGGGTGTGGACGTAAAGTAAAACATTGAGCATAGTCATGAACACGGTTGATGAATAAACATTTAGACGATGCGCCGTTTGTATTACAGCACGACTCTCTTCAGCAGACATACTATACTTCAAGGTAGCACCACCCTTTGACACAAGAAACTTATCTTTTCGGGGGTGATCCGTGTATAGCTCGATTGGCGTAGGCGCGTTGTGTAATTGCCTTTTCCAGTAATCTAATCGGCTGGTCCCCTCTTCACTTGTCACCAGTTGCTGTTCTTGACTGACAAAATCGCTGTATGTAGCAACTGACGCTTGAGTGGAAAGAACCCCCCCATCTGTTACAGTTTGATAAGACTTGAAAAGGGTTTTCATAAACACAATTGCAGACTGTCCATCAAACACAATGTGGTGCACATTAAACAAGATGAAAGCTGCATTGCCAGATGTGCGATAGACATGAAGCCTACATATTGGTCCTTCATCTAAGCTAATAGGCTGGCTTGACTCCTGTTTCATATATGCTAGTGCTTCGGACTCACTCATATGTGTTAAATCTGCTTCTACGATGTTAGGCGCAGAACCTGAGTTTTCAATCATGATTAGCTCGCCATTCTTCTCACCAATTACACTGGTTAATATTGGATGTTGAGTCAACGTGTACTGATACGCTCTCTCCAGTGACTTTCGATCAAGCTGGCTTGTCCGAAAGCACATTGGTACATTATAGGAACTAGATTCCGGAAACGCTTTTTGCAACGCCCAAATGCCTTGTTGAGATGAAGACAGCGGGTAAGCATATTTCTCCGCACCCGGCTCATCAATAGAAGAATGATGTTCACTACTATGGTGCTCATCCGTGCGTTTTATGAGTGCCTGAATTCTATCCGGGCACGTTTCGCTCAGATAGGAAGCCAATGCATTGACTGTGGAGTACTCAAAAATGCTCGCTGAGTCAAACTGTGCATCAATTTGTTTTCTAATCAGCTGTGTAATACGGATTAACGATTTTGAAGGCAAATTCAAGTCAAGAAAGCTTGTTTCGAAACTGCTTGCTTTCATTGGATAGGAAGTCTCTTCTTCAATCGCATTTGCTAGAAACATTTGGGCCACACTGAATAAGCTTGTTTCTGCCTCGAAAAGGCGCTCTTTTGATGAATGCTTCACTGGCGCTGTCGATATATGAAGAGCGTCAATTTTAGATTGTTTCTCACTAATTTCACACACTTCCTTAGGCTCCGTCTCCCAATAAAATAGCTTTTTAAATGGGTACGTGGGCAAACTGACGCGATATGGACGCGCAAATGAATAGAGCAAATCCCAAGGCACTGGGTGACCACCCAGCCAATGAGCTGAGATCAATTCCTCGTCATAAGACTTAATCGCGGCAATGATCGACTCTTGTCCGGCTTCGTTTTTGGCATATTCTCTGGCTAATTTATCTAGATGCTTGATCATTACCACATCAGTCAAACCGTTGTTCAGCACAGATTGAAGCTTAGTCACCAACTCTTCTACTGATGAGACGCTAAACAGAATACGGGCTTCCAAATGTTCACGTCCGAGCTGCAAAGTATAGGCAATATCTTCAAGGTTATACTTGCATTTATCCAAATAATGAACGAGATTGCTGATGATTATTTCAAGTCTCTCTATATTTTGAGCAGATAAAGGTATCAGCACTGTTTTACGCGAATGCGTAACCTCTCCAAGATGCTGGTACAACGATTCAGGATGGTATTCCTCGATAATCATATGCGCGTTAGAACCGCCGGCTCCAAAAGAGGAAATACCCGCTATAAGAGTGGGATTGCCGTCTTTTTGAACAGGGGGTACCCAATCAGTCAACTCTCGCTGTACGTAGAACGGGGTATTTGAAAAGATAATCCCGTTATTGAGTTCTTCACAATTGATTGATGGAGCCAGCTTACGGTGTTTGAGTTGCATTAGCACTTTTGCTAATGCAGCCATACCAGAGGCACTTTCACTATGCCCGATGTTTGACTTAACAGAACCGATTGCACAGCGCTCACTACCGTCAGATTCTGTCTGAAATGCGCGCTTAAGTGCAGATACCTCTATAGAATCTCCAAGAGATGTACCTGTACCATGGGTTTCGATGTAGCTGAGTGCATTTGGCGTGACATCAGCATTTTTCATAGCCTCGACGACAACATCCACCTGGGCTTTCATATTCGAAACATTATACTTATACGATCTGCCGCTAGCGTTAACTGCGCTTCCTTTAATGATGCCGTAAATATGGTCTCCATTTTCTATTGCTTTTTCTAATGGACGCAATACAACTGCACCGACACCTTCGGAAACCAAAAAACCATTAGCATTTTCCGCAAATGGTCTGCATGTTTGGTCTGGAGTAAGCATGTTCAAGTCTGACAAAAGCTTGAAATGATCCATATTTAAAAGCAAGTTTACACCACCAGCGATCGCGCATTCATTTTCGCCTCTGAGTATGCTTTCAACTGCTAGATGAATTGCCGTCAACGACGAAGAGCATGCCGTATCAACTGCAAGGCTGGTACCCTGAAAGTCAAACAGATAAGAAGTACGATTGGCGATCGATGAATAAGATGCACGCTTGTTATAAGTAGCATTCATAACGCCTACGAACACACCAATCTTGCGTGAATCGGCCAGATTCTCAGGGGTATAGCCGGCATCCTCAATCGCTCCGTACACCGTTTCAATGAACACTCGCTCTTGAGGATCCATCATCGCCGCATCTTTTTCTGAAATACCAAAGAACGGTGCATCAAAACAGCCCACATCTTCCAAAAATCCGCCATACTTGTTCTCAATCGGGGTATCGTCATACCACCATCTGTCCGCTGGGAATGGTGTAATACAATTAATGCCGTTAGCAATCTTCTCCCAAAATTCGTCGACATTTGCTGCACCTGGCATCCGTACATTCAGCCCAACTATAGCAATCTTAGGCTGTATAGTAGATGCCATTTTTACAGATTTGCTTATGGAGGAATCTAGTGATATCCTGCTATGACTTTCTATTGACTCAGCACCGAATTGAGAGTTCGTCACTATATGCTCGGAAACCATGCCTAAGACATTGGCGAGCTCTTCCTTCCTTGTCGAGATCAAATAATTCACCAATTCGGATATCGTCGGGTGATCAAACACTAGGGAAGATTCAAGTTCTTTGAAATTAGACGATAGATCATTATTTATTTTTACGACTAAGATAGAGTCGAGTCCATAATCAAACAAACTCCTATATTCATCTATATCCGTAATTTCCACTTTTAACGTCTTGCCGATAATGGACTTCAAATAGTTCGCACAACGCTTTCTTAACTCCGATTCAGAGTCAGTACCTTCACCCAAGGATCCGCTGTTGCCCATTAAGACTTGTAACTCTTCAAACCTTTCCGAGATAAGATAGTTAGTAAGTGCAGATATGCACTTATATTCAAACAATAGCGAGCTGTCTAAATTGTTGAACCGGTTCGCAAGTTCGTTATTTATCTTTACAACCAGAATGGAGTCAAGACCGTATTCCTCAAGATCAGTATCAACATCCAACTCGGACTCGGGAACATTTAGTGCCTCGCTGATCAATCTGATTAAGTAGGTTTGCGTCATTTCTATTAACAGATCCTTGTTTGAGGTCTGTGCAGCAGTACGCTCAACACCTGATCGGGAGACTGGGCTTAAATCAGCATAAGCATCTCCTTTTACATCCTGGTAGGTTGGCGTAGTTGTACGAGTATAGAAATCACTATCAAATATAATGCCATTACTCGCTGCAACAATAACTTGTTGTCCAAGGCATTTTGCTTTTATATCAGGGAGTGTGGCATTGATAAATCCGAGTTCTGACAATATATCGATCCATGACTCACCAGTCAGACCCGGGCTTCCGGGAATTCTCACCTCTCCATCCCGATATAACCACCATCCATCAAGCAACCCAAATGTTACGTGGGCAAGGATATTGTTGCTGCACATTTCATTTAGCAGCACAACAGCATTATTCTTCATGACTGACTTAATATTGAGCATTGTTTTACGGATATTAGAAGTCGCGTGCAGGGCATTCGTTGAGATTACTACATCATAATAACCTTCCTCGAAGCCCTGATCGACCGGGTTATCTTCTATATTGAGAATTCTCGTTTTTAGATAAGGATAATTTTTTAAGAAAGTTTCTTCTGCATGGTTAAGAAATGCTTTTGAAATATCAGTATAGCAGTACTCATCAATCGAGTCGGAAAATGGTTCTAGTGCCGCTAACACGTTTGTCGTTGTACCACCAGTTCCAGCCCCTACTTCAAGGATCCGAAATCTAGCATCTGGACGATGGATCAATTGTGACTTGATAACGTCACAGAGGGTTCTGCTCAGTTCCAGATTAAAGTAGTCAACAACCGGGCTTCCCTTATAGATCCCATCAAGGGCATCCATAGATGAGTTTGGAAAGATAATGTCAGTTGCTTTCTTTTGGCCTAGTAGCACGTCTTTAAGTCCTTTAAGACAGTTCTCTACCAATCGGACATGTGGTGTAAGATTTTTATTTTTTAACCACGCTTGCTTTTCACTTTCCCATTGATGCCACATCACGTTTGTGGATCGTGCTAGAGACTCGTCAAGCACAAGATTTCCGCCGTTATCCTGTTTGGCAAACCCTTTAAGCAGGAGTTGCCTTTTACTTTCATCCAACCAACGATGCATATTTTTTGGTAACATCCGATACAAACTTGGCAGATTAAGTTTCGAGTCCCCTGTTTCGGAACTTCTTGATAAATCCTTTAATATTCCACATATAAGGTTTAGGGTCATATCTTGCATAGACTGTGGAGGCAAGGTTTCCATTAGAGCATTAATCTGTGCTGCATCTCCCCCAATATTGCTCCATATATGTTTATCCTCAAGCACATTGGGAATGGTTGCAACTAACTGACGAGCGTTTCCTAAATCCCCCAGAAGTTCAAGTGCATCATCTTTAAGCGTTTTTACAAGAGAAATCTGAGAAAAAGGACCGGAAAGGAATCTCTGGAGATGGGTCATAGCTTCATCCGTTTCTAAAGAATCAAATCCCAAGGCTGCCATTCTTTCCTTATAAAAATCATCAGAAACTACACCAACGGTCCCCCAATATCCCCAGTTCATGGTTTTAATCTGTGCCTTTTCTTTAAACCAATCCGTATCGCTACCAAGTGCCTGCGCAAAAGAATCTATAAACGTACATCCTGCTGCATAATTGGCCTGTCCTGCTTCTCTAACAAATGATTCAATTGAAGAAAAGAACAGAATGAAGTCCAGTCTCTCTTGTAAAAATACCTCAACCATATTGACACTGGCGTCAACTTTAACTGACATCACGGATTTAAAACATTCTTCATCCATATAAGCAAGACTTTTGTCGGCCAGTACGATGGCTGAGTGAACAACACCGTTAATAGTCGGATATATTTCACGTATTCTTTCATACGCACGTGTTAATTGTGAACGATCACACGCATCCGCTGAAATGTAAATAGGTACAATTGCATTATGTTTATCAGCGAATTTGCTTATAGAATCAAGTTGTTGTCGAATATGCTGATCCATAGGTCGACGCCCAATCCATACTACACTTGCCCGGTAATGTTCAATCATGTATCGAGTCCAGAGTTCACTGATCCCTCCTGCGCCGCCGATAACTACATACACGCCGCACTCTCGATAGCCTGCTGTATAATTCGGCTGTGTTTGCACGGTCATTAACTCCTGAGCAAACCATTGATTGTTACGTAACCCAAGCGTCTTCCCATTTGTGGAAGGTATGGAAACAATTTCGTCTAATGGAACAGGCATGTCACTCGGTACATCAAGAAGCGCAATATCCCAGTGGGCATACTCTTTCGCCATGCTACTGATCAAGCCATGAACTCCTGCATGAGCAGGGTTTACCTGATCATCCGTTTTAATCTTTTGAGAGGAGAATGTTACCACGGTCCAACGTAGCTTTTTAACACCATAGCCTAAGTGTAAACATGCCTTTATCAATCGAAATAAATGAAATGTTCCAGATTCTTGATCTTCTATTAAATTTCTGACATGTGAATTTGAATCTGATCCAGCGGGAGCAAACCATATAATATGGCTCACATTTTCTGATTCAATCATACCTTGTAGTACGTCGATTGTATCTGCCGGCTTAATCAGGATATGACGGCATTCTCCACTTATTTTCTTTTTAATCTCTAAGTAATACTTATCACTTGTATAGAATACTAATGTAGTCCCTAGTTCAGCTTCAGTATGGTTGGCTGAAAATACTTTTCCACCTTCAGATAAGCAGACAGGCTTCCATACCGGAATGATTGTATGCTGCTTGGCTGTTTGCGGTTGTGTCACATTCCTAGAATGAATTCTACTATCGGAAAATTTCCGATAACCGACTCCTCTCATTCTCACGCATATCATTCCATTCTTATCTACTAAGTCGATATCGAGCAACTTAGAAAACGTGCTTTTTTGGGACGAGTTACCATCGCGAACGATCGAATACATGTGCTCTTTACAAGATCCATAGATCTCCATAGATTTCATTGAAAACGGAATCATAATGTCCTGTTTCTGAAAGACCGATGTATCTTGTTGTTTCATTCTACCAACAACCTGATCCGATACGAGTCCTATGGAAGTCTGAATGGCACCATCCAACATACTTGGGTGTAGAAGATACTGACTGGATGTAGAGGACAATGCATCCGGTAACCGCAATTCTCCGATTGCAAATGGAGCACCTGCCTCTATACCTCGATGAACAATATCTACAATCTTAAATGAATCTCCGTAATCAATACCTGCTAGCTTAATGTAGTCATAACAAACGTCTTTTGGGATAGATATTCCCGTAGCTTTGTTCAACAGCGCCTTCACGTCAGCGCTCGCTTCTCTCTTAAGTGGTAAAATAATCGCTTCGCCTTCTGCATGCTGAACAAGTTCATTCTTTTCAACACTAACAATGCTGAATTTGATTCTGTCATCCTTACCTGAGTTAACACGAACCAGCTCTACGTCCAATACAATACCCGTTTCAAGAATGTATATCGGACGTATCCACGATATATTTTTGAACTTTATATGTGGTTCCATTTCGTCTTCACATTGCATGGCATTCGTTATTGCAGCCCGAGCCATTTCCAGTACGGCAACTGCAGGCATTAACATTCGACCGTCTACAATATGGTCGGCCAGAAAAAATTCACGCCCACTAAAAAAAGACCTATATTTGATTTGATCAAACGTAGATACATTTCGGTGAAGCAGAGAGTGAATTGGGCTACCTACTAAACTTGTATTTTTATGCGTATCTGAATTCTGTTGTGGCCAGTCGTACGATTTCAATTCAAACGGATAGGTCGGTAAACTCATACGTTTAAAAACTGCAGGCGGATAATAAATAGTCCAGTCTATATTTGCACCAGAAACCCATGCCTGCACAATTTCAGACACATTATCTCTTATTGTCATATTAGAAGCATGCTTTTCCACTACCACGTGGTTGCTGTTTTTCTCCCGCAACCCTGTTACATACAAGGATGATTGGTTCCCATGCAGATATTGTTGCATGCCCTCCAAGAACTGGGCAAGGTTTTGCACAACAAAGGCAACACGATATTTCATCTGGGCGCGTCCCGTCTGGAATGTATAAGCTATGTTAGCCAGCAAGCGCTGGGATTGAGTTCGATCGTTGCCAGAGTCTAAAGTCTGTACGTACTCATATAACGCATTGACATAGGATGATAGTATCAATTCCTTGTGAGCCGACACCGGTACAATAAACCCATTATCGTTGTCACAAGATTCGATGTCATTCTTATAGGAAAGCATGTCCACATATTCTTCAAAAATAGCATGTCCGTTTGTTCCGCCAAGTCCGATAGAGCTTACTGCAGCTCTACGCGGATATTCATCAACTGACCACTGAATGGCGTCCTTCACAATGTAAAACGGTGATTGTTCTACATCGATTTTGGGATTTGGTGCTGAATAATTGATTGAAGGCGGAATTTGCTTGTTTTGTAACGCGAGCAAAACCTTGATACATCCAGCTAGACCTGCTGCCGTATCAAGATGACCAATATTAGGTTTAAGCGATCCTATAACGCAAAATGAGTTTTTGGAGGTATAACGTCGATAAACATCCGTGAGTGCCTTAAACTCAACCGGGTCACCTAACTTAGTTCCGGTGCCATGTGCTTCCACGTATGTGATGGTATCCGGGCTAACCTTTGTTTGTTCAATCACTTTCTGTATGACTTTCCCTTGACCGTTGGCGCTAGGGCTATAAAAACCAGGGGTGTCACCACCGTCACTATTGGTAGCTACTCCTCTTAGTATGCCGTAAATATGATCGTTGCTTTCTACAGCATCAGACGCGCGTTTTAACAGGATTGCACCAACGCCCTCTCCTCCCATCATACCGTCCGCGTTACTATCAAACGTCTTGATCTGTCCATCGCTGGAGAAATTAAGCCCAGGCTGATAGATATATCCTTTTCGGTCTAAATGAGATATTCCCCCTGCAGCTACAATAGCGTAATCAATCTTCCCGCTCATCAAGGCTTGAAACGCTAGATCAAGAGCGCTCATTGATGATGAACAGTTAGAATGGACCGATAGGCTTGGTCCTGTAAAACCTAGCTGATAGGAGATCATCGAAGAGACGGATCCACTTTGGGACAATACCCATGCCAAGTACTGTTCGGGGGATTCCGTAACTTCCTTCGTTCTAAAACTATATTCACTTAATGCACCGTAATTGTGGTTCGCTGTGGTTACGTATACACCTGTATTCGGAATGTTTTTATGATAGTAGCCCGCATCTTCCACAACCCTCCATGCATGAAGCAAAAGTTGACGGAATTGGGGATCCATAAGAGCAACATGACTAGGTGACAGCTTGAAAAACTCGCCGTCAAAGCTCTCTTTCTCCTCTAGACCAATATTCACAGGGACATAATTTGGATTTCCCAAAATATCCGGAGGAATATTTGACTTCCGTAATACATTGTCGTCAAAGTAGACTGCTGAATTTTTTCCATCCATCAGATTATTCCAAAATTCTTTATAATTACGGGCACCAGGGAAATGACATGATATTCCGATGACTGCCGCACTTTCTTTATAATACTGTGGACATCCCTTTGCATGGGCAGAGTAACTATCAAGAGGACATTCAGCCTCCTCCTCAATAGAAACCTGTACGCTTCCCGTTTCAGACAAATACTTACAGATCGAATTGACATTTGGATATGTAAACAGGTCTGTAGAATCAAAAGATACGTTGAATTCAGTGCTGATCCTTTCTGCCAGCGTCACTGCAAGCAAAGAGTTACCACCAGCCTCAAAAAAGGCATCTGTGGGCTCTAGGTTTTCGATATTTAAAACATCTTTCCAAATGCTTAGAACTCGATCTTGTGTAACATTTTCTCTAGCAGAAGTCTGTGGTTTTTGGTGTATCGTAATTGTTCGATTCATCAAAAATTTTCTATCTAACTTGCCGTTTAAAGTAAGTGGTAAATGTTCAAGCTGTATTACGAAATCCGGTACCATATAGGCAGGTAGCTTACTGGCAAGATATTTCTTAAGAGTGTGTGCATCTTCAGATGTCGATTTCATGCTTGTTGCAACTGGTACATAATACGCAACCAACTGAGCCGTATCTTCCGACCCTCTAACAACAACGGCACACTCTTTAATATAGTCATGGTGAGCAAGATGATATTCAATCTCTTCCAATTCAATCCGAAACCCTCTCACCTTGACCTGAAAATCAAGGCGGCCCATATATTCAACAACACCATCTGACCGCCAACGAGCCAAATCACCGGTGCGATATATTCTTTCACCGGGAACAAGTGGGTTTTCTATAAATACCTTATTGGTAAGTTCCTCATTGTTTAAATAGCCCATTGCTAAACCAGGTCCCGCAATACACAGCTCACCAGGTACTCCGATTGGCGAAAGCCCGTTTGTTACCCGATCCAAAATATATAGCTTTGTATTAGCAATCGGCCTTCCAATCGGAATGTTTGTATTGTTGCTATTACTATTTTTACAAGAGAAATAAGTTGCATAAATTGAGGCTTCCGTTGGACCGTACACGTTTTCCACACGTGCTCCATCAAACAGGGATACGCATTTATCGGCTAGTTCTTTAGGGAAGGCTTCACCAGCGACCAATATGTATTTAAGAGACCTGCTTTCTCCCTGCTGATAATTCTCTTTCGCAGCATCAAAAAACAAGCTTAACATGGACGGTACGAAGTTGATATGAGTAATCCCGAACCGAATCACGCAATCAACAAGCTTGCTTGGAGACTTCTCAGCTCCTGGTGGTGCGATAACCAGACAACCATCCCCTACAAACCAACCAAAAAGTTCAGCGATTGATACATCAAAAGTATAGTTCGTTTTAAGGAGATATCTATCTTCCTTTCCTAGAGGATATTCTTGTTCTAGGAAATACAGTGTATTTAGAATGCTTCTATGTGTAACACATACACCTTTTGGCGCACCTGTTGTACCTGAGGTATAGATCACATAGGCCGGATTATCGATATCAACGTTATTTACGTACACATCACTCTCCGGCGAAGTGCTGTATATCTGCTCACATTGTATATCCAGGTCAACAAGACGAATATCCTCCAACGCCGTTCCACATTGCATTAGGACGTTATCCAAGAAATGATTAGTTTTTCCATGTACCAGTGCTATTTTTACACCTGAGTCCTTAAGAATATACCCAACCCGCTCATGGGGAGTGTTCGGGTCAATTGGAACGTAGGCAGCACCCGTCTTTAGAATTCCTAGTAGCGCAACAACCATATTCAATGAACGTTCGACACAAACGGCAACAAGACTCCCAGTCCCGATTCCTTCAAAGGAAAGGTAGGCAGCCAGTGCATCAGCCTTTTGATTTAATACTTTGTAGCTAATATGATCAGTGCTGTCCATAACGGCTATATCTTGAGGTCTCTTGAGGGCTTTTCGCTCGAATAGCTGATGGATGCACATATCTTGCGGATACTGGACTTCTGAGCTATTCCACTCGTTCATGATCAGATCTGCTTCTTGTTGAGATAACATTGAGATTTCACAGATTTTTGCAGATGGATCTACTAATATACTCTCTACTATATTTGTAAAATGTTGCCCCATACGTTCGATCGTAGATTGCTCGAAAATACTTGAATCATACTTCCAGTTCAACAGCATACCATCGGGCTTATTCATCACTTCAAGTGTAATTTCGTATTCACTCTGCTGCTGAATTTCATCCATCAATGTGAAACCATGCTCTTCTCTTAAAAGCGGGTCGAGTACATCTTGATATACGAAAGAAGTCTGAAATAGAGGTGACAGGACAGAGTCGTAACCAAGGTTTAATTTTCTAACTAATAATGGAAAAGGATAGCTGCATGCCATCCCGTCAATGACGTCGTTCTGGAGCCTGTCCAAATAGCTTTCAAACGAAGTTTCCATGCTGATTTTGCTGCGCACAGGCATCATATTTATGCAAAATCCAATCAACTTCTCAAAACGCTTCTCGTTGCGCTGGTTAACAGGCATACCGACCATAATGTCATTCTGGCCTGAATATTTGTGCAATAACACATTAAACGCCGCGAGAATGACAGTCCAAACATATACTCCCTGTTTGGCTGCAAAACTTTTTAGGCGCTCTCCTTGAACTATGTCAATATGCTGACTCCATATATCACCTGTTGTAGACTTTACAGATGAGCGAGCTTTATCCAGTGGTAAGTTTAGTCGTGGCGAAGGCTGTTTCAGCTTATCTTCCCAATATGCCAGATAGGCACTGCCGTTCATATTTATCAGCGCTTGCTCTCTTTCAACATAATCAGCATAAGTTGAGTCTAATGTCTTAACTTCTGGCTTGCGCCCATTCATGTAGGTTTCATAAGCTTCAAACAACGTTTGAAGCAGAACCGGTACAGACCCTCCATCAATAATAATGTGGTGTATCGTGATCAGGACGATACTTTCGCTGCCAGAGTTTTTAAATACGGACACTCGGAAAAGGGGACCCTTTTCCAAGTCAAAAGGCATTTGCATCCGGTTCTGAATATGTGTGATTAAGTCAGCCTCTGACAGTGAATGGACGTCCTCTAGCGTCAAACTCAGAGATTTGTGCTTTGAATCAACCTGATAAGGAGTAGCACCCTCCATTGTGAACACCGCATTCAAAATCGGATACTGTTCTAGGATAAAATGACATGCATTTGTAAAGCAGCTCAGATCCAAGTCAACGACCCGAAAACATAAAGGAATATGATAAGCTGACGATTCTTTATTTGATTTCTGGATAGCCCAAAGACCTTTTTGACCTTCTGACAACGGTTGTTTCTTCCATTCGTTTTGCATCCTATGAAGAATATTTTTGATTTCGGATTTACGTAGCTTACCGCCCTTATATTGGGCGATAAGCTCACTAACATTTCCAAGGTTCATTTAATTATTCCCCCCTTGATTAATCAATTAACTTCAACACTACATCAATATCGATAGAACCTTTCTCCAGTTCGCTTAGTGCATTCAATAGTTTTCGATCAACGTTTTCAATATTTGGGTCCTCACATTTATTATTTGTAAACATGGTGGGCGATGGCTTGGATGAAGCTTTTGTTTTTTGTACAGCAATGAGATTATCCAATGCAGTCGGGTAGTGACTTTCTAAGAACGCCGACAACTCTGACACAGTTTTATAATGGAATAATCGACTAGGAAAAATACTAGGATCTATCTTATCGGCAATTTCTAATGCCATACTTACAATCGCAGCTGAAGTCAATCCCATCGCAAAAAAACCGTCATCTTTTTTGATAGCTTCAACCGGTTTGTTCATCACGTCAGCCACTAGTTTACGGCAAAATAATAATGCTTTTTCACTTCGGCTTAACGCGACATGGTTATCATCGTTATGCTCTATTCTGCCTGTATCGTCTGCGCGTATAAATGTTACGTGCATCGTGGATCTAGGTTCCGACTTAGAAAGATTTTTAGACTCCGGATGATTCTCCGTTGATCTGCTCGTAATCCAATATTTCTCTTTACTGAACGGGTATGTTGGCAAATGAGCACGCCCTGGAACTTCCGTGTACATTGTCTTCCAATCGATAGAATAGCCCTTACTCCATAGTTCCGCGACTTTTTTAAGCCTATCTTTATCCATCCGCATGGAAATCATTTGCTCCAATTCCTCGTCATTATTACATAATCCTTGATCTTCATTCGTTTCATCGACTGATTCATACCAACTGTTCTCAATTTTTTGCTGTCCGTTTAAAAACTCATGGAAACGAGAGTATAACTCCTCCAAACTAGTAACCAACGTAATAAAACGCTCCCGACAAGCAATCCGTCCTGTCTGCATTGTAAAGGCTAAACGGGACAACGGGATATTCTTATTAGCCTCAATAAACCCAACTAGCTTGCGAATGTATTCGGTCAAAGTTTCTCGATTTTTAGCCGACACAGGAATTAGTACTCCCTGCGTTTCATCAACCAGACGGGCATCAACGTATTCAGGTGCTTCCTCCAAGATAATATGTGCATTAGATCCGGTTGCGCCTATGGAATGTACGGCTGCCCTGCGCACATCCCCTTTTAATATCTTGTCGTCCGACCAATCCATAACCTTACTCGATAGATAGAAAGGGGATGATTCAAGATTCAAATAAGGATTGATTTCTTTGCTAGGCAAGGGATGCAAAATTTTCTTATGATGCAGTTGCAAGATTGCACTCGTCACCCCACTTATACCTGCTGCTGATTCAGCGTGGCCGATATTTGACTTAACCGAGCCTAAAGCACAAAAACTATTTTTCTGCGTATATTTTCGGAATGCCATTGTCAATGCATCTACTTCAATCGAATCTCCGATTAATGTACCTGTCGCATGTGCTTCCATATAACTTATTGTTTCAGGATCAATGCCCGACTTATCTAAACAATCCGTAATGACAGATGCTTGAGCGACTGGACTTGGTACGTGCATGCCGCTTGATTTGCCTACATGATTCACAGCACTTGACTTGATAACGGCGTAGATTGCATCTTTATCCATCAATGCTTGGTCTAGCGGTTTAAGGATGACTACTCCGACACCTTCGGAGGATACATATCCATCACCCCCTGCTCCAAATGAATGGCAACGACCATCACTAGAGTGCATATCCAGCATG
Source organism: Brevibacillus laterosporus DSM 25 (assembly GCF_002706795.1). Lineage (NCBI taxonomy): Bacteria > Bacillati > Bacillota > Bacilli > Caryophanales > Paenibacillaceae > Brevibacillus > Brevibacillus laterosporus. The sequence goes on from NZ_CP017705.1 coordinate 5,095,684, forward strand.
CCATAGCTTTGATATTTGCTTGGATGTATCGACAAATTTACTCCACCTGCAATCGCAACCTGACTCTCACCTCTGTATATGCTTTCGATCGCTAAATGAATAGCCGTTAAGGAAGACGTGCATACCGTATCAATTGCAATAGAAGGACCATGGAAATTGCAAAAATACGATACACGATTTGCTATTAATGAAGCATTGAACGATAAAGGAATATCCTTAGTATCACGCGACTCTTCACTTTGGAGCATCGCATAGTCCTGGTGCATAGCACCTACAAACACTCCCACCATTCGTCGGTTATGCTCCCCACTGGAGGCAACAAGGTTATCCGGTGTATATCCAGCATTTTCGATCCCCTCCCAACATACTTCTAGGAAGTGTCTTTCTTGGGGATCCATCCGCGTTGCTTCTTCAGGTGTAATGCCAAAAAAACCTGCATCAAAACACTCCACATCGCTAATAAACCCACCCCATTTGGACATAGGCTTTCCGGAGGGAGATGTTATCCCGTCAAAATAATTGTTATCCCATCGTGTGTGTGGAATTTCTGTAATACAATCAACACCATTGCATAAATTTTCCCAGAATTCTTCGAGATTTGCCGATTTAGGAAAACGACCAGCCATCCCTATAACCGCGACATCTTTTATCCCCAACGAATTCACCGAAGCAGATGAGCATTTTATTTCACTTATGTCTACCGTCATGGAAGATTTAGGCTCATTTGAAATAAGAGATGCAACTTCAGTAATACTTTTAGTACTTTCCATCGTTTGCAATGCGCTTTCTTTGTTTAGCAACCTATCTATTTCAGCAGGGTATTGACGCCATAAATATCCGCTTAGCATTGATATTGTTGAGTGCTCGAAAAAAATCGTTGGCGACAGTTTTACACCGATCGCTGAACTGAGGTTTTTCACTGCTTGCAACAACATAATCGAATCCAAACCAAGCTCATAGTATCCTTTATGTTCGCCTACTTCTTTTTCATTGACACCCACGTATGACGCAATCATAGATTTCAATAGTGCCTCTAGCGTTACATTTGGTACTTGTTTGTGCTGTGCAGGAAGAGATTTTGGTGTATTGTTTTGCGTTTTCTTTAAAAAACGTTCATTCCGAACTGCTTTGATTTTCAAGTTCTTCAGTTCACCTATTTTGCGTCCGTCAGATGAGAAATACTCCAATGTTATGGTTACCAAATCCTGAGTCACCGTTGTGCCAAAATGATTGATGCGCGTATAGCACTCTCTACCGAATAGCTCGCTCGCATTGAACGATTCGTAATATAACGGTAAATATAACTGATCATCAGCGAGCTTTCCTAATACCGCACGTGTGGCGCCAACTACGCTTGCATCTAACACGGCGGGATGAAACAGGTAGCGCTCATTGATATCTCTATCACTTTCGTTAATCGAAACATGAATCCAATTCTCGTTATCCCCTATCAGAACAGCCCCTCGTCCCTTCATGACCCCGGTATGCACCAAGCTGTTTTGAGTGTAATCCGAGTATATTTCACCTAAATCGACTATTTCCCTTGCAAGCACGGGAATCTGCGAAATGTCCACAACTTCAGTAAACGCAGAAGGCTCACTCCGATGCATTTCTGCCGAAACGTAAAGCACGGCTGCTTCTGTTCCATCCACCTTTGCCTGACCGGTTCCAGTAATCTGAATCACCCAACAGCCGTTCTCTTCCAATTTCGCATTTATAACTAATTTTACTGGGTGCGATTCGCTTACGATTAGAGGGCGGTAAATAGTCAGATTCTTCAATTCTAGCAAGCCATATGGAAGATCAGCCTCCAAACACCACTGATAGAGCAAGTCTATCCAGGCAAGACCAGGCAACACGTTTTCTTCAAACACAACATGATTTTGTATGATCGGGTGATTGACGGACAATTTATCATTCCAAGATAAAGATTTCGTAAAGCCATGATCTAGAACGACGGTACCCTTAGCGAAAACCTCATCCTTGGTATGCAAAGGTGACAGGGCTTTGAGATCAAGGCGCTTCATCACCGGAAGAGATAGTGGACGACGGATAGGGCTATATTGACCGTCATCATGATGCCCTAAGATCACATGTGCGTTTGTACCTCCATCCGCAAAACAATTTATCGACGCGAATTTTAGTGCGTGAGCTATCTTTTTATTAGAAAGTTTAAAATTCGCCTCCTGCAAGGAGTAATGTTCCAATGGTTCTATCCCGGACAAAAATGGCACGAGTGATTGTTTTTTAAGCATCAATGCCACTTTAATAAAACTTGCGATACCCTTAGCACACAAAGGGTGTCCTATGTTCGGCTTTACTGATCCCAGATATAGCGCATTCGATGTCTGTGCCCGATAGACAGACTCCACGGCCTTGATTTCCAGCAGATCCGTTACCTCTGAGCCGGAACCATTTACTTCTAAATATTCGATCTGATTCGGCGTGCAGCCGCTTTTTTGTAATGCAGTTTTCATAACTTCTTTTTGTGCATTTATATTTGGTGTGGCAGGTCCAACGGTTCTACCGTCATTATTAATCGCTATTCCTTTAACAACTGCGTATACGATATCTTCATCGCGTTTTGCCTGAGACAGTGTTTTTAAGAGTACAACTCCGCATCCCTCACCTAGTACGACACCTGATGCCCGACGATCCAGGATGTGAAACTCTCCATTTTTCTGCAGCAAATTACGACGGGCAAACAGTTCGTGTGCATAAGAACTAGTCAAAAGAGTGACGCCACCCACCAATGCAGCATCAAGAGAACCGCCCTTCAAGGCATCAATTGCGACCTGCATGGCCACCAACGATGAGGAACATGCCGTATCCAATACAACAGAAGGACCCCTAAAATTAAAAAATTGCGAGATATTGGCTGCCAGATAGTTTTGTCCCATCACTCTGATTGGGTTACGAGCGTTCTCCATTGCTGACTTGTCTATTTCACCAATTGTCCTTGCTCCAATATAAACGCCAATATTAGCGCCATTTATGTCCTGTTGACTGTATCCAGCATGATATACGGCTTTCAGACTCTCCTCTAACAATACTATAGCTTGAGGATCCATCACCTTCGCATCTTCTGCTGGGAGGTTAAAGAACTGCGGATCAATACTGTAGATATCATCTACCAATCCAGCATAGTAATTGCTCTTCATATTCCAGCGCGTCTCAGGTACTTGTTTAATCGCACAACGGCCTTCTGAAATGAGATCCCAGTATGCTTCTAGATTCTCAGCCTCGGGAAAACGGCACGCCATGCCCACAACAGCGATGTCCTCGCTCATCGAAGGGTATATCTCTTTTTCGCTCATACATTGAGGGGTTGGAGTCGGTGATTCTTCCATATATTTAATGTCCTTTGCTTCTAGAACGGTTGGCTCCTCCAGATCGTTCCATGTGTTATCCTCCTCATTGCCGTAAGAGCTCAACTGTTCAAGATACGTTTCTGAAAACCAAATAGCAAATGCATCTAGCGTTGAATACTCAAGTAAAATAGACGGGTCGATTCGTATATTTAAAGCTCGATTTATTTTTTGTAAAATTTGTGCCATCAAGATCGAATCGATGCCATAATCAGCGAACAATGTATCCTTGTCAAGTTGGTTAGGATTTAACTTTAACTCGGATTCAAATATCGGCTGCAAAAACGATAATGCCCTTTCAATAGCATCAATACCTGCCTGTTGCCCAACCACTGCAGATTGCTTCTGCATTCCTTTACTTGGCTTATCTTTCGCATTGTAACGTGGGACATTATTCAACAAATGACCTGGGCTCCAATCCCGGCCATTGACAACCACTGGCATTACAATTCGGGCATTTATTCCTCCCAGAATCTCATCCAGGATGCGTAAGCCTTCTGCATCTGTAATGCTCTTGATTCCAGTGTTGAGATAAGCCTGACTTTTAATTTCCCCAAGGCCCGTTTCCTTCCAGCTTGGCCATTGAATGCTCACCATAGGAACCTTGGAAGAAGCGGTTGATTCCGAGAAATAATCCATAAAAGCATTTGCCATTGCATAGTCGCTTTGTCCAGCACCCAAGCTAGGAATAGCGGATGCTACCGATGAAAACAGGAGAACAAACGCTATATGATCTGGATTGAGACAACGTAATAGGTTTTCAGTTCCCGTTACTTTAGGTGATAACACCCGCGCTATACTCTCCTGGTCCTTCCTGATGAACGCAGGATTAATAAAATCAGCTAAACCTGCTGCATGTATAACACCTGTAATTCGTCCCATAGAGGACTCTATAGCAGATATTTCAGACCGAACGGCATCAGCATCATTAAGCGGTACCGATAAGACCCTGACGGTAACACCTTGTTTTTCTATGCTTTCGATTGCCTTAATTTTTTCTTGTACCGAAGCAGAAAACTGATCTAATTGTGACCACTTGCTTCTGTCGGGAATTTTCTCCTGCCCGGTTAAGACAAGCTGTTTAACTCCGTACTTCGTAACCATATGGCGAGCACACAGCATTCCCAATCCTCTTGTTCCGCCGGTCACCAGCAAAACGTGGTCGTCGCTAAATGTAAGTGTTTTTGACTCTGTATGAATACGGTCGAGATCGAAGTCCACTAAAATGGACTCATAACGTACGCCATTGCGATAGCAAACTTCATTTATTTTTGTTTGCGTTTGGATTTCTCGCAAAATGACTTCGGCTTGCCGTGTCAGATCTTCATCCTTAGGATCAAGGTCAACATGACGACTGCTAAGAGAGGAATATTCGTTCTGCAACATTCTATACAGACCTGCCGATGCTGCACCAAACACATTGACATTATCATTCTGGAATGATTCAAGCCCTTTCGTAATATGGATGAGCTTTAGACCACTAACAGACCTGCTATTTTCTATCAATCGTTGCAGATAAGGAATTGACTCAAGAGATGTTTCAAATTCTTCGATCTCTGCTACATTAACCCAAACGTCACATTCCATCATTTGTTCTTGCCAGACGTTGCTTAACTGACCTTTTTGCAACAATATGGAATTGCCATATTGTTGAGCAATACATTCAGCCAATGCTCTTGTAGAGCTGTTATGGTAGATCAGCATGAGACCGTTGCTCTCATTAAAACTAATAGCTTCTGATTTTCTCCACGACTTCTGTACATACTTGACTTGACGTTCGAATGATGAGCTATTTATCCCCATACCTTGAAGCACTGTACGTGTATTGCTTTCGTTCTTAGTTATCCAATAGCGTTCCTTGGCAAAGGGATAGGTTGGCAGACTAATCCGTCTAGGCTTTCTGTCGCCATATAATAAATCCCAATCCATTTCTAAGCCTGTTGTCCATAATTCCGCTAACTTTTCAAGCTTTCCTTTCAGGATCCATTTGTGGAGTAATTCTTTTGAATCTTCATCCACTGCAAAAAACTTAATGATTTCCTTATTTTGTTTGACATTTCCTTGGTAGCAATGCTTATTCAAGTTTTTATTGTCTATAAAATCTTCTAGTTTTGTAATTAAGTCTTGGACATCTTTAACGATGAATAGCATCCGTTCTTCCATCGCTTGGCGTCCCACTTGTAATGTGTAGGCTAAATCTGCCAAATTGACTCCGCAGGAAGAAAGGGCGGATTCTTGACCATCCTTGCCTTCCTCATAGTGATTTAAGAGTTTCGCCGCTACAGAGACAATAGAACAAGGTTGATCCGGTTCCTTAATGTTGATCTCAACCTTACACTCCTTTTGAATCTCTTCCTCAATACGCATGAACTGAATGGCATCTACTCCATACTCATTCCAATCTTCTTCTAATTCAATGGCCTCTTCTTCTACATGAATAAGACTCGATAGAATCCTACGGATCCGTAACTCCAGATTTTCTCGACGTTTTGTTTGATCATTCGATGTTCCTTGTTCTGCGTTGCCGTCAGAAGATTGCTGCCTTTTGAGGAAAGTAAGCAGGTTCTCTGCATAGACATGCAGTCGTTCTTTATTTTTCGCAGAAAGAGGAATCATAAATAATGTAGACTTTGTCTGCTCGGTGCCTTGTGACACGTTTGCTTCAGTAGGAATATATTCCTCCAAAATAACATGAGCATTTGATCCAGTAGCTCCAAAGGAACTTAAAGCGGCACGACGAGGATAACGAACTTCCTGGTCATTTTCCATTATCACAGGTTGTTTCCAACCCTCGGTTAAGCGCTGAACATAGAATGGAGATTTCTCAAAACTAATATACGGATTTAATTCCTCTGAATGTAAGGAAGGAACTAGAGTTTTATGGTAGAGATTCAGTACCACCTTGTGAAGACCACTAATTCCCGCAGCGGACTCAGCATGCCCTATATTGGATTTAACGGAACCAATCGCGCAGTATTGCTTATCGTGCGTATATTGACGGTAAGCTTTCTCTAACCCCTGCAACTCAATCGGATCCCCCAAAGATGTTCCTGTTCCATGTGCTTCTACATAACTAATTGTTCGCGGATGTATCCTAGTTTTTTCCAAGCATGTCGCAATCATATCCGCCTGTGCAACAGGACTCGGTACCGTAATCCCGCTAACTGTTCCCACATGATTGATACTACTGCCTTTAATCATCGCATAGATATGATCGCCATCTTGAATTGCCTTCGTTAACGGTTTTAACAGGACAGCACCAATGCCTTCGCCTGACACATATCCATCGCCACCCTTACCAAATGTACGACAATGTCCATCACTGGAATGTAAATCCATCATCCCATAAGATAAATATTTATGAGGATGCAAAGATAGATTGACACCACCAGCCAGAGCTACCTCACACTCACCATGCCTAATACTTTCTAAAGCCATATGTAAGGCTGTGAGAGAAGAAGAACAAACGGTGTCAACCGCCATGCTAGGGCCGTGGAAATCGCAAAAATAAGAAACCCTATTGGCAATCTGAGCATAGTTCAATGACAAAGGAAATACCTGTTCCGAAGATAACGCTTCGGCACCGATAAAGGCATAATCTTTATGCATGACACCAACGAATACGCCTACTTGTCGTCTTGCATTCTTCCCCTTCGTCCTAACCAATGTCTGGGGAGTATAGCCGGCATCTTCTATCGTTTCCCAACAAGTTTCCAAGAATAAACGCTCTTGTGGATCCATAATCTCTGCTTCTCTAGGCGATATTCGGAAAAATTGAGGATCGAAGCATTCCGGATCATCTAAGAATCCCCCCCACTTAGACATGTTTTTGTCTGAGGGCGACTGCAATCCATCAAATTGATGCCATTCCCAACGAGATTTCGGAACTTCACTGACACAATCTTTACCCGCTTTTAGATTCAACCAGAATTCTTGGAGATTTTTTGCTCCAGGATAGCGTCCCGACATCCCGATTATCGCAATGTCTTCCTTTGCTGAAGAACTTATAAGACTGGATTTTTCAGACGAATAATCCTCTGGTTCAAACTTAAAATTCGACGTATTCTCAGCTGTGGAAGAGTCTCTAAGTATCGAACTGCTTTCTGGTATTTGTTCAATCTCTTGCGATTGATAATGTTCAGTGAGATAAGCTGCTAATTCAGCAATTGTCGTGTATTCAAATAACAAAGTCGGAGATAAGGAGTCTTCAATTTTGTGCTCAAGTGCAGTTACAACCTCCAACAATTTTTGCGAATTTAAACCCATCTCATAATAACCAGTCTGCGTATCGATTTGCTCTATCGGTTTTTTCAATCGCTCTGCGATCAATTGCCGTAAAAAAGATTCAAATTCAATCGATGAGACTCTATTGTCATCAACTGAGACGCTTGACGTGATAGATTGAGCGACAGATGGAGGCACTGATGAAGCCACATCCTCTATCGACGGCAGTGCTGTTTTCTGGCGAGCAGGATCAATTAATCCAGCATCTCGAACCAATTTATTAATGAATTGCTTTAATTCTCCTACTTTTTTGCCGGTACTATCAAAAAATTCCATTGTCAGAGAAAGAAGTTCTTTTTTCTGTTGTACCGATGAATTTTGAATCCGCGTGTAGCAGTGTCTTTGCAAGAGAGAAGAGGCACGGAAGGATTCATAATAGAGCGGCAAAAATAATTGCGGTTCCCCGTCAACCAATGTAGGAAACAATTTAGATCCTACCGCACTGCCATCAATAAGTGTCGGGTGAAACAGGAAATCGCCTGCACTTGGCATAGCCTCGTGACCAAGGGAAATATCTACAATAGTTGCAGAATCTAAATCAAAAACCCTACCTTCTGCCTTAATAAATCCGGTATGAACCAATTCCTGACGCCTGCTTCGTGTATATAACTCCTCTAAACTGTATATCTTGTTCGCTGATTTTTGAATGGTTTCTACATCAAGTGTTTCATCAAAAACAGCCGGTTCTATTTGATGCATTTCTGCCGTGACATATAGTTTTTTATCTGCAACTAAGCTTCCGATGTGTTCTTCTTGCCCTTCCACACGAAGCTGCCATTGGCCATCGCTCCTTTCAGAGCACTCAATACTAAGCACAACATTATAATCTTCTCCCACAGTTAACGGGTTATAGATGGTTAATTTGCGAAGTTCAAGGTTATGGTACTTATACCCATTCCGCGCAAATACTTGATATAACAAATCAATATAGGCCAGTCCCGGCAACAATGACTGACCATAAACCTTATGATGCTGTAAAACAGGATCTTTGATGTCTAATGTCTTCTTAACTACTACTACTTTGCTCTTATTTGCCGGTATTAAAGATTGCGTTTTTTCAGTTAAAGGGACAATCTCACATCTATCTAATTTTGGAGGAGCTATCGGATGTCGCTTTATTACGCGCGAAGATAGGTCATCCCAAGCTTCCAAAATAACATGGGCGTTAGTGCCACCATCGGCAAAACAGTTTATTGCTGCAATCAAAGAAGGATTTGTCCACTCCCTACTATTTCGACAAAAATAAAACGGTGACGATTCTATGTCAAAATACTTTGGCGGCTGCTCTCCAGACAAAAAGGGAACAAATTTTCGATGCTGAAGCATCAGAACCACTTTAAGCAAGCTTGCAATGCCTTCCGCACATAACGGATGCCCGATATTAGGTTTAATCGATCCTAATCCCAAAGGAGCAATAGTATGAGATCGGTAAGTAGATTGGATTGCCTTAAGTTCGAGCAAGTCAGTCACCTGAGAACCTGAGGCATTCGCTTCAATATAGCTAATCTCTTCCGCTTTTTTGGCACTTTTGGTTAGTGCAGTTTGCATAACCTCTTTAAGCGCCTGCAAATTAGGGGTTGCCGGTCCCGCAGTTCGTCCATCGTTATTAATTGCAGATGCTTTAATGACGGCATAAATTTGGTCCCCGTCCTCCACTGCTTGCTTCACTGTTTTTAACAAAACCATACCTACGCCTTCTCCTAACACATTTCCATTGGCGCGCTGGTCAAAAGCATGGAACGATGACTCAGGATTCAATATCCCCCGCTGTTGCAATATCCGATGGGTTTCATCCGTATTTAACACATTGACTCCACCGACGAGAGCGGATTCAACCTCTCCGCTGCTCAAGGCTTGCATTGCCATATGCATCACAACTAATGCAGAAGAGCAAGCCGTATCCAACACAAGACTTGGTCCTCGAAGATCAAAGAATTGTGAAATATTAGCTGCTAAATAGTTTTGGCCGAAAGCTAGTATAGGATTCTGAGCTTGACGAATACTGAATTCTTCTGGTTTGTGTTGACTTCGTGCCCCAAGATAAACCCCTACCGACTTTCCTTTCATTTCTTGATGGGTATACCCTGCGTGATACCATAGCTTGAGACTTTCCTCGAGCAACAATAAAGCCTGTGGATCCATCGCCTTGACATCTTCTTCTGAGAGCAGGAAAAATTTCGGGTCAAAACACCTGATGTTATCGAGCATTCCTGCGTAAAATCCGCTCAAATACCCCCAACGTTCTTGAGGCACCGCACGAACCATTGATTTGCCTTCCGACAACATATTCCAGTACTCTTCAATATTGTCTGCACCCGGGAAACGGCAGGAAAGTCCAATTATAGCAACATCTAATAGATTTCCCTTCGTTATGTCAGCTCTTCTTTGCGATTCTTTTTCCAATGATAGACTCTCTATGTTACGGTCAGATAGAACAGACAACGAATCTTGCACATTAGGAAGCACTGTCGATAATACAGTTGAATATGTTTCAATAAGCCATGCCGAAAGAAGCTCGATGGTTGAAAATTCGTATAAAAGAGATGGATCTAAATCGGCTTTAATATATTGATTTATTGATCGCAATATTTGAGCCAGAAAAATAGAGTCCACTCCAAATTCTTGAAATGGCGTTTCTGTCTCCAATTTCGAAGGATCCATCTTTAATTCTTTAGAAAACAACGAAATTAGCCATGTTCGAGTCGCACCCATAAGGGTATCTGATTGTGATGCAGAATTAGTGTCAACCGTCTTCAGGAGTTGTGTCCTAGCAATCAGCGAATTGGCTTCCTGATTTCTTCGTAGCATTAATTTATGCGGCTTCCATAGATTTGGCTCAACCACAGCTGGCAAAACCACGGGTCCCATCTTTTTTGAGAGGATGTAATCTAAAAGTTTTAGCCCTTCTGCATTCGTATGACTTAACAATCCAGTTTGTTGATAAGCCTTGTTTTTGACTTCACCCATTCCGGTCTCTTTCCAGTTTGGCCATTGAATACTGACGATTGGACAAGTATGATAATTCGCTTCTGCAAAGTAATCCATGTAGGCGTTAGCTGCAGCATAATCACTTTGTCCGGAAGCCAAAGTTGGTATAATTGCCGATACCGAAGAGAACAGGACAAAATACTGCAAAGGCTCATTTCTTACGCATTGATAAAGGATATCAAGACCTCTAACCTTAGGATCTGCAACACGCTGGATGCTATCGATAGACTTGCGGATAAAAGCAGGATTGTCTGTGTTGTCGATACCAGCACAATGAATGACCCCTCCGATAGGCCCTAATGTACTTTTTATCTCTTGCAGACTCTGTTTTACAGCATGTTCATCCGTCAATGAAACTGATAAAACTCGAACCTGAACACCCTGTGCTTCCAGCGCTTGTACATTTCTAATTTTTTGCACAATGGGATGGTTTTGTCGTATATATAAATCCCACTGATCTCTAGGAGGAATAGTCTCTCTTCCTGTGAGCACTACGCGTTTAATTCCATAGTTTGTTACAAAATGTTGGGCACATAAATATCCAAGCCCGCGTGTCCCACCGGTAATCCATAGCACATATTCTTCAGGGAACGCTATTTTTTGCCCCCCTTGCTCTTCCACTTGATATTCCTGCAAATAGGCTCGATAACGTTTTCCATTCCGATAACAAACCTCAGCATCTTCGCTATCTATCAAAAATTCGGAAACAATCTGTTTGGCGAGCTCGTGATCATCGGTGGTTCGTTCCACATCCATATGACGCGACCGCAGATGTCCATATTCACTCTGTAACATACGATACAATCCGGCACGGGAAGCCCCGGACAAATTGACAGATGAATGAAAATAAGACTCCAATCCTTTAGTCACGCACAACATTAAGCTCTGATTATGGCCATATTCAATCCACTGCTGAATCCATGGAATCCAATCCAATGACTCATTTTTATCAAATCCACAGCCAACCAAATCGATAATGCCATCACACTCTATCCATTCTTTTCCTGAAAGCGGAAATTGAGATAAAAGATCATGGAAGTTTACGACTATGCTACCAGAGAAATACTGGGCAAGACAATTGGCCAACTTCTCTGTGTCTTCTGTTTTCAAAATGACAATCGACCGCTCCACGACTTTAGCCGAATGACACTCACTAGGTTCCCATTGTTTTTTCAAAAGACACATAGCACGTGGTACTACGTATTTTTCGTCAAAGGATTCTTCTATTTCTTTAGTTGATGGACTGCTTTTCGTTGGATTGGTAATCACTAATTCAGGCACCCAATAATGTTCTTTGGCAAAAGGATAGGTTGGAAGACTGATTCGTGATATGTTGTCAGCAACAAAAATATTTTTCCAGTCTAGCTCATATCCTTTCACAAACAATTCAGCCAAAGTCCTCAGTTTATTGCTGTATTCTGCCACACTCCATTCCATGCCTTCTGACAGTTCTTTCAGAATCATCTGTCCTACCTGTTCAAACAGAGGCTCAGCCTGATCTCTTTTTTGCAACCGGTTTTCCCTAAAATATCCGTCAACATGGCCATGAAGAAGACTTTCCTTGAGTTTTTCTTGCAGTTCCTGAACATCTTTGATCACAAGAGCAGATCTGACTTCAAAATGTTCCCTCCCCAAAAGCAAGGTGGCACTAATGTCAGTAAGATCGTGCTGTTTTCCTTCCTGCTCCAGCCAAAGTGCCAAATCCCTCTCTCTTTGTTGAAGCGCTTCTTCTGATTTGGCTGACAAAGCAATGATATAACTGGATGATTTCCTGTTACCTTGTCTGTTGACGATTGGAGCTTCTTCAAGCACTACATGTGCATTGGCACCGCCGGATCCAAAGCTACTCACTCCTGCACGTCGTATTGTTTGACCATTTGAAAGTGTCCATGGCCTATTTTTATTTACCATGTAAAAAGGAGTGTTCGAAAAATCGATATGTGGATTCAATTCCTTGAAATGCAAAGAAGCAGGAAGCGCTTGATGCCTCATGCTTAGAATTACCTTTAAAAGACCTGCTAAACCTGCAGCGGCTTCTAAATGTCCAATATTCGTTTTAACCGAACCTAAGCCACAGTAAGGTTGCGAATGATGTTCCTCTTTCGTCTTAGAAAGCTGGGCAAAAGCCTCTTTTAGTCCACTAAATTCGATCGGATCTCCTAATGAAGTGCCCGTACCATGAAGCTCAATATACCCTACAGTTTCTGGTTCGATTTTAGCAGTTTTTAAGGCTTCGCTTACTAAATCAGCCTGTTTTTCTGGGTTCGGCACAGTCAGCCCGCCCGCCTGACCTCCATGATTTATTACCGTACCTTTTATGACTGCATAGATTGAGTCTTGATCACGAATAGCCTGTTCTACAGGTTTTAAAAGGATCATTACTGCCCCTTCACCGCGTACATAACCATTTGCCTCTTTGTCAAAGGTTTTACATTTTCCGTCTTTCGACAACATTCCTGCTTTATAATAAGCGATATTGTTGGATGGATAACACATGATGTGTATTCCGCCAACTAAAGCTTGTTCGCACTCTCCTTGGTTCAAGGATTTAATAGCCTCATGAACAGCTACCAAAGAGCTTGAACAAGCTGTGTCAATTTGAATACTCGGACCATTAAAATCATAGAAATAAGAAATTCTATTAGCCAAAGCAGCCATAGAAACCCCTATACCGAAATGAGCTTCTACCTCCTGAATATTTTTATCAAGAAGTCTATTGTAATCAGAGCCACTGGCACCAATAAAAACACCTGTCTTGCTGCCTGATAAGGCTTTTGCTTTATATCCGGCATCCTCCAGACAACCCCAGCTCATTTCTAATAAAATTCGCTGTTGGGGATCCATAATTTCCGCTTCTTTTGGAGATATACGGAAAAAGGAGGCGTCAAAATGAGCGATATCATCTAAAAAGCCACCCGTATCGATCCCCTTATGCTGATTACTAGGATCAATATCAGGTGGCCAATTCCATCTTTTAGGAGGCATCTTACCTATGGCATCGTTGCCGTTTATTAATAGTTCCCAAAATTGATGTTTGTTCACGATACCGCCTGGAAGTCGACAAGCTACACCTACGATAGCGATCCCATTTTGCTGAATTGCTGAATCATGTACGATAACTTCCGGTTCATCCAAGTCGTTGTAATTATTTCGAACGCTTTGTTTCGGAATAACCGTTTCTTGAGTTTTCGCAGTCCTTTCCGATGCTACATCATCAACGTGCTCTTGTAAGTACGTAATAATTCGCTCAGCTGTATTATGCGTAAAGAAAAAAGTGGGCTTGAGTGGGAGTTGATATTTATAACTGATTTGTTCGTTAAGTTCCAGCAAATCAGCGGAATCCAATCCCATTTCCATCAATGGCCGTTCTAATGAGAATCCATCCTCTTTTGTACTCCCAAGAATAAATGTAATTGTGTTCTCTATAAAATGTTTAATCGAATTCAATTTTTCCGTATCGTCTACCTTGGCGATCTTTTTGGGATTTTTGCTGTTCAATTGAATATCGGAACGTTTTCGATTAAAAATGTCGTATTCTAACAAAACTCCATATCCATTGTTCTTTTTATCATGAGGACGATAATTAGGAACAGGCTCCAAAATTTTCGCCCCATGCACTTCATGAAATCGCAACGTAGTATCAACTAATCTTCCCTGTACATTACGAATTGTAATATATTCCTGAATGTTTGTTGAAGTATAATTATGAAACTCTTTACATCTTGTAATGCCTACTACCGACTGGATACCATTCATCAGACTGCATCGCTGCAGCATAAACTCTAGCAATTGATCGCCCAAATTTCGATGCTGCATCTCCGGAAGAATATTTACGCCTAGTAATTGAATGATACTTCCTTCTTTGATGTGCAGGCTTTCTACCGTCTCAATAGAGTGGTCTTTTAAATCATCCTTGTTCGCAATTCGCTGCGAATAAACAGCGCCTACAACTTGATTATCCAATTCGAGTACCAATTGTCCTTCAGGATACTTTTTCAATCTTTCTTTAAGAACAGCTAAAGGAGTTTGCAAACCAGATTCCCAAGATTGGTTTTCTATTAATTGTAAAGCTGGCAAATCTGCTTCTCGCACAAAGCGCACTCTATATTCTCTTGGCGTAAAATGATTTAGAGTAATCCGTCCAAACGGCAATGTCTTTGGATACTTTTTACAAGTATTCTTATCAGGAAATAACCCGATTTCCGCTGCTGCCATTAAAAATTTATCCGCCTCGACCAGTTGCTGTTGTGAAAATCTATGATACGCATCAAAATGTAGATTTTCACACTTATCTATAAAGTCATTGACTGTTTTGGGTTCTAAACAATGTACTTCAAGCACAATTAAGCCATGCTTGCCAATAATGAATGACCATCGTTCCAGATGTTCTACTAGGCTTTGCATAACAGAGGTTGCTGGTATACTTTTTCCTGCTCTGTCAACATAGACAGCTTCAGACGGAATTTTGGATCGTGCTTCAGCTGCAGAAATATCGGATGGTGGAATATAAGGCCGGTCATGATCGAGAAAAGAACGAACATGTAAAATATTATCTACATCATGAATGCCTCTATTTTTTATATCCGCGATCATCTGCTCGGGATCATTAATGTCACCTTTTAAAACGACATGATCTATATTTTTAAGGGTTTTAGCAGTTTCATTCAATGCTTTCTCATTGAAATCTATACCTATTAGCTTAATCGGATACTCATCAAGCGCCTTGCCCCTTAGCGATTTATTCTTGATAATGGCATATATTTTTTCAAGTAGTTTTCCATCACCGCACCCCATATCCGCAACATATCTAGGCTGTTCGTCAATAGGTTCACGATTAAATATAGATAGTATGATTTCTTCCATATCAGAAAAATATTTTTCATGTTGAAATCCACTTCCAATTACATTTAACGTACGGTCTACATGCAGTTCGTGATCCAACAAATCCCGTTCAAAGACAGATTTACAATCTCCGAATATTATTTCTGACATCTTTGAAAGCATTGGTCTATAGGAAGCGACCGTTGCTGTAATAAAAATTCGATCCACAATAAATCGGCCGATGTCTGTAAATCTATCTACTCCATGTTGTTGGGTCAGCCAACCTTGATTGATAAAAAACGCTACAATTTTTTCGCGTACTGCAGGGCTAAGCTTTGATAACAATGGTACTTCCGGATTATCCGAATTACCCAATTGTTCATATTCTTTCAAAGTAAGAAGCAGCGGAATAATCAACATACCATCAAGAAATTGGGAGTACATAGGATTGTCTATATTCCAACTCTTCCCGGATAATTTCATCCATTTTTTGAGACTATGCTTTTTCTTTGCTTGATTTACGTAATCCTGCATAGGAAATGACATTAAGTCCAAAATATCTTGCGGGATTTTCTGATGAATCTCCGCTTCAGGAGTTAATACATATTCATCGCTACTGTTTTTAGAAACCCAGTTTAAAGATTCCAAAGTATGCAATGCTATTCGAAGATGCCCGCTATTTGCCTGCAAGCGGTGAACAAGGGTGGTAAAAGGAACCGGATTATTTGTATCTAAAATCTCAAAAAGGCCTTGTTTTTTGCAGGCAATAATAACAGGGATGGTGACATAACCATGTGCATAATTGTTTAAAATCGTTAACATGTTTTCACCCCAGAAAATAATCTATATGATCATATCGTAACCCAGTGCTCTGGACGAGAGAGTGACGAAGGTAATTTTGTCCTACTATCCCCTTTTGCTGAGCTGATTTGAGACTGAGTAAGAAAGATACTTTTGGATAGATCAGCTCCACTTAGATCAGCATCCCGGAAATCAGCCCCGATAAGATCAGCTCCACTAAGATCGGTTCCTCTCAGGTCAGCAGCGATCAGGTAAGCTCCTCTTAAGTCAGCCCCTCTAAGGTCCGTTTTTCTCAGATCAGCGGCAATAAGGTCGGCACCGCGACCAATGTTTTTCTTACGTCCTGAACGAGCCTTTTGCTCCGGCCGATGCTTTTTCTTGATGCGCGCCTGAGCTCGCACAAGTTCACTGGTTTTTAGCAGTAGTGTATTTACAATAGCTCGGTGCTCTGCCACGTCCAGCTTCATGAGCTCGTCCGGGCTAAGATAAGTAAGTTTTTCCGTTTTTTCAAGCACGGAACGGAGCTCATCATGGATAGGCAAAGCAGCTTGTAACATCAAAGCTTCTGTCAGATACCAGAGTAATTCATGAATTTGCAGCATGATTAAGAACACTTTAAACATCGGCTTAGCAGATTCAGGAGCTTGCTGCCAGTCTTGGCCACCAAAGCTGACCTGAGAAACTTTTTGCCCTGCGCCAAAGCAGTCAAAAGCTATACAACCTTTAAGACCTCGTTTACTGAGGCTTTCGTGAATACCACATCGAAAATCTTTTTGCAGCTTGATGCAGGGTGTACCTGCATCTTTATTAATGGGGAAACCATCCGAAGCTGAAAAGCATAATGCGACACAGCACAATCCGAAACAGCTTTCGCAGTCAGCACGCAAATGATCGCATCTCTTGCTCGTAATAGTATCATCATTTAGATATTTCATCGTCTTTCTCCTCGCAAACTATGTTTAATACCAAAATCATTATTTTAGCAGCTGTCGCCAACGCTACTCGCTATATTCGATTCCCTAATTTGAGGTTACTTTTCGAAATAAGTTGTGCCACACTTGCATTCGGGTTTTGTAGCGCCGTCTTAAGAATAATCTGATACCTCTCCATCATAGATTTAATGGTTATTTCTCTGAAGAGGTCAGCGTTATATTCAAGATAACCCTGTATGAGCGTAGACGTCTCATATAATACTAAACTCAGGTCAAAGTTGGTAGCATCTTTACTAAGTTCTACAGGAACTAATTTCAGACCTGATGATATTTGTTCAGCATCAGGTAATCGTATCAAGTTGAACATCACATTAAACAAGGACGAGTTAGCGGTTTCTCCTAACATCTTCACTACTTTTGAGAATGGAAGATCCTTATTCGCGAATGCCTCTATGGCCACTTTCTTCGTTCGGGAAATTAGGTCGGTATACCGCATGTCTCTGGTAATAGAAAGCCGCATCGCCACAACATTGACAAAGTACCCAATGACATGATCAAGCTCCGTTGTCGAACGTTTAGAAACTGGCGACAATACACAAATATCCTGTTGTTCTGTGTATCCGCTCAAGAGCACTGAATAGGCAGACAAGAGTACCATATATAACGTAACTCCATGAACCTGACAGAAGCTTTGTAGTTCAGTCACAAGCTCAGAAGGCAGAGTTATTTCCATTTTCGCGGCTTTCAAGCCAGTAAAGTCAGTGCGAGCATAATCGGAATTTATTTGTAATTCCCCATGATAATTAGCGAGTGTTTTACGCCAGTAATTTACCTGCGCATCAAGACGGGCTCTGGAAACAGTGGTCTGTTGCCATAAGACAAAGTCGCTGTATTGCACCATCGGCAACGGTAAGTCAGCAGAACGAGATTCACAGTAATTCTGATAGAGTACTTCAAGTTCCTTCATCATCACACCTGTAGACCAACCATCAAACAATCCCCAAGGACGTGAAATAATTAGAAAAGATTCATCATCTGAATGTTTAACCAAATGGAACCGGAATAAATACGGCTCATATCGGTGGAAGGTTCGAGATTTTTCCTCTAAGCACAATTCAAAAAACTGAGATTCGGATTCAATTGTACTGATTAGTGGTCTGAACACTGAAGGGGAATTTACGACCTGTCTCACTTCCCCATCCACGTCAATAAAGCTAGTTCGAAGCATCTCATGCCTCTGCACAACTTCCTTGACACTCTTAACGAGAGCCTCTATATTAACCTTCCCTATCAAGCGATATGCTGAAAGTACATTTTCGTTACTAGGCACATAACTGTCACCAAAGCGTAGGAACCATAGCTCATCCTGCTCAAGAGATAAAGGTACCCCCTCTTCCGTCCGTGTTCTTGCAACGATAGGTAGATTATCCGTGGAATCCTCCTGTGACTGTATTGCACTGGCAAGCAATTCCACAGTCGCATTCTCAAATATGGCTTTGAAAGGAAGATCCTTTCCTAACAATTGTTTTACCCGACTAACAAGACGGACAACGATTAGCGAGTGTCCCCCTAAATCGAAAAAATTGTCAAAAACGCCAACTTTGTCTACACCCAACAATTCCTGAAACAGTTTACCTATTACTTTCTCTGTCTCAGTACGCGGCTCCAAATAATTTGCTTTTACGTAATCCGAATCATCCGGTTTAGGTAACGACGACTTGTCAACCTTGCCGTTAGGTGTCAAAGGTAAGGTTTCGAGCAAGATATAAGTGCTAGGTATCATATAGTCGGGCAACAAACCGGACAAATGGTTTTTGAAAACCTTCGATAAAGATTGTCCTAACAATGAAATCTGCGGATAGTTGGTAAGTCGTGCAGTGACATAAGAGCTTCGGGCCTGAACCTGTGGCATATTGCCTTTTGCAAAAATAATATCCAAATGAGCCGTATTCTCCTGAGACCAAGTCGCTTCACAACGATAACCATGACTTTCTGCAAAGCGAATCATATCAGCAAGTTGCTCCACTTGCTCAAGAGCACGCTCCGACAAGCGCCCCTTTTGTTTTATAGGCGTTACCATCCCTGTTGCGACAGAGTGCAATACGTTGTCAGCGATCAATACATCCTCCTGTACACGTCCGTTAACAAACCCGTGAATACCAAAAGCATCGTAGGCGTTTGATTCGAGCATACGAAATACGTTCTCAACATTGCTAAACGGATACCATTCAATCGGAGCATTCTCGCATCCACCACTGTCCGCTTCCGCTCGAGTGGTAAGAACAACATCGAACCGGTAACTAAGCATTTCATTATCGCCGATACCTTTTTTTACGAGTATGTCTACACGCTCGATTTCGGGAATCAGTTCTGTCAAGGAAGTAAAGAATGAAGGACTGACCAATAACTCTGTCTCTTGCTGTGCCCGCCTGTGAATTCTGCTTGTCAATACCTCATATTTTATTGGAGAATTAGCCTGGCAACGTTCGATAGCTATTAGATGTGCATCAAAAAGATCCAGGTTTCTCACATCGCCGATAAAGATTTTCCCGCCCGGTACCATGCACCGAATGATATTAGATAGCATTTGCTCAAGATAGAGTCTATTCGGGAAATACTGGATTACCGAATTCACCACAACCGTATCGAAACGGCCTTGGGCAAACTGCTCTAAATTCAATGCATCGCTTCTAGTCAAGCTGACATGCTTCCACGACTTGCGGTCAAGCTGTTTTTGAATTCCTCTCAGGGCTGACTCAGATATATCAATAGCCTGAACAAAATCACATACCGGGGCGTAGCGATATAACAATAACCCGGTGCCGCAACCTATCTCCAGCAGCTTTTTAGGATGTAAATCTCTTATTCTGTCAACCGTACCGGAAACCCACTCTTCCATTTGCTCCTGTGAAATCGGCTCACCTGTATAGCTACTATTCCAGCCAATATAATTTTGCTCTGCATTGTCTTCCGCTTGGTCTACTGCTTCATATTGATCATCAAATACCGTTGTCCAACGCTTCAGGTTTTCATCGTTATGCGCCTGGGACAGCTCATCCAGACATCCAGCTGTAGGACAAATATGCGCCACTAGTCGAACGTCATTCTCACCTGCTGAGTACGTTGAAACGATAGCATTATTTACAGCGGGATGAGCTCCAAGAACTGTCTCGATCTCACCCAACTCAATTCGATACCCGCGCACTTTTACCTGACTATCGCACCGCCCTTTAAACTCTAGTTGTCCATCAGCGTTCCATCGTACCAAATCACCCGTACGATAAAGTCTCGCCGCTTCTTTATCGCTGAATGGATTTTTGACGAAGCGTTCACTTGTAAGCTCAGCATTGTTCAGATATCCTCGGGCAACGCCATCGCCGCCAACACACAACTCTCCAATGACTCCAAGAGGTAAAAGGCACAAGTTCTTATCAACGACATATGCCTGAGTCTGAGCAATTGACGTTCCAATAGGAATAATGCCATCCAAAGGGATATCTCTTGGTATCACATAACAAGTAGAAGCGATGGAGTTTTCCGTTGGTCCATAAGCATTGACGATCGTAATATTTTCAAGAGAATCATAGATGGACTTCACGTCACATGCAGAAAATGCTTCTCCCCCTACTCCAAGGTACGTTAGTCCTATCGCGCGTGTTTTTACAGCCTCTGCAAATGCCGGAAGAAACGCTGCAGACAGCGAAAGCATCGTAACACCTGCTTGATTAATACAATCGATGATTTGATTCATGTCTTTTGCATCGCCCTGAAGAATGACCAGACGTCCTCCGTTCATGAGAGGTATCAATAATTCTTGACTACCAACATCAAACGAAATGGACATATGATGTAGCATTACTGTGTCAGGATCAGCCGGGAAATAATCTGGATTACGCACCAATCTTACTACGCCACGCTGCTCAACCATTACCCCTTTAGGCTTACCTGTCGATCCTGATGTATATATTACGTATGCAAGATTTTCGGGAGTAACGATGCGCTCTTCACTAATCAAACTAGTTTTAGGACGACCAGCAAGCATAGATTCCAAACTGTCAGCATCCATATAAATTAATAGTTGATCGATAACAGGAATATGTTCTGCCAATTTCTCAGTAGTAATCAACAATCTAAACCCAGAATCACTTATTATATGGCTAATCCGTTCAGCGGGATAATCTGGATCGATTGGAACATAAGCGCCTCCAGCCTTGAGAATTCCCAAGATGGCGACTACCATCTCTATTGATCTTCTGAGACATAAACCGACTAGAACATCCGGTCCAACACCTTGCTCGCGCAAATAATCAGCAAGTTGATTAGCACGTGCATCTAATTGGCCGTATGTAACCATCTCATCCCCGAATTCCACTGCAATTTTGTTCGGCGTGGTCTTCGCATGCTGCTCGAATAACTCATGCAGACAGCTTTCCGATGGATATGGTTTTTTCGTCCGATTCCAGTCAATAAGCTGGATTGTACGTTCACCATCTGATATGATTTCGATATCCAGAACATACGTGCCCGCTGTCTGACTATCATGTAGTGCCGTAACAATCCCCTTCAGAGCGGATTCCATATAGGAATATACCGCCTCGGTTGCTAGCGAACGATCAACCTGAACATTCAACGAGAATTCATTTCCCAGATCATCTATAGAAAGACCGACAGGATAATTGGTTCTATCCAAAGAATCAAGCCATTCTACCCCAAAATCATGGATATCACCGCTACCATGAGCAGACACATTTTCTTCAAAGTGGCGATAATTCAACATCGCTGTAAATAAAGGAGCATCATTACCTACACCACTGCAGCTCTGGGCAAGAATTAGTGATGTCTGTTCATATCGGATCAGCTCTTTTAGTTCCGCGTCTGTATCATGTACCATTTCGGCAACACTTTTACCGGATAGAGAGAGCCTGATCGGCAATGTATTGATAAAGTTCCCCACTATTCTTTCAACACCTGGTACACCTTGTAGTCGACCGGATAGTACGGTCCCGAACACAACATCCTCACGTCCACTGCACTTTGCAACTACCAACGCCCATGCAGCATGGAAGATGCTTGCAGGGCTTATTCCAAACTCTTTTGCTCGTGAACGTATCTCGTCCGCAAGCAGAGCAGGAAGCGAACGTCTGAGACTTGCAATATCACTGCCATCACCATGTACATCGTATAGACCAAATGGCGATGTAGTCTCGGTTACATCACCCAGCTTTTTATGGAAAAATGCTTCAGCATTATAGGCTTCGAGTTGATGCTGAGTATGGGCAACAAAGTCTCTGTAAGGTACAGCTCTCTCGAGTTGATTCGTTGTGGAAGAGAAATGCGCCAGCATTTCATGAATAATCAACTTTAATGAGGTTGCATCTTCTATTAGATGATGCATATAAAATAGACCGTACCATACATCCGTTCCTGGTTCATTAGCAACCTTGAGCCGCAATAGAGGTGAATGTGTAATATCGATCACTTCAGGCTCATGCATCTTGTCGCGCATTTGTTGCTCTGCGTCAACTTCGGAAGTAAGAATAATCGTCTTGACAGGCAATGCAGCATACCTAAGGACCACCTGCACCGGTTTGGCCAGACCATTTACAATTACCCCAGTACGTAAAGCGTCATGGCGGTCGATCACATATTGCAATGCATCCATAAATTGATCCAATCGTTCTTTTGAATGAATGCGGAATAGTACAGGTATTACATAAGGATCCTTCTTTGGATCCATCAAATGATGGAACAAAATCCCCTCTTGTGACGGAACTAATGGGTAGATATCCTGAATATTACGCGCGCCTCCGCGCACAGTAGAGACGATAACATCGATTTCCTCCGGACTAAGTTTAACAAGCGGCAACATATCAGGAGCTATGTGATCACAGCCGAAAGGAATCATATTTTCGGGCACTTCACAGCCCATCGAAATATTGTTATTATCTAGAGATGCAGCAAGCACTTCCAATGTTGGCGCGGTAAATACTGTAAGGACATCGCAATACAATCCATGGGCTTGGATTCTAGCAATTAATTTTGTAATTAGCAGAGAATGACCACCTAGGGCAAAAAAATTATCATTTATACTAATTTTATCTTCGTCAAAACCTAAAAGTTCACTCCAAATACTACTTAAAATGATTTCAGTCTCTGTACGCGGTGCAGAATATGAACTGGAAGAAAAAACATCAATACTTGGTTGCGGCAGAGCTTTATGATCTACTTTACCATTTGATGTGACTGGCAATCTTTCGAGCTTAACATAAGCACTCGGTACCATATAGTCTGGCAGCATCGTTTTTAAAAAGCTGCTCAATTCATTAAAATGGCTTCCATCAAGCTCGTTACAACCATCGGTAAATACTAAATAAGCCACAAGCATCTTATTGCCAGACGTATCTTCACGTGCAATCACACAGCAGGAATCCACCGTTGGATGTTCTAATAATCGTGACTCAATTTCACCTAACTCAATCCTAAAACCTCTTATTTTGACCTGATCGTCGGCTCGTCCCATAAACTCCAAGCTTCCATCTGGCAACCAACGCGCCAGATCTCCCGTATCATACAACCGTTCGCCATCTATAGTACCAAATGGATTGAGGATAAAGCGTTGCGCCGTCAAATCTGGGCGCTTCAAATAACCTCTTGTAACCCCGGCACCGCCGACATACATACGCCCGGTAATCCCAACAGGAACTGGTAAAAACTGTTCGTTTAGTACATATAGAGCTAGATCAGATATTTTCTTACCTATGACACTTTTCTGATTTATATTTTGTTTACGCAATCGGTGATGCGTGACATGAACCGTTGTTTCCGTTATGCCGTACATGTTAATCAATTGAACGGATTCGTCCCCATGCCAATCAAACCAAGGTTTGAGGATGGCCGGTTTTAAGGCTTCCCCACCGAATATTACATATCTGAGTGAGAGATTCTCTCTTCTCACGGCATCGACTGAAATCAATTGCTCAAATACCGTTGGTGTTTGGTTAAGGACAGTGACCCGCTCCTTTACGAGCAGTGTATAAAAATCGTCCAGTGACTGCGCCGTTGCCTTGGAAACTAGAACAATTCTTCCACCATAGGCCAAGGCTCCCCACATTTCCCAAACAGAAAAGTCAAACGCAAACGAGTGAAACATTGTCCACACGTCGTCACGTGTAAAGCCAAACTCGGGTTGCGTAGCGTTAAACAAACGGGTAGCATTTCTGTGCTCTACCATAACACCTTTTGGCTTGCCTGTAGACCCTGATGTGTAGATTATGTAAGCTAGATGTTTAGGCTCAAGACTAATGGAAGATACCGGAATATCAGAGGTATCATACCCATTAAAATCATAATTGTCGAGACATACAACTAGCTTATCATTTACTGTTATCTGCGGAACCAATTCTGAATGAGTTAGCAACAACGCCGCACCAGAATCCTCCAAAATATAACGAACTCTCTCTGCAGGAGAAGCAGGGTCGATCGGTACGTATGCCCCACCAGCCTTCAAAATACCTAGAATGGCAACAACCATGTCAATCGAACGCTCTAAACATAGTCCCACCAAATCATCAGGATTAACCCCCATAGTATGTAGACAGTGTGCGACCTGATTAGCCCGCTCATTTAATTGCCGATAAGTTAACTCTTCATCTTCAAATGTTAAGGCAATACGATCAGGCGATATTTTGCATTCTTTTTCAAACATTTCATGCAGGCATATGTCTGTTGCATACTTCGCAACCGGGTTCCATTCGACTAACAACTGATTTCGTTCTGCTTCGCTTAAATATTCATATTCCGATAGCCTTCGCTCAGGGTTCTTAATCACTTGGCTTAACAAATTCAGATAGTGATCAGCAAACCGTTTGATGGTCGATCGGTCAAAGAGATCACTATTATATTCAAAAAGTCCTTCTAGCCCTTTGGCTGTTTCTTGCAAGTCCAGTGTTAAATCATACTTTGCGATTTTAAAATCATAATCAACTTGGGAAATAGCCAAATCAACCAATTTATCATTGTACTGCGCGACTGACTCTTGTAATACGAACATCACCTGGAACAGTGGAGAATAACTCCTGCTGCGCTCCAAGTCCAATGCGTCTACAACCGATTCAAACGGAATATCTTTGTGACTGAAAGCATCAAGCGCCGTCATTTTGACTCGCCCCAGAAGCTCTGCAAACGTTGGATCACCAGACAAATCGCTTCTAATCACGAGTGTATTCACAAATAAACCAATTAGATTTTCAAGCTCAGATCGATCTCGGTTTGCGATTGGTGTACCGATAGTCAGGTCTGTTTGCTGGGTATAACTCCTTAACAAGATCATAAACCCTGAGAGCAGCGTCATATAGAGAGTAGCACCATGCTCATCACTCAGTTTACGCAGGTCTTCCAGCAACTCAGGCGGGCAAAGAAATCCTTCACGAGAACCGTTATAAGTTTTGACCGCAGGCCTTGGACGATCTGTTGGTAACACCAACTGGGCATTAATATCCTTTAGTTGTTCCCGCCAGTAACCGAGCTGCTTTTCCTTCACATCTCCTGTCAACCAGTGTCGCTGCCACCGAGCAAAGTCGGAATACTGAATCTGAAGCGGCTTTAACTTTGAAGACTCCCCAGCACAATAGGAAGTATATAAACTCTTAACTTCATTAATAAAGACTGTTAAAGACCAACCATCAGATATACTGTGATGCATAGTGACCAAAAGTATATGTTCAATCTCCGACTTTTTGAGCAATGTTAACCGGACCAAACTCTCGGCACCAAGGTCAAATGGGGCCAGTGCTTCCTCTTCGCATAGACGGAGAAGATGTGCCTCCGAGTACACGTCCCCTTCTTGAATGACCAACGGACTTGGGCTATCTATACACTGATAGGGAACTCCTTCACGCTCAACGAAACGTGTTCTAAGCACACTATGTCTTGTCGTAATTTCCTGCAGTGCCCGAAACAAGGCCTGCTTGTCCAGCCTACCACTAAGCCTCCATGCCCGGGGAATGTTATAATAGCCACTGTTATCCTCAAGTTTCGCTAGAAACCAAAGTCTTTGCTGTGCGAATGAGAGCTGTATATCGTCGTCACTTTCCGTTGTACTTCTAGGTATAACGACATACGGCGAGATGTCGATGCCCTGCTTTTTAAGGAGAGCAATCAACGCTTGCTGCTTGTCAACAGATAACGAGTTTACTTTAGCGACTATACTTTGAAGATTATCGCTCATCTCTTATTCTCTCCCCTTTATAATCCCTACAAAATACTTCGTTTTATAAGACTGCCTATACGGTTGACTCATTTCTTCTACTGGTGATTGTCTTCCCATGGAAAACGACCCGTTTCTACAAATTTATAAATCCGCTCAAGATTAGCCGAATCGGAAAACATTTCCCTGTTAGCGGATAACGCTATCAATTTAGATTGATAAAGCGACTGATGCAGCATGTTCATATAACGTTTATATGAAGAGATCCCGAATCGAGATAGTAATTTAAGACGACGCAAATGCTTGCCAAGCAACACTTCACTCTCCGTATGGTATGTATCAACAAGTCCCCAAGCATGAGCCTGCTGAACACCTACCGGCCAAGTCATCAAAGTCATATAATGAGCCTTTTGAACACCGATACGTCGAATTAAAAACGGCAGTACGCAAGCTGGAAACAGTCCGAATAATAATTCCGATAAACTAAATTGAGCCGTTAGATCAGCTAGTACAATATCACTGGCTGCAACGAACCCTATTCCACCGGCATTAACTCTTCCACGTACGTGGGAAATTGTTATATACGGTCCATTTGACAACCTTAACCACAGGTCATATATGGGTTCCGGGTCCCCACCAGTAACACTTCTCTCTTCTATTTTTCGGTGGATGCTCTCGAAATCGGCCCCCAAGCAAAAAACTTCCGGTAATCCTTCCAGAACCACGACAGTTACTGCTGCTTCTTCACATAAATTCAAAACATGGTGAAATTCCTCAATCATTCGATCATTCATAGTATTATTTGCTTCAGGACGATAAAACTGGATGAAGCAAATCTTTTCTTTAATATGTACCTTGATCGTTTGGAAGTCTATCATAACCACTCATACTCTCTATGGTACTCATTGATTTCTTTTAAAACTAATCTTTGCTTTCCGAAATTTGATTTTAGTGCTTCTGGAAATAAATTTAAATCCAACTTAGCATTCCTAGTACCGAATTTGACCATGCCGCTTTCTCTTAATAGTTCCTCATATTCGTCCATAGATAGGTGATAACGCTCGTTCAACTGTTTTTCAATCTCAAAGCGACGCAAATGCTCCTGACCTTGAGAGGTTACAACCCCACTATAGAATTCCGAACAGCACCCTGACCCATAAGAAAAACAGCCAATTCTTTTGGCTGTATCAAAATCTCCATTATCAATCGTGCTGGCAAGTGATAAAAGCACAGAGGCTCCCATAATGTTACC
Source organism: Brevibacillus laterosporus DSM 25 (assembly GCF_002706795.1). Taxonomy (NCBI): domain Bacteria; kingdom Bacillati; phylum Bacillota; class Bacilli; order Caryophanales; family Paenibacillaceae; genus Brevibacillus; species Brevibacillus laterosporus. Next base: position 5,123,335 of record NZ_CP017705.1, read on the forward strand.
GATACGCTGGCAATAATTCAGTCCTGGTAACACACGCTGTTCAAAGTCAGACTCTATCTCAGCAGACTTGGCTTTAAGGATTTTCCGCATCATTGAACGGTGCGCCCCTTTCACCATACCTCCGAAAGGAGTATGAAAGCTGAGATATTGGAATGTCTTTTGATAATCAACACCAACGACTCTTCTTTGATACTCTAAAAAAGTCTGTTCACAACAATCCAGATAAGACAATAGGGACAAATCCGCATTTCCTGCCTCGCTGTCAGGAACGGGACGGCATGTATCCATTACCTCATAACCATAATACCCATTAGCCCCCACATCTACTTGAAACATACTAGGATTTTCTCCAACGAGAATAGCAACAGCCCCCGCTCCGCCGGTTGGCTCTGCGTAAGACCATTCCTCTGACAAAATGTCCCCCCCAGCGATCAAGAAGCGTGAAATATCAGTTGCAACGACAAGAGCTTTTGCTCCAGGTGAGATTTGGGACAACACAAAATTAACCGCTAACTGTAGTCCGGCAGTTCCTGAATAGCAAGCTTGCTTAAGCTCAAATAAACGACAATTCCGATTAAGTCCCAAGTAGTGATGAATATAAGTACTTATTGATTTACTAAAATCTATCCCTGATTCCGTACAGGTAACTACCAATTCAATCCGATTTTTCTCCTCCTCAGATAAAGAATTCACAATTGGTTTTGCTGCATTGACCCCCAAAGTGATCGGATCTTCATATGGCAATGCCACTGATTTTTCTTTCATTAACAGATTTTCAAATCTACCTATGTCCAATTTTCGATACTCTGCTAACTGCATGACATCCAGATATGCTGTCCCACCAAAAACATTCATCGCTTCTATTCCAACAGAAACCATTATGTTTATCTCCTTACCACTAATACAAATTTTGTAAACAAACTGCCGTATTGATACCACCAAATCCCATGCTTAAACTTAGTGCATGTTTAATCTTGTGTGAAATCGACTGCTCTCGCACCCAATTAAATGAAGGCTCTATCGGGTTTTCCAAATTTCTAGTGGGGTGAAGCCGAGACTCTTTCATCTGGAGCACTGTTGAAATAATTTCAACTGTACCCGCAGCACTTAGTCCGTGACCAGTAATAGATTTTGTTGCATTAATGTAAGCATGATCGAGTTGGCAATTTCTAATTGCCTTAAGTTCTATTTCGTCCCCAACGATCGAACCTGTTCCATGCGGGTTTATATAATCAATATCTTTGGGTGTTAATCTTGCTTTATTCAATGCCTTCTGTATCACGTGAACCTCTCCATCGTAAGAAGGATTAGGATTGCGATTTCCATCCATTTGTACAGCCCAACCTGATACTTTTGCATACGGCTTGACCTTGCGGCTAAGAGCTGTGTTTTGTCGTTCTATGACGACTACTCCGCATGATTCTCCATAAATAAATCCATCCCTATTCTCATCAAAGGGACGACAAGCCTTTGCAGGATCTTCTGCATAGCGCTCTGTCCCCATAGCACCTAACGCACGGAATGCCTGACATTCCAGATAGGAAATATCACACAATGCCCCCATAGCAATACAAATATCAACCTGATCTAACAAAACGGCCTGGATAGCCTGAATAACAGCTAGTTGACCACTTGCAGACGCCCCCCCAACCGTATAAGCTGGCCCCTGAATCCCAAACTGTTCTGTACATAACCCGCATAAGTCGCTATCCATAAAGGATATGCCATAAGTAGGGGGGATAAAAACAGAGCGATCTTTATAGGTTTCAAAGGTTTGCAACACATCTCTCTGTTGGATATTGGAACCTCCGATTACCAATCCGATACGTGCAGGCTCTGCTGCATCCAAATTGGCCTCCATCCATGCTTCATGAAGAGTGATCATCGCTACGTGACCTGAAAAAGAGGCTTTACGAAGTAACTTTTTAGAGAGTGCTTGCGGATCAGACAAAGATGCAATCTCAGCCCCGATAAATGAAGTCTCTTTTTGTCTACCTGGACGCTTCATAACTCCAAAGGCATGCTCTCCTCGTAGCAATGCAGAAGAAAAACCTTCTTTCCCTTGAGCAATCGTCGAAGTAACTCCGATGCCAGTAATGTACAACTCAGGCTGACTGTAATTTTTCATATAGAACCTCTGCTAATTCCCCGATGTTTTTCACACCAAAAAGCTCTACACGAGGAATATTTAAGTTCAATTCTTCCATTGCTTGAACTACAATCTCAGCTCGATCCACCGAGTTTGCACCTAAATCTAATAACTGATCTTCCGATTTGAAATGATGATCCTCCAATTCCGGAAGTACCTCACAAATAATGCGCACAATCATCTCGAAAATCTCCTGCTTATTCATATTTTCCTCCTAAAATAGTTTGATTTAGCAAAAATGAATGAATTCTATCATTGAGTAAGTCTGCAGTTGCTTTCATGATTTTGATACCGATCTTATCCACGTGCCGATTCCGCCAGTTATCTAATTCGGTACCTTTCACCCATTGATTAAAAGCTCCCAAAGCAGGTCCGCAGTGAATCTGATAATCTACTCTGGATTCTTCACTACCACTTAAAGCTAAGCGTGTACCGTATCCAAAATACCATCTAAAGACCAAAGCCATTTTATGCTTCGGATTTTGCTCAGCCTTCTCAATCTCTTGGGCTGGATAATAGGCCTTAATCTCCTGATACACCTCTGCGATACTTCGCTTAAAATATTTTTCCTGAATTTGCTTTAATGTTTGCTCATCTATTTCATCTAACGAATTATATCGACGATATAATTCGTGCAATTTGTTGGCCCGCGATGGGAAAAATAACCCTTTTTTCAGCACCTGAACTTTACTGCCCATTTCAAAACTATCCCCTGCCGGAGCATAGTCCGTATCCTGAACATTCATTTGCAGCAATAAATCTTTTACCCTGTCGCTTGTTCCTGCCTCTACCGTACATTGATTAATCGAACCAGTAAGGATAAAATCTGCACCTAACATAAACGCGGCCATCGCTGCTTCGGGAGTTCCAATTCCTCCTGCAGCGCCAATTCGTACCCGCTTATGATATTTGTACTTTTCCATCATTTCGTTCCGCAACCGTGACATGGATGGAATTAGGGTATAAGCGACTCCGCCATCGGTATGACCAGCTGAATCGGCTTCAACGCATATATCATCAGCAACAGGAACTTCTCTTGATAATTCAGCTTCTTCCGGTGTAATTTGATTTTTTTTCAGCAGTTCTTGAAGAATATGCTCCGGAGCAGGGCTTAGGAAGGTTTCCGCAACTTCCGGTCGAGATACTTTTGCTATAATCTTATGTAAAGTGACCACATTCCCATTGGAATCTCGTTTTAATCCTTTAGCGTGAAATCGAACGAGAGACGGTGTAACGGTTAGAAAAGCCGATGCCTCTACATTTCTAACTTGCATACGTAGGAGAAGATCAATCATTTTATTTTCTCGTTCCGCATTTCTCAAATTATGCACCAAGTTAACACCGTAGGCTTGTCCATGAGCAATATGGTATTGAATATACCTGATACTATCTTCGGTCTGCTGTAAATCCAAACCCCCAGTACCAAAAAAACCCATCATTCCAAGCTTCGCCATACATACAACCAATTCTTTTGAAGAAATTCCATGATACATTCCACCGGCAAGGTAAGCGTATTGCAGGCTATAATCTTCTTTAAACTCGGAGTCGCCTAAAGATTCGGCTGTTATCTGATTGGAAAATGAGCACTCTAATGCAACTGAATTTGTCGATGACTGCGCTCTGGATTTAGAAGAGTTAAGCGTAACAACTGCTGGTGGCCTCTCCATTTCTTGTACCTGACTAAGCCAAGGATTTACTGGTTCATCATTGTATTCAACTTCCATCCCAACGGCCATTGGATTCATTTCACTCCATACTTGCCTTTCTTGGTAGATATCAACTTTCAAGGGCTCTACTTCCCTTTTAATTTTTTCAACTAATTTACTCAAGACCGTTCCAGGACCAATTTCTAAAAAATCCGAAACCCCCATCCCCATAAGATACTGTATCGATTCCGTCCACCGCACCGGCTGAACTATTTGCTCAATTATATTGGTCTTGATTTCAGTCAATCGGTATGGTCTTGCCGTAAAGTTAGAAATGACCGGGATTCTAAATGATTGAAAATTGAAATTTCCGATATACTCTGAAAATCTCTGTTTTGCTTCTAACATGTAACGTGAATGAAAGGCACCACTTACATTCAGCGGAATATACATGGTTGCCCCAGAAGATTCGAAAATACCCTGTGCTTTAGCAATATCCGATACAGGCCCAGAAATGATAATTTGCTTTAAACCATTCAAATTAGCAATATCAATAGATGACAAATCATTTTCGATCAGTATCTTTTGTATTACTTCCTGAGTAAGACCCAGAATTGCTGCCATTCCACCGTTGGTTGCCTGACTCATCAATTCTCCTCTTTTTTTCACCAATTGGAGACCTGTTTCAAAGTCAATTACCCCGGCTGCAAATAAAGCATTATATTCTCCTAAACTATGTCCGGCTACAAAATCAGGTTTCCTACCCGAATCTGATATTGCTTTTAAGTAACTTAACGCATTAACAGTGTAGAGCGCTGGTTGAGTATATTGTGTTTGATTAAGTTGCTTGTTAGGATCAGATAAACACAATTCTTTGATACAGTAACCTAATATTCCACTTGCCTTGTTTGTTATTTCTCGGAATTCATCAAACAGTCCCTCCCCCATCCCTTTTTTCTGAGAACCTTGTCCTGGAAATAGGTAAGCTATCATTCTGCTATCAACTCTCCTTTTCTGGGTATCGATTTTCGATGATTTGTACTCCTGTAGCACATTTTCTAAACGATTGTTATTTGATTGAAAAGCACTCAATATTGGAATACTCTTGGAAGTCGACCCAGATGCGGTGTTTTTTTTGAAAAAATGAGCAAGGGTACCGCTAGGCCCTAAGTCGAAGTAATTACCTGATGTCACACTTTCAATAGTCTGAATCGCTTCTTGAAATAAAATGGGCTGGCGAACGACAGACCATAAATAATCCCGTGGCAAAAAATTACGAATCTGAGCGTCTACACAAGAAACGATCGGGATTTTGGGCATACGAATATCAATTTTCTTTAAAAATGTAGTAAATTCATCTTTAATTGGATCAATGTATCGTGAGTGAAAACCAAAGCTAACAGGAATTCTTTGAAACAAGATATTTTGATTCTCCAAATAACTTTCAATTTGTTGTAGTGAATCGGACGATCCAGAAATCACAAAATGCTTTTTAAAATTTAATGCTGCCAATTCACTTTGGTTATACAAAATTGGCTTTTGTTCGAATAGACTCGCCTCATCCATAATAGCTGTCATTCCGCCTGAAGGGCATTTCTCTTCTATTAATTTTGCTTGTTTAATTAGACATGTAATTGAATCTTCTATTGTTACCACTTCGGAAATGCAAGCAGCTGTATATTCTCCCAAACTCGTTCCAAGTACATAGTCAGGTTCCACTCCGTTGGCTATAAAAACTTGAGCCAACGCATATTCCACCATAAAAATAGCCGGATGAGTATATAGCAACCGAACAAATGGCTCCCTTATATGTTTATTTTCATGATATAATTTATGGACAATAGAGATTCCTACTAGATCTTGAACGATTACATCTAAATTATGCATCCACTTTCGGAAAACAGCCTCATTTTCATACAAATGTCTTCCCATTTGATTGTATTGAGATCCCTGACCTGAAAACATAAAAATTATTGGCTTACGATCCATTCCCTAACTCCTTCAAAGTATCAAACATATTTATAATTTTTGGGTTGATTAGGCCGCATTCGAAATCTCACAAAAGTTTCAACGTCGTCAATTTGAAAATATAAATTATTTTCTATTACATATTTCATAGGCTTACCCGGAAATATACCGAAAGAATGCCCTGGATAGATCAATACATTCGGTTCAATCATCGATCTAATTCTCTGCATACTCTCAAACATCCGGTAAGGATCCCCTCCATATGTACTACATATCCCACAGCCTTCTATGAAGATCGTATCCCCTGTAAACAAACTGTGTGATAACGAATAACACACTCCCCCGACTGTATGACCGGGTGTTAAAATACAGGTAATTGCAGTTTCCCCCAATAATATCCTACTTCCATCATTTAAAACTTGCATATTGGAACACTGAAATTGATAAAAATGAGCCTCATGTATTGATATGTAAACTTTACAATTATATCTAGATACTAACGGTTCTACTAATTGAACATGATCCTCATGGGAATGAGTGAGTAAAATCATCACGATTTGCAAATTATTTTTCTCTATTACACTGCAAATTGCAGGCATATCCCAAGCTGGATCAACAATTGCTGCTTGCTTGGTCAAACGATCTACTATAATATAGACATAATTAATTATTTTTCTCCCTAATCTCAATACCATTACATCATAAGTCATATCTTTGTACCTCTTTTAAAGTTGCCAAGTGCTAAACACTTGTTTCTAAAAAAGTCTTATCACCCTACAAAAAAGAGGTGCTGAATATTAGCACCATAAACGTAAACTATCTACCGTATTTTTATCTTATGTTTCACAGACCTGCTTTAACTAATAATTGTTTGATAGGTTCGATATCTAATTTCATCTGTCTTGGATAAACAATAGAGCAAACTTCATACTTGAATAGCAGAGAGATCGCCTCGTATTGGGGAAAATTAACAAATCGACTGACAAAATAGCCATTCTGCTGTTCCATTCGTTTAAGTTCAAACAGTTGAAGTGGAACCGTAATCCCAGTCCGCAAAACTTTGGATAATGCCTCTTTTACCGTCCACAATACAGTCAAGAACCCTGAATAATGGGAATTTACAGTATTGGCTAACAAAACCTCTGAATCTGTCATCTGTGATTCCAATATAGACTGTAGACGTTCATCTATGCTTTCTAAGTCGATCCCCATTGGCATATAATCCGTATGGGCTATTGATGCTGCAAGCTTGTGACAATGCGTAATACTGACCTGATAATTTCCCTTGCGGGGATGCACCACAACGGGATGCTGGAATATTCCCTGATCAATACAGATAGATTCTAGACGCTTCTCACGGATACACTTAGAAATTGCCTGCTTGGCAGCCATTCTTCCAGACAAATAGCTCTGAATTCGCCTGTCAAACTTAAGTAGATCAAAATAACGGCGCTCGATTGGATGCAAATAATAAACTTCCTTTGAGGCTTGACTCAAGCCCGTTGTCGGAAATAAAGATAAATACACTCTATAACTATCATCTTGGCTGTCAGTAATCGAAACTGCCCATCTATCATAGCTGCTCTCCACGTTTATCGAAGCTCCTTAAGATTTCAAAATACTTTACTATGAAAAGACAAATTTTCTACCATCCAAATATAGGTACAGCTTCGCCCTGTCATCTATATGTAAAATATACACTACACTATTGCAATATGACCTCAAAGCTACACCAACGTACCGAAGCAACGATTGGTTTCGACTCTGATTTTTTTAATCACTTAACTAATTAACAATTACCATTGTCTGATGGCGTCAACATCTCAATGCCGATATCTATCATTTTTTCATTTCCCATAATCTGTAGAACGATTCGAGCTCTTTTTTTACGTTTATCAATCTTCTTTATTATTCCTTCATTCCCTTTTAATGGACCATCATGCACTGTAACCCGTCCATCTTCTACATAAAAGAAGGAAAAGTCAATTACTTCGTCTTTCCCTATAAGTTGCAGGACTTGATCCATTTCTTCGTCTTCAATCTTTGAAAATAATTCGAAATCATCTTCTTTAACATTTCCCATATCAAGCCCACATAATTTTTTATCTCGTTCGTTAGTGTTTTGATACTTATTTAGAAGACGATAATACCTTGGTATTTTCTTAAGTTTATAATAAGTTTTTACATTCATCTTAGTATTCACAAAAACATAACCGGGAAAAATTGTTTTGCAAATTTCGTAATTCTTACCTTGTCTACGTTCTATTATTTTTCTTTTAGGTACAATTGCATGAATGCTCCCCCGGACAAAAAACTTATAAATCATTGTCCGAACTAAGTCTTCTTGTCCTGCTTGAACAAAAAGTACATACCAACCCATTTTATCGAAGTACTCCTCCCTTTCCATCCAATCGAGATAGAAAAAACGCTATCAGCTTGGAAACATCGTTTACTCCTCTAGCAGAAAACGATTCTTTTGTCTCTATGGAGGTTTGAAAGACCATCAAAAAATCGTGTTGGGAACTAAATCATTCCCTATTTTTACCACCCTCTAACATTTTAACATATAGAATATTCCATTTCAATATTATTAAAAATTTCAATAAACCTACTATACTGTTAAATACATACAAGAATAGTAATCCGTTTATTACACAACGACGTTCGGCTAATTTACTGCAGAATAGAAAGTGGATGATAGCTAAGCTAAAATGGTATGAGAAACAGGGGGAAACATGGCTATCTTCTCCTAGCGGAGCGGACTCGTGAGCATATGCTGCAAGCCGGATATTTTGCATGCCGATGAAACAGTTCTCCAGTCTGAAGCAACCAATCACGACTTTCTTTTTACGATCATTAAGAATATCGTTGTTCTGATAAATCTTCGATCTTTCTATCTTAAGCTGTGCCTTATCTCCACGTCGTCGCATTCCACAGATGTCGCTGTTTTGCTACCTCATCTTCAGTTATTGAAATCTCGAGATAATATCCTGACAAGATAGAGGCTATTTTTTTAGAATCAGTTTCATGTCATACAGCTGCGTGTCCGGTTTATCCTCCTGTAGGCAAATCAAAGGGGCGTCTTGTTGAGCTTGATGCAGCACGGGGGTTGGCTGTCATAGGGATGTATTTTCAAAAGTTCGGGCTGAACGAGAGGATTGCTGCGATCACACGACGTTACTATTTGTGCTCTGTGGCGGCATTTCCTACTCGATCATGGCGCAACGCATGAAGGATCAAGAAACGGAAACAACATCGTTCCGGGCACGGATTATCGGTTAGTTCTCCTTGAATTACTCGATCGATCACCATATAGACGGAGCAACAAGAAATTGAGCCTACCAAGTTCCCTTTCTTTGTTAAAATCTCAATTAATCTGTACTATTTCCTTCTGTACCTTACTAGAAAGTCTGTTAGAGTTGTTAGCTTCCAATTCCCCATGTAGATACTTTTCGTCTAACGAATCAAGCATTGTTGTTTTCTTTTCCAATTGCATCTTTTACTCATTCAGTTTAAGTTCCATTGGTCTTTTGTCCTGTAATGAATCCAGATTATATTTTTAACGATACGCTTTTTCTTAACCCCCGAAATTGGATTCGAGTCATCCCCTCTTATCCGATGAAGCTAATATCGAGAGCACAGAGGGGGATTTTTTATACAACGATAACACAACACTATTCAATCGAATTTAAACAGCAACTCATTCAAGAAGTCTGAAACGCAAGCCAAGTAGCTAGGCAGCATGGATCGGTGCCAAAATAATCAACAAAGTATCTAGATTTTAAAAAAATAAGTTCGGTAGATTACCGAACTCAGGCAGGCTAGATGGGGATTAAGTTGTCCACTTGACAGGGAAAGATCACTTTAAGGAAGGACATTATGGGATAGCATACAAGAAGTTTAATTAAACACGCAGATCTAATCCTCACAACAGTTTTATGATTCTGTCACACTCTTCCGCAACATACTGATCATGTGTAACGAAAATGATTGTTTTGCCTTCATTATTGAGTCCCTTTAGAAGCTTAACAATTTCGTTTCTGTTGTCAATATCCAATGAGCCAGTAGGTTCATCGGCAAGGATGATGTCGCAGGGTTTTAACAAGGTTCTCGCAATCGCCACCCTCTGCTGCTCTCCACCTGAAAGGCCGTATGTTTTTTGCTTGAGCGGTATATCCATCCCCACCTTCTCCAGCGCATCCATTTTTAACTTTTGCTTTTCCTTTTTTGATTTTCTTGAATAGAGTAACGGAATTTCAAGATTATATTCCACTGTTGCATCATCAATTAATGCATAATTTTGGAATAAATAAGCGATTTTTGTCCTGAGAAGCCTGTTTGCTTGAGCTGAACCAATCCGCGGGGGAATCTTATCAAACAGTTTGACAGTGCCACCACTTGGATTTTCCAGCAATCCCATGATATTCAAAACCGTTGTCTTTCCAGACCCGCTTTTCCCAGTAATGGCGAGCATTTCACCCTCATAGACCTTCAAATTTATATGTTCAAGAACCAAGTGGTCTTGATAACGTTTACTGACATCCACTAGTTCACATACCGTTTTCATGCTACTTAAACCCCTCCCTTCAGGATTTCCACTTTGTTTTTATGCTCGATAACGAAAAGTGCAAGAACGGACGCTACTAATTCAAATAAGAATACCCCACCCCCTACTGCAAGCACATTAATATCAGATGATCCGATTGCTTGGTAGATGGATGACGCCACTGCAAAAACACTTCCCGCCTTCTCCACCAAACTAGATGCCAGCCCGTTGTTAATAAGGAAACAGATACCCAATTGAATCACCCATGTCATTGTTAAAAGCCACATATACTCCTTGTACGTTTTAAAAAAATCAGCGCCAAATAATCTGCGAACGATAAATCTTCGTTGATATTTGCTGAAGAATACACTCAGATTCTGCACAACAAGCACTAATAACCCCGCTATCAGTCCGAAGCTTATGAGCAAAAGCTGGTTCCTCTGCTTTTGTAGATCGTATATCTGCTCTAAAACGTACTGGTCAACTGCTATTAGGTTTGTCAGGTTGTCATCGAGTTCTAGCCTTTTGAGTTCTGGCTCCAGCGCCTTTAACGTCTGCTGGCTGTCTCTATTGATCAGCTTCACCTTTAACGGATCTCGGCCCCCACCACCGATCATCATGTTTGCCTTATCTGCAACAAGACTGTTTTTCTCAGTGATCACTTGAATGATCGGATCTACAATGATATTGTTTTCTAAGCGAAATACATCAGGGTTGAAGCTAAAAATTTTCTGATCATTAGCAATCCAAACGATTGTAATCTGTTGATTCTTTACGCGATCTGGAATCTTTATTTTAAACAGGTTCTCATCCGCTTCAAGACGACTCTTTCTGCTTTTCTTAAAGTAATCCATAATATCTTTTTCATTATCACGGTATTTTTCAGGTACAAGCAAAATGAAATCACTTGTATCTTCAAAAATTTTTACAGGATTATTTTGAATATCATACACAGGAAACTCATGCAGATAATTAAGATTTACCGAAATAGAACGTATGCCGTCAAATTTCCTGTTAAGAACAAGCGATTTTTGCTCATATGCTCTCGCGTGAATATATACGGCTCCCATTCGATTGAGTAGAGGGTAAAGTCCTGTGACTTTAGTTACAGTCGTTTTGTGTGATCCTTTCTGTAAATCCTCCAAATCATTCCCAACCTTTACGGGATAGAACACACCATAATCCTTGCTGCGCTCCCAACTCTTCAGATTTTCCTGCTTGATATGCAAATCATTATACTGACTCCAGGTTGAAAGGATGATCAGGATGAGAAATATCGTGCATCCAGTCTTGAGTAGGGTGTTCAAAACGAAGATGCCATTCGTTTCTTTGCGGTTCTTGATTACATCGACTACCTTGATTCTAGAGATGTAGATATAGGCGATGAATGAAATTAAAGTGACAATGATATAACTGATCAATTGAGAAATGATAACACTTCCTATGAACTGAACAGTTGTGCCCTTTATTAGCAAGGCTGCAAGTACAGAGGTAGTTGTAGTTAGAACAAAAATAATGGTAATTAATCTCCCTACGACTATGTACCATAGATACAAGTTAGACAGGCCGTGCATTTTCATAACGCCGATCCGCTTGGACTCGTTAAAAATATAGTAGATGAGCATAATGATCACGATGATAATAATTAAGTACCTAATGTATGTAAAGAAGTCTTCCTTGATTTCCATTTCTCCTGAATTGTAAGATTGACCCTTAAAATCTTCAGGAGTAAACAAAGCCCCTTGGTCAGCCATTTTATTAGAAATTATTTTGCTGATGACTCGGTCAACAAACTCATTGTATCGTTCTTCAGATGCTTCGACAAAATACTGGCCTGTTACGGGAAGATGTTCATAAGCAACCTTAAGCGGTTTTATTTCGAACAGGTGGTTATTACCAAAAGTTTTGAGTATACCTACCTGATCCTGGTTACCGGTATCTACCGTTGATAGGAAGGAATTACTCTGCTGCGTGTCGTCCGAGGTCAGAAACTTCCCCTTTTCTAATCGAAAAGAATCAAATAACCGGGTGCTGGTTGTCATCAGCACGTATTTGTGAATTTGAACCTCGTCATCTACGCCGTAATTGATGTGTGTTTTGAAAATATTGACCTTGCTCTCGATGGCCGCTTCTAGTAAGATCGGGTACATCTCATCCGGTGAAGAAAAATTCGCATAGTCAGGAATCCCAAACTGCCTTGAAATTCCCTCTCCTGCCTTTTCCATTTGATCAAGTTCATTTTGAGAGGTTTGATTGTAAACCAACAAAAAAGAAACTGCGAAAATAAAGACTAGCAAACTAGCTAATGTTTTTTTCAATTCACCCGCCCCCTCAAATGATGAAAAATTCAGACCTTTCTCAAAAACATACCATACGTTACTCTTCTGAGTAACGTATGGTAGTTGCTTGTAATCGTTATATTATTTAGGTCGTTTTGCCTTATTATCCCAGTGTGCATAACAGGTATATTTCTTGTCTGCATATGCTTCTGCCTTTGCCCATTCGCCAGCTTCCGCATAATCCGTATCTTCATCGTCTCCTATGATAGCTGTCGCAGAATGAAATTTTTCCGGGTGTTTGTAATAGGACCAGCATTTCTTTTGAGCACCAATTTTGGATGAGCCGTAATTCCAATCACCACCACCAATGCCTGTCGTCTTGAACGGAGTCACATTAGAGTTGACCAGTTCAGCCTTACCATCTGTCGCCATCGCTTGAGAGCCCATTGCCAAAGTCAGTACTGCAATCAAGCCTACCATGCCTTTTTTCAACATCATTGCCATCTCCTTTAATTTTTATATTTTTGTTTCATGAATATATTATCATGAATTTATATCCTAAAAATTTTAATTTATGACATTTTTTGGAACAAATTTCATTTTTATATAAATCAGTTCCTGAAGAAGTGTTGGCCATTATTTGCTTCGAAAGGACCTTCTTTTTTTCTTAGGTACAAAACGTCTCCTTTCCCATAGTTGGAAACTAGGCATTGTGGGTTCTCAGGATCATTTTCAGTACGCTCACGAATCCGTTTTATCACTACATATAGTATATCCTTTCTAGTGGTGTTCTTTTTTCAAGCCGCTTCGGATTAATCAGTTGGTGTCCTTTCTTCTCCCATCTTTTCCGCTAAAAATCGCAAAACAGCCAGTCACCGATAAAATCTCGGCAACTGGCTGCTTAATTTGACTAAAGTGTTTTGATTCTGTCAGGGTTCAGTTCTCAAAACTCCCATTGAGCTTTCTGATTCAAAAAAACGTTGGCACCCCTTATGATAAGAAGGATTGCAGTTATATCTAAACGAGTTTTTTGTAAATACTAAAAATCCCAACAACAAAAAACACCCAAAAGCATTCTAAAGCTCAACCCTTTTCTCGTAAAAAAAGAACTCGGAATAGAAGCGAGTTCTTTTGAGTCTGTAAAACTTCTTAGTGTATGGTACACCATTTTGTAAAATACTCCAAGTGAAGCCCCCGTTCTGAATATCATTGCGCTACACAGGTAATATCCTCCCAAAAATAAAGCTCTGCAAAACCAGACAAGCGACCCGATCGAGCCAATGCCTTGATTTGTTAAAATTTATACAACCTTCGTTCTAGAGTCGCTTACTAGCCCCCCAATAAAATGCAGGTTTCCTTCATGGTGTAAAATATCGCCCCATAAATACTCGGCATCAATGTCCTACGAATCAGATTTCAGCAAAAGACTTTTGAGATAGAAGATAAATCTATTTTCAAAAAAAGAAACAAAATAACCAATATATTGAAAAATATGGTATTATATTTGTAGGCAAGTGCATAGGGGTTCAACATCTCGTAGGTAAGGAGGTGTTGAATATGGAGCAAGCAATTTACTATATTGTCAGTATTATCCTTCAATTAGTAAATCTTATGATTACAATTGCTGATAAGATGACAAAAAAGTAGCCAACCCAACCGCCCTTGCAAAGTGTTTGGATTAACTACTTTTTTGTTTCTGCCACTCAACACTGTCAAGACCCTTTCGGTCTATGCACTTGTCTCTTACCTGCTTTTAGTATAGCTTGTTTTGTAAATTTTAGTCAAGGTTTCCATTTTTTATTTTAAAACCAACGTTTATTGCTCACTTGAAGACTCGGCAATATGATATAACCATAACCATACATATTATAATTATTCAGATCGAGATTCAATCTAGACTATGTACCATCCGTCTTTAAGCCCCTTAAGAATTGTCCCCGTTATAATCCCAGTATCTCCATAAAAATCTGTTGGACTCTCTCCATCAAGCGTTATTTTGTACTTGCCTATATACTTCCCTTCCCTTTGTAGCTTAAGTGAAACATATCCACTTATTGTATCGCAACGGAGTGTCTTACCACTGTCGAGAATTTCAATCACTTCGGAATCCGGAATATATTCTTTATCCACTACAATCATCTCTCCTAAAAAATTTATGAAGTCCCTGCCACCACCTATACCATCTACTAGTACCATCAAAACCTTTTTTGTGATACAACAGAAACCCTAGTATTATATTAGATATTGCTACATCTCACTGATCTTCCCAAAGTGGATCCCTTATGATTTAATTATACAACACGCCTTTAGAAACATTTAACATATTCCTTTTTTTCTCTTTTAGATATGAATGTAGAGTAAATTCTCTATATCCGGGCTTCCCCCATCGCCATCAACTTAAGAATCCACTATGGTCCACTATAGATGGATAGTAGTTATTTTTTATCGGGCTAACCCATACATGATAAAAGTGTGCATGACAAATAGACCCTAGCGGGTCTAAATTTTTGATACTATGCAGCTCGATCTTGAGACATGGTATAATTGTATACGACACCCAGTATATCAAAGACTGTCTTTTTCTCGTATCGATGAGATTTCCGCCCGTTACGCTGTAGGAGGTTGAACAGGCGAAGGAGAATCTTTGACATTTCTGTGGTGTCTTTTTCTATGGACCTATGTAGAAGTGGAAAGTAATCTTGAATCATATGTATGGCCTTGTACTCACTCAGTTCCTTTTTTCGTTTTCTTAGTAGAAGGTCCCGCATTCGAAACATGGTGGAGGAACAAATAAGAATACTGATAAGTTGCCCGTACAGGTGACATTCTAAGCGTTCTTGTTTGATTTCTTTACAATGATCAATACCAAAGAAAGACTTCCATGTTTTAAAGAGAATTTCGACTTGCCAGCGTAATGAATACAAAGGATGAACATTTTCGGTAGGAACCTCTGTCGAGGGGGCATTCGTAATATAAATATTGATAGCACTTAATCGTTTACTTCTCTCCGAGTACACGATTCCTTTCTTTTTTTCTTTAATAGCTTGATCCCTCCGTCGCTTTTGAATCTGTTCTTCTGTCAGCCGATGAATAATAACCCGGGTTGGTAGCTTTTGATACTGACCTATGTAAACATTGGATATCTCATGCGTCTCGCCTGGTTGGATTTGATTCATAAGGTCTTCCATATTTAACTGGATATACTCAGATTGCTTCTTTATTTTTCCATCTTTGAAGTATTCCGGGTGAGGATTTTTTTGGTATACACGATTATTTAACTTTAAACGAGAAATATAATAAGCTCCTCTCATATCCATATGTTCGAAATCCTGTAAATCGAAGTAGCCTAAATCACGAATACATAAGTCATTTTTCTGAACAGTCTCTAGACAAATAGAACCGTAGGTTCGGTCGTTTTGTTTTCCTGGTCCCGCCTCAACGTGTAGGAACTGTCCACTAAGAAGGTCATATTCTAACTGAATTTTAACACCGGCTGTATGGCTACTTCCCCCAAATCCTTTATAAGCAGAAGCAAAGATATCCGGAAGCTGAAAAGTAGTGGAATCTAGTATGCGGATTCTATGAAACAAAGTTGCGTAACCATGAGGTAATGTATCGGCAGCGTATAGCTTTTGAATAAGAAGGTGTGAAAATAGTCGTTGAAGAAATTGTACGGCTTGCCTATTAAATCGCTTATTTAGTCCTTCCGGACTCATTAATATCCCAGTGTATGCCTCTAAACGACTACATAATTTCATTAAAGATGTGCTCGCAACCTTTTGACTTAACCATACACAAAGTGCAACTAACTCCTGAGACTGATACTTACTTTTCCGTTTGGTAAAACCAGCTTCTCTGGCAAGCTCTTCAAGAGCTTCAGGCACTAAGCAACGCTGGAGCTCTTGAGAAAAAAGCTGTAGCTCGTCTAAGATTTCCATAAAATACGCCATCCTCTCCTAGGAATCTACGGAAAGAATAGCGTATTTTTCGTTTTGGGGGTACTAAATTATTTTAAGTTGATGGCGATGGGGTAACACCAACAAAACGCGAATTTCGTACGTTAAGAAGAATTCTATAAAGAAAAAGGCGATTTCTTGTACGCTAAGGAATCGCTTTTTTTATGTTCTTGCTTAATATTAAGTTCAATAAGATAATTAGTTTCTAAATTCACATAGAAAACGTTCTACACCTTGGATCTGAGTCAATATCTTGGACACAAAAAAGTTAAGTGCTAGGATACGTTTCTCAGCAAATCTTCTACTGCTTGTGGTGTTTTGTATCCTAAACCTCCATGTATCCGTTTGCGATTGTACCAGCCTTCTAGATATGTAAAAAGCGCAAGCTTTGCTGACTTATAATCTATGTACGTCACATGGTTTACTTCTTCTTTTTTCAGTATAGCATGAAATGACTCCATGCAGGCATTATCATAGGGGCACCCCTTTTTGCTACATGAGTGAATTATGTGATATTCCTCAACACGCTGTGCGAAATCTTGACTTGTGTACTGTGTACCTAAATCGGTATGAAACACGAAACCCTTTGCGGGTTTTTGAGTGACGTATGCATTTTCTAACGCATGTAAAACTGACCCTACTGTCATATTCTGAGAAAAAGAGTATCCAACAATTTTCTTTGAATGTAGATCAAGAACGGATGCCAAATAGCACCATCCATCTCGAAGAGTATGGATATAGGTAATATCTGCTACCCATTTCTCGTTACTAGATGTTGTTGTAAAGTCTTGATTTAGTATATTAGGTCTTTCTATTACTCTATCTTTACTTGATTGCGGGCGGAATTTCTTCCTTGTAATTGATCGAATGTCTGCCTTTTTCATAAGTCGCTGAGTTCTCTTCAAACTAATAGAAACACCTTCACTTCTTAGCAGAAAGTGATTTTTGGAGCACCATAACGTCCCTTACTTTCCAGGTGAATTTGCATGATTCTTTTCGTAATCTGCTGGTTTTCATTTTCACGAGGGGAAGCTTCTTTCTTATAGGAGTAGTAAGTGCGCCTTGGTATATTTAGTACCTCACACATAATCTGGATAGGATGCTTTTCTTTATTCGTCTCAATGAATTGGTTTAACTCAGCTACGTCTATTTTTTCGCGAATATGGCCATAGCCTTTTTTAGAATTTCATTTTCTTGCTTCAATCGGAGCATTTCTTTCTGCATAGCAGCGACTTCTTTTGGTGTAATGGCTTTTACTCCTTCTCCGAAAGGAGTAAATTCTTTCACCCATTTACAAATGGTTACTTCTGATATGCCATATTCGCTAGATAAACTCTTTACCTTGTGACCAGAATGATAAAGGTCTACAATTGTTCTTTTAAAATCTTCCTTGTATTTCTTGTTTGTACTATTTTGTTTCATCCGTACTCATCTCCTATAAGTTCATTGTAAGAACTTAACCAAGATGTGTCCATGAAACTATACTAACTCCAATCATTACGAATTTGTTTAGGCCAACACGTACATTCAAACACACGAGGCTCGGCTTTTATTGCAACGTTTGCATTTATTAATGAAGTACCACCCAATCCACAGCCTGTAAGCACATTGATATCCTCGTCTACATGCAAGTTATATAAGCCAGAAGAAGACCCTGTGGTTAATTCTGGTAATGTAATCGATATTTCCCTCGCAGCTTCAAATTCAGTATTAGGAAATTCCCCAGGTCGAAATTCTTTACCACGCTCTAACAGGCAAACCTTTAGCCCAGAGCGAGCCATACGAGAGGCAGCAATGCTCCCTCCATAACCAGAGCCAATAACGACAACTTGATAATGAGGCTTTATTTCACTTGGCAATGAGGATAACCGTTTTATTCAAATCCCTCCTGTCAAATTTGCTCAAAGCATAATAATTCCTCATTATTGTTTTACATTTATCCTTATATATACAAAGGTAGTGGAATTATTCGTATCCTAAGAATAAACAAATTTGATAAACTGAACTTAATTAGCTCATATAAAAACAAGCTTTTTATGAAAGGACGAGAAAAAATGAAGAAAATCTTTAACAAGTTATAACCTATTTGCAAAACTAGCCTTCGTACGATTCGAACTCGTGGACCGCCTACTGGATTCCTACATTCATCAACTTTAAAAATACGGAGGTTAGAAAAAATCATGAGATCTGAACAAGAAATGCTAGATATGATCCTCGGATTTGCAAAAAACGATGAACGCATCCGTGCAGTAGCGTTAGAGGGGTCACGAACGAATCCAAATGTGCCCAAAGACATGTTTCAGGATTTTGATATTAGTTATCTGGTAACCGATATGGATTCCTTTATTCGAGATCCCAAGTGGATTCAAGTTTTTGGGGATCGAATCATTTTACAAACTCCTGAGGCCATGTCCATGTTTCCCCCTGAGTTAGGTAGGCGTTTCTCGTACCTGATGTTGTTTACGGATGGAAACCGTATTGACCTTACCTTAATTCCCCTACATGAAGCAGAAGAGTATTGCAAAGAAGATAAGCTACTGATCATATTAATGGACAAAGATAACGCTCTTCCTGAGATCCCTCCTCCAACCGATGTAGATTATTGGGTAAAACGTCCGTCTGCTGAATTTTTTGCAGATTGTTGCAATGAATTCTGGTGGGTCTCCACTTATGTAGCAAAAGGGTTGTGGAGAAGAGAAATTCTTTACGCGCAGGACCACCTTAGCTTGAATGTAAGACCAATGCTGCTTACCATGCTGGAATGGAAGGTTGGTGTCCAAACTGGTTTTTCAGTCAGTGTAGGAAAAAATGGAAAGTACTTGGAAAAGTATCTTTCAAAGCAAAGCTGGGAGTCCCTTCTATCCACCTATGCCGATGGGAGCTACGAAAGTACATGGAAAGCGCTCTTTACAATGGGGAATTTATTTCGCAGTACAGCAAAATACGTGGCAAACCATTTACATTATAAATATCCTCAAGAAGAAGATCAGCGGGTTACGGCTTTTTTAAAACATGTCCAAACATTGCCTTTGCATGCCACCAACATTTACTGATTTTTAGGTAGCTATATGGTCCTCCACTAAAATTTCAGAGAAAAAATGTAGGCTATATAGAAAAATGAAAAACCAGTCTAACACATTAGCTTTCGTGTTTGTGACTGGTTTTTTTACACTCATCTGATGTAATTTGATATGCTTTCTACTAATGGTGATATGGTAGATGCAGTTGCTTAGAATTCATACTGCAATACTGGTAGCATTCGATCTTTAAACACAGTAGAAGGTATTTCTCCTATCTGCTTAGCCCCCATTTTTAGATAAAATCCTTTTGCATGAGGGTTACTATCAATAGTAAACTTGACTATCCCTAATTCAACTGCTTTTTCTTTTACAAAACTCCACAAAATGCTACCGTATCCCTGTCCCTTATAGTTCGGATGCATGTAAAGAAAAGCGAGGCTATCAGTCTCTTTCCTCACAAGCATCATCACTCATTCACTCTCTGCTCTATTATGTAAGCTTCACTCGCATTGAAAAAATTAATGATCAGCTTAATAGTTTCTTCCACAGTTCATCATAGTCGCCATTTACTCTCAAACTTTTGAGCTCTTCATCAGTGTTCGCTATTGGAATATCTCGTTTTGAAGCTATTAATCCTACATGGTTTTTACAATACGTTGATCTAGCTATGATCTGAATGGTTTTGTTTTCTCGATTAGGAATCGCACACTGAATGTAAGAGGCATTTCCTTCACATTGAATACATGTTATGTTGGTTGGTATTATATGCATGGGTTTTAATAGTTCAACGTTTACGTATGCTTTCTTATTTGGCATTTGATTCCTCCGTTATTTCATTATGATTTTTTCACTCTTGTATAATCTTACATTCATTCTGTCTACCATCCGTTTTTAGCTATTTATAATAGTCGAACTGTATGAGCATGCAACATTTGGAATTTATATAATCTTATAGTACTATTCTTTATTTGTAAAATAGGTGTTCCCAATGATACGGAGTGTTTCTAGAAGTCCGTATCATTGAGAGTTGTTTAAAACACCAAGAGACTTCAGACAGGGTTATTTATCAGATCATCAAAATCTCCCGGATTTCCTGCTCTGTTAAAGTAGACAAAGCTTCATGACCTGGCTGAATTACTTCCTCAATTAAATTTTTCTTTTTCTGCTGGAGCTCATACATTTTCTCTTCTACGGTGCTTTGTGTGACGAGGCGAACAACTTGTACTACGTTTTTCTGTCCTATGCGGTGTGCACGATCAGCTGCTTGCTGCTCTACAGCCGGGTTCCACCACAGATCATACAGAATAACCGTGTCTGCTCCGGTCAGGTTCAAGCCAGTACCACCAGCTTTTAAGGAAAGCAGAAATAAGTCGCGCTCACCTTCATTAAACCTGCTGCACAGCTCAACCCGCTCGGCAGTCGGTGTGTTTCCGTCCAAATAAAAGTATGGTACTCCAAGATAACCTAGCTCTCGCCCAATAAATCCAAGCATCTGGGTAAATTGTGAGAACACTAGTAGCCTCTTCCCTGCGCTTAAGCACTCCTGAACAATCTCTAGCAATTGTTCAAACTTGGCGGAACTTCCTGAATAGCCCTCGACAAACAAACCAGGGTGACAGCATAGCTGGCGAAGTCGGGTCAAACCAGCAAGAATTTTTATCTTGTTTTTTTGAAATCCATCCTCATCCAAATGTTTTAATGTCTCCTGCTGTAATTTTGCCAGATAGGCCACGTACAGCTTTTTCTGATCAGGTAGAAGCGTGGACGCCTGTATTGATTCGATCTTTTCGGGTAATTCTTTCAGTACATCGGTTTTCAAACGACGTAATAAAAAGGGTCGAATCCTCTTAGCTAGCATTTCTTGTGTTGCATTATGAAACGCCTTCCGATTCTGAAACAGTTCGGGGAATACTGCGTCAAAGATCGACCACAATTCCTCCAGTTTGTTTTCCACAGGTGTTCCAGTAAGAGCAAAGCGATATTTGGCTTGGATCTCCTTTACCGCTTGTGCTGTCTGAGTTATATAATTTTTAAAAGCCTGGGCCTCATCCAGAATAAGAGTATAAAACATCGGGACAACATACAAATCTATATCCCTACGCAGTAGTGGGTAAGAGGTAATAATAACATCTACTTTAGATGCGTCTCGTATGATGCTACTACGCTCCATTCTGCTACCATCAGCGATAACCGTCCGAATTTCGGGCGCAAATCTTTTCAGCTCATTTCGCCAGTTGTACACCAAAGAAGCTGGGCAGACGATTAACGCTGGCATTTCCTGCTCTCGGATATCTGGTAGTACGGAGGCGATAAATGCGATACTTTGCAATGTTTTTCCAAGTCCCATATCATCTGCCAGAATTCCACCGAAATGATAGTGAGCTAGCGTCTTCATCCATTGAAATCCATACACCTGATAATCTCGAAGTACGTGAGCCAGACTATCTGGTACTGGGAAATCCAGATTGTCAGGATTTCGGATATTTTCTATAAGCCGTCGAAATGATTTACCCAGCTTGACGTTCTTTCCTCTTTCCTGTGAATCGATCAAATGAAGTCCCCGGACTAATGGAAGGCGTAAATTCGCTTCCTTCCATTCTTCCATTCGTATCCCTATTTCATCCATAAAGTTAGAGATTTCCTGGAACTCCACACTCTCCAGCGGTAATAATGCTCCGTTAGGTAATCGATAATATTTCCGTTTCTCTTCAAGCGATTTTAATAGCTTTCGGACGTCTGAGTCGGGAATTCCAGCCATGTCAAAATTAAATTCAAGCCATTGCATTCGGTCATCTACATCTACGCTTACCTTAGGCGGGGTATGCCCCGTATGAAGTCTTACTTTTACTGCCGTAGTCGCATATACCTTTAAAAGCTTCTCTAACTGTGGAACGACATGGTATAAAAATTCATATTCTGCCTCTTCATCATCCATAAAATATCCTGCTTCCGTCATCACAAAAGAACTTTTTTCCATCAGTTCAAGAATTCGTCGTTCCTGATCACCATCCCTCATGAGAATCGGGTCAGTGTCTTTCTTCCGGCTTGTGCCCTCCAAAGGGTTGATGACAATATCCCCGTATTGAAACTCAAGGCCCGCTAGTAGTCGATCTCTTACACGATCTAAATATAGCCTTGCCCGCAAAGGTGTTTGCACAATTCGCTCAGAAACAGCTTGGGCGATATGGACACTTCCTAGCTTTATCAGACCGGGTATCACCTTTTCCATAAAAGGTTCCATTTGCTCTTTTTTTATCTGGACTTGATTCTGGTGAGATGTTTCGAGCAAATTTTTTAGCTCAATGAGCCGTTTGCATTGTTCATGCTGTAGTTTTATAAGTTTTCCTTCTGAGAGAACTACACCATATGATTCCATTACTGTGAGCTTATCTAATCCCTGAATATCCAACTGATAGCCTTCAGACTGCGCTTGATCGAATTCAAATTGTAGGGGTAATGGCTCATCGGATAAATGGATACCATCGAATAGGCGCTCTCCCTGTCCGAGCTTCACCAATGGAGCTTTCGTTAGCAGGGCTAGAAGTGGCTCCCATGAAAAGGGGGGGATTAGAAGCATGCGATCACCGCTCTTACTATTGGCATGGACAAAATTATTCCATGTATCTCGATACATCTTCTCGTTCTGACTAATTTGGATTAATTGCCGGAGCACTTCATCATTTTCTTTTTGAAAGCTATGATGCTCGGGATCATAAGCAAAATGTTTAGAGAAAAGAACCCCTTCTCGCCGATCCATTCGACCAAGAAATTCTCTTATATTCTTAACAATATATAGTCGCTTTGGACCTAATTTAAGCTCAAGGCCAAACATGTACTTGCCATAACCATAATGGAAGGGTCTACAAATAAACTCTACATCAAGTACATCCCTTGTATCTAAGAAAGCTCGCGTACTGCTTGGACGCAACGATTTGTGGCTGAACATCTTCAGCATATGATTTGCCATTTGATTTTGATCGGGAAACGGAGCAGGCCTATCCGTAGAGCCAGCAAATTTTGCCCTATCATGTACCTGAGTATTAACGGAACGGGGAACTGCACTACTATCCTGATCACTATCTCGTATGCTTAACAATACAGCGGCAATATGCTGACAAAATTTGTCGTATGAAGAAAGCTTGGGGCATGTGCATTCTGCATTTACTCCCCCCCTCTGTTCTAATGTAATCGTAACCTGATAACCATTACTGCCATTTACCGTTGCTTCATAGCTTTGTTGATTCGGGTCATAATGCGTAATCATCACTTTTCCCGTTTGATAATATACGTCACCTTTATCGTAAGAGATCTGGCCGCACAGGGTTTTAATGATCCTTCGACTCAGTTGAAAGCTCATTGTTTTGATCCTTCCTTTTGCATGTAAATTTGCTCTATCCGGGATTACTTTCGTACTTATGATAGCAGAATCAGGCCCAAATAAGAAAAGGTTCCTAGCAAATCAGTTTCATCGGTTTTCACAAGGTAAATAAAAAGGGTCATCCACTTCTAGGTTATGAATATGTTTTGTCCAATTTTAAATCAAACAGTATAATAAAAGTATTTCATTCATGAGAGGTAGGTGCCCAACTTTTGTCTACAGCAGGAGTCTTCGAACGCATCCAAATTAATTATCACCTGCTTTCTTCAAAGGAAAAAGAAATCGCAGAGTATATCCGTAAGCATAAAGATCTAATGCTAAATATTAATATTAAAGAATTAGCGCAGAAAGTAGAAACCTCCACTTCGACCATCACCCGCTTCTGTAAGAAGATCGGCTGTAATAATTTTGTCGAGTTTAAAATTATGCTGAGTCGTGAGGTCGCTCCTGTGGAACCGAGTGAAAATACGTTTGCTCAAGTAGGAAATACCTATTTGCAGATCATCCAATCTACTATCGAAATGATTGACCCCGCTATTATCAAACGGATCGTTGAATTGATTATGAACTCGCGTGTCATTCATATTTATGGAATCGGTAGTTCAGGCTTAACCTCCTTGGAGATGAAAAACAGATTGGTTCGGTTTGGCTTACTTGTCGATGCGATTATTGATCCTCATATGATGCTTATGGATGCTTCACTTTTAACTAGCAATGATTTGGTCATTTGTCTATCAAACACGGGGTTGACACGTGAAGTCATTGATGCTGCAAGAGAGGCAAAGTCACATGAAGCGACCGTAATTAGCATCACAAATTATAATCACACGCCCCTCACCGATACATCCGATATAGTCCTGTTCACATCGAATCTACGACGAAGTGATGAATTGCAATTCGTGCAAAGCCAGCTTGCGTTCTATTTCATCATTGATGTCATTTCTATGCTGTTAGCCGAGGATACTCATTTATTGGCTAAAAGACAAGAAACCTTGCGAGTGCTTTATCAGCATAAACAAGGTTAATCTTGGCACAAAAAAGAAGGCTTCCCTATCAATCGGCGAAGCCTTCTTTTTTCATTCACCTTTTTTCTCCCTTACTGCTAGAGAGAATCAATGAGTAAATACCTATTCTTTTGCTTTCGAAATTTGATCAACAAAGCGTTTTGTAATCTGCTGTGGTCGCGTAATCGCTCCTCCTACAACGACAGCATAAACCCCTAATTCCAAACAACGCTTTGCCATATCAGGAGTTAAAATATTTCCTTCCGCAATCATTGGCACAGAAATACACGTGAGCATTTCTTTCAGAAGGGCAAAATCGTTATCGTACAGCCTATGCCCGATACTCTGAGGTGTGTAACCAACAAGCGTAGTAGAAACGAAATCGAAGCCAAGCTCCTCTGCTTTTTTCGCTTCTTGCAAGGTAGCAATGTCCGCCATTAGCAATTGGTGAGGATATTTCTCTTTTACCTCCTGAACAAATTGTTCTAGTGTTTTCCCAATTGGTCGAATTCGATCAGTCGCATCTAACGCAATAATTTCGCAACCTATCTCGATTAGCTCATCTATTTCTTTCATGGTTGGAGTAATATAGATTTCTGAATCGGGGTAATCTCGTTTGACGATTCCCATAATTGGTAGGTTGACCTGCTTTTTAATTTCTGCAATATCTTCCTTCGTATTGGCCCGAATACCAACAGCACCGCCTTCTTCAGCCGCTCGTGCCATTCTCCCCATAATAAACGCACTGTGTAAGGGTTCATCAGGCAAGGCTTGACATGATACTACCAGACCATGTTTCATTTGTGATTTTATTGCTTCGTTTGTCATCTCATTCACGGTACCTACACTCCCAATGTCTCTTCAATTTCATTTTTGATGATAGTCACGTGTGGTCCATAAATAACCTGAACTCCATTTCCTTTCATAATGACACCTTTTGCCCCCGTCTTCTTCAGTTCTTCTTCAGACACCTTTTCGCCGTCAAAAACAGTCATACGTAGGCGAGTCGCGCAACAATCCACGTCTTTGATATTTTCGCTGCCACCTAAGGCTTCAATAATACTTGCTGCGCGATTCGTTTGGGTTACATCCGTTTCAGTCCCGGTTGAAGCCTGATCATTTTCACGTCCCGGAGTTTTAATATTAAATTTCTTAATCGCAAAACGGAAAGTGAAGTAGTATAGGAAGAACCAGAAAACACCAATTACCGGCACATATAACCAGTTGGTTTTCGCAGTTCCTTGAAGAATCCCAAACAGAACAAAATCAATAAATCCACCAGAGAAGGTTTGACCAATCGTAATTTGGAATACATGAGCCATCATAAACGCTAAACCGTCAAAGAATGCATGTACAGCATATAGAACAGGTGCGATGAACAAGAAAGAAAATTCAATCGGCTCCGTAATTCCTGTCAAAAAGCATGTTAGACCAGCCGAAAGCAATAGACCTGCAACTTTTTTGCGATTCTCCGGCTTTACACATTGATACATGGCAAGTACTGCTCCTAATAATCCAAACATCATGGTAATAAAGCGCCCCGACATAAAACGTGCTGTTCCAATATAAAATTGCGTTGTGTTCGGATCAGCCAATTGTGCAAAGAAAATTTTCTGTGTTCCTTCTACTAATGTTCCGTTAACAACTAACGAACCGCCAAGGCCAGTCGTCCAAAATGGCATGTAGAAAATATGATGCAAGCCAAAAGGCCCTAGTAGCCGAAGAATAAATCCGTAGAAGAATGTACCAATATACCCAGTTGATTCAACTAAGCCACCCAGTTTAAAAATCCCTGCCTGAATGGGTGGCCATACAAGAAACATAGCTACTCCCAGCAAAATAGAGGCAAATGAAGTGATGATGGGAATAAAACGTGAACCACCAAAGAATCCTAAAAATTGGGGTAGCTCAATCTTGTTGTAACGGTTATGCAGGAGAGCTGTTAGAACACCCACAACAGCACCACCGAAAACCCCTGTTTCTAATGTTTGAATACCAAGCGTCATTCCTTGACCAACGGCTGCTAAATTCTCAGCTGCCAGTTTGCTCGTAATAATAAGCATCGCGTTGATTGTAGCGTTCATAACCAAATAACCCAATACAGCCGCAAGTCCAGCAGTTCCTTTATCAGAACGTGCCAAACCTACTGCAATCCCAACCGCGAAGATGATAGCTAGGTTAGCAAACACGATGGAACCTGCTGAGCTCATAATGGTGAAAATAGCTTGTAACCAAGGTACATCTAAAAATGGATACGCTACCAAAGTATTGGGATTCGATAACGCTCCCCCGATACCAAGTAATAAACCCGCTGCAGGAAGAACAGCGATAGGTAGCATGAATGATTTCCCAAAGCGCTGTGCTTGTTCAAAGAATACGCTCATTTTCTTCTCCCCAGTTCTATTATGAAAATTATTTTCGTTTTAATTTTAAATTAAGGTAATAATTTTCGTCAAGGTATTTTTGTAATCGTTCTCATGATCTCCAAATCCTACGCTCTTTCTTACATACAATGACAAATAAAACCAGTACACTCCTGTAGTTACAGCAATGCACTGGTTTTACTTTCTTCTTTCTATCCGGTTTACCTTTATTCTACAAAGGGGCTGGGACTAGTCTATAATTTGAATGTCTTCTATATTTCCATAAATGGACCACCATGGAGAGGCTTTATCTAATAATTCATTTAAATGATCGATATTATACTTCCCTTTGGTTTGTAGCCACTGACGTAGCCCCTCTTCTTCTCCTTCCCCATAAGCAGCAACACCGTCAAACCATGTAGCTCGTCCACAAAGTACACCGCAAAATGCAGACTCAGCTTCAATGGCGAACTCAATTGTTTTACGGAATAATTCCGATGTAACACCTGCACTTAATTACTCCTTTATCATTCGATAACCTTTGTAATCCCTCAAATTTTCCGCGTTGCATCTTCATCTTACTTTTCACTCCCTACAATTCATTATTGAAACGTAAGCATTACAAGCCAAACAAGACTTTTTATTTATTCATATCAATATGCTTAGCGATTTCGCCTTCAGGAACCTTGCCGTCCATACATAAATAGTAATGACGAATTGGTTTTAATTGATCATCCAATTCATATACAAGCGGTATACCAGTTGGAATGTTTAAGCTTACAATACCGTCTGCTGAAATTTGATCTAGATATTTGATTAGCGCCCGTAAGGTATTACCATGAGCAGAGATAATAACCTTTTGTCCTTTTTTCAACGTGGGAACAATTTCAGTATTCCAATACGCTAACACTCGTTTTTCGGTATCCTCTAGATTTTCGGTATGAGGAAATTCCCCTTCCTTTAACCCTTTATATTTTGGATGAGAGGCCTCAAAGCGTTTATCATCTTTTGTTAGGGCAGGTGGTCGTACATCGGTTGATCTTCTCCATATCTGAACCTGCTCTGCTCCATATTTTTCACTCGTTTCCGCCTTATTTAAACCTTGAAGGGCTCCGTAGTGACGTTCGTTTAATTGCCATGTTTTATAAACAGGTATCCACATGAGGTCCATTTCATGTAAAGCAATCCATAAGGTACGAATTGCTCTTTTTAAAACAGAGGTATATCCTACATCAAACACATACCCATTTTTCTTCAGAATCATTCCTGCTTCTCTTGCTTCTTGAAGTCCATTCGTTGACAAATCCACATCTGTCCACCCTGTAAACCTATTTTCAAGATTCCATAGGCTTTGTCCATGCCGAATAAGTACTAGTTTAATCATAACGGATTCCCCTTCCTTCGAAAAAAGGTCCTTTATCAACTGATCAGCCTGTCGTGTCTACATGAACGATTTTTTGCTTACCTTCAAGTCATGTTATTTAGTATGTAGTATAGCATTAATTTGGTATTTTATTTCCGATAAGAAAGGTACGAAAACGATATAAAAAGAATAGAAAAAGGCAACTAGAACGTGGTAATCATTCGTTCCTACTTGCCCCAAATATTCTGCCTATTACTAACGGCTATCTTTTATTTATTTTAACTGATTTTTAATTAAAATGTCATAGCCTGTTGAACCACATGACTATCAACGTATTGTTTAAATTTAACAATTTTACCAGAACAAAGGTGATAAATGTGTACAAAATCGGCTTGAAATGCTTTCCCTGTTTTTTTATAGGTTCCGGAATAAACCCCTTCAACGATAATGATATCTTTCTCGTTCACTTCATGATAAGAATGCACACTTGCTTTATAATCTTCCCATTCAGTTGCCAAACGGCTAAATACATTCTGCATGACAGCTTCTACACCAATGTATGTTCCGCCATATGGAAAACCTACGGCTTCAGTCCATTCTACGAAATTCGAAAGTGCTGCAAGTAAATGCTGAGCATTTGAAGAAGATGGACCTTCGTATGTGCTGCGAATTATTTCTAAATTGGTTGGTTGACCCATTATTTGTATCCTCCAGATTTAGATAAGGAAGTCCGATGTCTTTCTATTAGCATTCTCCATCCAAAGAGCATTGCAATCCATCAAATTCGGTTGTCTTATTTTTACCTAGTTCCTTATCAATAATTTTTGCTAAGGTTTCTTTGCTAGCTAACCCCTGAACCACTTCGTCACCAATCACTAACGTTGGGACAGCCATAATTTGCGCCTCTTCATAGGCATGCTTCAGTAGCTCTTGATGCACTTCTTTATATTTTCGTGTTACCAAGGCTTCCTTACATTCATCCATATCAAGTCCAACTTCACCCACTAGTTTTGTCAGCACCTCGATATCTTCAATGTTTTGTTCCTCTTGAAAAAATGCAGTAAACACTCGATGGTGAAACTCATTACCTTTTCCATGTTCCTTCGCGTACTGATAGCCTTCAAACGCCAGGTGTGTATATGGATGCGGAGAAACACGTGGTAAACGCATGTCAACCCCTAGCTTTTTAGCAGTGGGAAGAATAAATGAATCCCAAGAGCTAAGTTTATCAGGTTCCTTCCATGGATCAATTTTTGAATAAGGACTTGGACGTAATTCAAATGGCATCCATTCTATTTCTACATCTTTTTCCTTAACGATCTCATCTAAAGGACCTTTTCCTAAAAAACAAAATGGACATATAAAATCAGAGTAAGCTTTAATTTTTATCGTCATAGATCATTACCCCAGCTTTCCAATTGTCGTAACCACCCTAGTTACAATAAAAAATCCAAGAATATGCATGTTCATCTACTATGAATTTGCAGAATTCCTAAACAGTACGATTATTATTAATGAACATGTAACAATTATAGTTACAACTAAAATGTAAGTCAACCATTTTATAATAACTATTTTAGAATTTGTCATACGTCAAAAAAATATCCTCATTCATCTACTAAACAATCCGATCTCCTTGCTCTAAACCTGTTCCTAATGAAAAAGGAGCCTTCTCTCCTTTCTGAGAAAACCCCTAATCAATGCTACCCATGTAGCTTATCAGTTTCAGCCAACGTCTGATAGCGTATGCGTAGCTCTCTCTTTACAATTTTCCCACTAGGATTACGTGGTAGCTGCTCCGCTAAAACAACGAACTTAGGTACTTTAAAGGAAGAAAGTCCCCTTTTGCAAAATTCGAATAATTCATCCACCACTATTTCTTCCCCTGCTTTGGGTACCACAATAGCCGTAACTGCTTCCATCCAATATGGATGCGGAACACCGATCACTGCCACTTCCGAAACCTTGGGATGCTGGTAAATCCATTCTTCTATTTCCCGACTTGCTACATTTTCTCCTCCTGTTTTAATCATATCCTTTTTACGGTCTACCACTGTTATATAGCCCTCTTCATCCATGAAACCGAGGTCACCACTATGAAACCAGCCCCCTTGAAAAGCACTTCTCGTTTTCTCCTCATCCTTATAATAACCAAGCATGGCGTGGCTACTCCGATGCACAATCTCACCGATGTTGCCAATAGGTACTTCATTACCCAGCTCATCAAAAATTTTCGTTTCTACATGTAACGCAGGTCTTCCAGCCGAGCCTGTTTTACGCAGTTGATCCTGTGGTTTTAAGACGGTTGCTAGTGGAGCTACTTCTGTTTGTCCATAAAAATTATACAACCGACCTTGAGGTAAGCGCATACTAAGCTCTTTGATAATTTCTACAGGCATAATAGCAGCTCCGTAATAGCATTTTTGTAAGGTAGATACATCACGTGTACCAAAATCCTCAGAACGCAATAAAGCTATCCAAATAGTAGGCGGACAAAAAAGCTGGGTTGCCCCAAATTGTTCTATTGTCTTGAGCATCAGTGAAGGCGTAGCTTGTTCCAAAATAATTCCACTACCACCAACATATAAATAGGGACCTAAAAAACAATGGAGTTGAGCGGAGTGGAACAACGGCAAAGCATGAAGTGCAATATCCTGCTCCGTCAGATCACCATCTAAGATTGTACTCACGTATTCGGCTAACAAATTTTTATGAGTTAGCATAACACCTTTTGGCTTGGACTCTGTACCACTCGTATACATAATATGAGCGATGTCATCATCTTCCAAGTCCACATCTGGCTCCTCTGTTGACAGGTGAGCAATTATGCTACGTAGCGGCATCCATTCCTTAATGGGATCGGCAGGGTGTGAAATAATTGCGCGTAGTCGTAGTTTACAGCCAACGATCTCATACGCTTTATCCGCTACAGCTAGGAATTCCGGCGAAACGAAACAAGCCTGAATCTCTGCATGTTCCATAATATATGCAATGTCTTCTACATTCAGCATATAGTTAATCGGAACCATAATAACCCCCGCTTTTGCTAGAGCGAACGTAACGATTACAAAATCAAGTGAGTTACGAGATAACACAGCAGCCCGTTCACCTTTTTGCAAACCCTGAGAGCAAATGTACTGAGCTGTTTGGTTTATTAAAGAATCCAGCTGTTGATAGGTAACTTCTTCGTTTTCAAAGCGAAGAGCCATTTTATTCGGAAAACGACGACTACTTCTTCTGACAATATCCCCTAATGTGTTGCGGCGAGTTCGTTGAATTTCTCTCATTTCCATACCTCCCCACTATTTCTCTTTATTATATATGGGTTCAGTTTGTTTTCAGAATGTTTTGTCACAAAGAAACCTATTGTTTTTCACAAGACATTGACTGTCGCAGAGACTGCCCAGACGTTGAACAGTCTCCTTTCTCTGATCTCCATCCTATTTTTTTCTGTCTGCTTCTGTTAACCGTCTTTCTAGCTCGTCCTTCTGTTCTTCTAAAAGCAGCTGATTTGCCATTGGAAAAAGAACCATCTCTTCTTTCATAAAGTGATCGGATAAAACTACATAGGCTTTTGCTACTGGATCGGCAGTAATTATAGCTGTGTTCTTATCAATACTCAAACCTACTGTGCTCATTTTTTCTTTGAAACGTGCTAAGTGCTGTTTGGCTTCCTTGTGTTCCTCCTCCATGACAGCAATAGGTCCGTTCTCTCCACCCGTTAATGTATACATCATGGGGAATAATAAGACCTCTTCACGATTGGCGTGTTTTTCTAGCATAAGCAAAAAGCTATCTACTTTCTCTTCCAATGAACGCAGAGTTTGAACATAGCTTCTCTCATCTCCTGTTTTCCCCATTGTAACGGCCTGTTCATATAACTCTTCCATTAATTGACGGAGCGGACCATGCTCGTTCTTTAATTGTACAAAAGCAGGTGATAACTCTTTATGCACGGCACTTTCCCTCCTTGTTTTATCTGATTCTAGTATACTTGTTTTTGCTAGAAATAGTGAGAACGTTGTAACCTTTTTACCAAAATAAAATAGGCACCTCCCTTTAGCCTTTCAAGAGATGCCTAAATTCTTTTGGGTCATTACCCCTTACTCTCTTCTGCCTGATGGATGAATTGCTGTTCGACTAATTCCTGATGAAAACGTAAAAAGTGTAAGTAGACACGAACAGCCTCATCAATCCGCTCCATACGACCTTGCAATTGTTGCTGATCACTAAGACCGTAGAAGCGACATTCGTGAACATGCATCACCCATCGGTCAAAATCTCCATTTCCAAACCAAATACGCTGGTGAAAAAATTTTCTCATCATGTATAAAAACGATTCTTGGGAATAGTGATCTTTAAATTTTACTACTTGGTTCTCCCAGTCTTGTCGAACTTCCTCATGAAAAACGCTAAGAAACCATTTCATCGTGCCTTCAACTAAAAGTCCAATATTTGTCCAAGCAAGCAATAAATCCCCAGACTCTGTGCTCTGCCTATTTACCCAACGATGGAGGCTTTTCGAAAGACTAATCTGGCACAATAAGGTATCCGGCGTGACTAAATGAGCAACTGATAGCTTTTTTGATCGAGGAGGAATGCTCCAACTTGCATGAATGCTAGTGTGTCGTTCAATCACTTCATCTACGACTTGTTTTAATGGCATATGCTCAACTTGTTCCCATGACACCATAACACGTTCTCCCCCTCATCTGTTATAATACAGTTATTCTACTAGCTTTTCTCTGTTTTGTATAGCGTAACTATTGCCTTGTTATTCTTGAACTAAACCGTTGAAGATTACCCTAATTTCAGGTTCAATATTAATATTTATAGTTGCAAGTGCACTTCCCCAGTCCATCTCCATCTTTTTCCAATCAGGATAATAGTACGCTCGCATATAATCGCCTAAGCCCATAGGATCTACTTTGTGCTGCTGTATTTTTTTTATTACTCTCTCTGCTTCTTTTTTTACTGATTTTTCCAGAAACTTTTCAATTGATTTCATCGTGTTCTGTTTAGAAAGTAGGTTTATGCTTTCATTTAGATTCGCATCCATTTTTAGTTGGATTGTGTAGTAGAAATGATTATCCTTTTTTACTAGTTGTACCTTGCGAGTCACACGCTCAAAGGTAGCGCTTATGATTTTATTGTCAGCTTTATTTTTGGTTTCTTTAAGCGATAGTGACAAGGAAAACAACCCTCTATGAAAGCGTTGAAGCATATGCATAATTGTAGTCTCCTGTAGTGAAAGAGTAGTCACAACTTTTCCTTGCTGATTCAATAAAGCTGTCCCTTTTATATTCAATTGATTTTTTTCTTTACTGACAATTCCGATATAAGGTGTAATCGTCTTCTCCATAACCGTCCATTGAAAATCGAGTAACGTCGAACGTGAAATCAGGTTACGCACTGCTGTCGAATCAATCAACTGACCAAGGTATATGGGCAGACGTGGCTTGTCTTTTGCTCCAAACATGATAACATCCTTCACTGGCCCATCCACCATTAAAACATTCGCATTGCTAGCACTAGTCACGTCCCGATACAGAACATCTAATAACGGGAATACATCATGTGATTCCAACAATTCTTTTCCAATCAAAACCTGCTGTAATTTAGCAGTTGTTAAAAGTCCAATAGAGCTAGCATCAAAGAAATTACGTGCGTTGCGAATGCTGGATGCTCTGACCTCATGAGCTTCTACTTTTTTAGAAGCATCCTTATTAAATACGGGACTAACGGAATAGTAATACAGATCATTTCCTTTTTTATCCAACCCAAGTGTTAAATTAAACGTCGCATTCTCAATATTGATCCGTTGCGAACACCCACTCATTAACAAAGAGAACAGACTGATCCACATGAAAATTTGAATGTGATATTTTTTCGTCATCTCTCACGCCTCCTCTGTATGACCTTTTGAAACATGACAAGATACAGTAAGAAGATGAGAGGAAACAAATAGCTTACGAAATAGCTGAGTGGCTGTGCCAGCTCTAAAAAATTACGGACCTCAGAAAAACTAGGCGAATAGAAAAAAGAAATGACTACAAGACATCCTAAAAAAATCAGAAAGTGCTTCGATTTCATCTTAGCGTTGCATAGACTCTCTAGGGTGTAGACAGAAAAGTAGCTAAGGGTAATCCAAGAAATCGATTGCATAAACAAATAAAACGACAGAAAAATGACTTCGAAACGCTCTAAAAATGGAAACTCCACCAATTTTAATAATGTAAGAGTAGGCCACATATAATTAGCCACTTGTTCCTGTGAAAAAAAGAGAAAGCAGATGATGGTGACAAACAACAAAACCAGCATAGAAATGGTATTGGCAATAAGGGCAGCTGCTGTTGCTTTTGATTTATCCTTTAAATAAGGATAGAAAAACATGATCATTTCAAAGCCCCAAAAAAAGGTGATAGCAGGCATGACACCTTTTATAACAGGGTCGAGCCCTTCACGCATGATAGGGAGCAGATAAAACGGATTTGCATATTGTAAGGGGAACAACAACAGCAGAGGCATCCACACACTAATCAGAATAGCAAATTGAGCATATCGAGCAATGTTTTTAAAACCATGAGAACACAACATATAAATAGGGATAACAAATAAGCTCATCAGCCAGAGGCTCGAAATTCTCTGTAGAACCCATATCTGTGTTAAAAAAATAGATCCTGCTATTATCGCATAAGTAAAAACGATAAGATGAACCGCTATCAAAAAATACACAATCCATCCGATAATTGGACCACAATATAAGCGTAAAGACTGGCGTAGCGTAAGTTCTGGATTTCTGGCCATCATTTTTGTGATAATAATGCTAGCAATACAAACAATGATCCAACTCAACACAATGGATATCCAACCATCTATTCCTACTTCACGTGCTAAATCTCGCGGGATATACAAAATCCCCAACCCTACCTGATTGCCCACAATTAAAAAAATATATTGATACAGCGTTATTTGATTGTGCTTTACATAATCCATCTACCATCACCTATCTGTTGGATCAGTAGCCTTTTTCTTCTTTTCCTGTATTGGTCTTGCACTATGAGGCCTGGTTGTCAAATATTTTGGGGCTGCAAGTACAATAGCATCTTTCCATTCTTTCATTCGAACCGGCGAAAGTGGCGAACCATACGGCATCCCAATCGAAGTAAGTGTAATGAGGTGGATAAACATGATCATTAAACCCATAATAATCCCTACATAACCAAAGAAGTAAGCAAGCATCATCATGGGGAAACGAAGTAGACGAATGGTAGACGACATATCGTAGTAAGGGATGATAAAGGAAGCGATTGCTGTGATGGATACCACAATCACCATAATATTACTCACGATACCAGCCTGTACCGCAGCCTGCCCGATTACAATACCACCCACAATACTTACCGTTTGGCCAATCGGACCTGGTAAACGAAGGCCTGCTTCCCGAAGCATTTCCAATGACAACTCCATTACTAAAGCCTCTAATACTGGCGGAAACGGCACTTTTTCTCTGGATTCCCCAATGGATAACAGCAGCTTTAACGGAATCACTTCAAAGTGAAATGAAATTGTCGCTACATAAAATGCTGGAAGCACAAGAGAGATCATAAAAGCAATATAACGGAGCACTCGCACAAACGAGGCTAGTAGCCAATTGACATTATAATCATCCTTCGTTTGCAAAAAACCAATCAGGTTCATCGGTGCAATAAGTACACCTGGAGAACGATCCATAATGATTGCTATCCGTCCTTGTAAAATTTGCATCGCAGTTGTGTCAGGCCGTTCTGTAACTAAAAACTGCGGAAATACTGTGAATGTATTCTTCGAGATTAATTGCTGTAATTCCCCGATATTAATAATGACATCTTGACTCAGTGCTTGAATGCGTCGTTCTAATTCCTCGATGACCTCTGGGTTAGCTACATCCCCCAAGTAAGCCATCGTAATATTGACTTTTCCCCGCTCTCCAATTTTCATCTGCCGAAGCTTTAATTCGGGGCTAGGTATGTATCTACGTAACAAACCAAGGTTTTTCGAGGCATTCTCAACAAAGCCATCATGCGCGCCTTTAATCGTTGGCTCAAGGTATGGCTCTTCAATAGACCGATCTGGATATGAAATTGTACTGACCTGATATGCTGTGGCATGGTTATTAAACAACAAGATGCTTTTACCTATGAGCAAGCTATGTTCAATCATCTCAAATGAGTGTGTTGGCTTCATTTCACAGCTTACTAACGAAGACTCCTCAATCTGTGTAAGTGAGATCATGTCCTTTAATATAGGAGAAAGTACATCTTCATAGATCAGCTTTTTATTAGATAGTTCCTCCATATATAAAATGGCGGCTTCTTCCCCTTGATTCCACGAAAAGCGCTGTACTGTAAGATCTGGCATCTGATCAAGCTTGGACAGTATTTGATTTATATTGTCTTCAAGCGATGTCGTAACTCGGTCATTTTGGATTTTGGAATCAGTGTACGTGAGACCTTTTCTCATACTTCGTTCAAAAAAAGGATGTTTGGGCATGCAATCACCTCTACATGTCCTTAGACTGTATGTTAAGTATGCACCACTAGTGGGATATTATGCACATGGCAGAAAATCTTGGATATTATTCTTTTATAAATTGTAGAAAAATATTCCTACAAACTCGATCTACCTCGAAGAAGATAAAAAAAGTGCAGGAGCAGGAGATGATTACCTTGCTACTACACTTTTTTTGACGTTTCTTTAAAAATCGAATTCCTCATCCTCAAAAGCATCTGTTTGAGCTGACGAATTGCGTTCACCTGAGTTAAATTCAAGCTCAAAGCTAGCAATCGTCTTGTCAAAGCGAGATGGGAGTTGCTTCATAATCTGTAAATACGCTTGCCCTAAGATTTCAGCCGTTTCTCGTTTGAACAAGTTACTTGAATAATACAGATCAAATAATAAGCCATCAGGAGTCTCAACGGCAATGATTGATAAATCCATTTTGGAGGTATTATCCGAAAAGTCATAGGCTGTATAAGTTAATTCTTCCGATTCTATCTTTGCTTGGTTCATATTTTGTAGAGTAAACATGGTTTGAAATAGTGGAGTCCGACTCGAATCTCTTGGTATTTTGAGTTTTTCTACTAAAGCATCAAAAGGATAATCCTGGTGATCAAACCCTTGAAGGGTTCGTATCTTTATTTCTGTAAAGAATTCTGCAAATGTTTTCGAAGCTTTAGGATAGTTACGCATTGGTAATGTGTTAATAAACATCCCTACTACTCTTTCCAGATCAGCATGCTGTCTCCCTGCTACAGGAGTACCAACAACGATATCCTCCTGTCCTGTACACTTGAACAACAATATATTATATGCCGCTAACAGAATCATATATAAGGTAGATCCACTATCTTGGACGATTCGATTAAGTTCATCACTCTCAGCCTTAGAAAGCATAAAGGAAATTCTGTCCCCTACGTTTGTACGTATTCGAGGACGTGGATAATCCGTCAACAAGCGAAGAGTTGGAAGTTCACCAGCGAACGTATCCAACCAATACAATTCTTGTTTTTTTACTTGCTCAGAAGCAAACCATTGATTCTGCCAATGTGTAAAATCTTTATATTGTATCGGTAGTGGCAAAAGCTCCTGTCCTTTATATAAGTCGATAACATCTTCGACTAAGATTCCCATAGATATACCATCAGAAATGATATGGTGCATGTCCATGATCAAAAAATAACGATCTGGACCTAGCTCATACAAGCCGACGCGAAACAAAGGGGCCTGTGATAAATGGAATGGTTTTACGAATTCTCTAATTAAATCAATAACCTCATCCTCTTGTATTTTGCGTTGACTCATTTGAAATTTTACCTGTTTATGTACTCGTTGAACCTGCTCTTCCCCTTGCCACTCAAAAGAGGTACGGAGTGCTTCATGACGCTCGATGAGTCGAATAAGAGCTGTCTCAAAACGTTCTGGATTGACTGGTCCTTCAATAATTACGCAGGAAGGAATGTTATAGCTTGTATCCCCTTGATTTAGTTCGTCAACAATCAACATTCGCTTTTGGGCAGCAGAGATTGGGTAATACGGCCTCTCTTCGACTGGTTCCAATGGAATTTGGATAAAGGCAGAGTCACCAGACACTTCAATCAACTGCGCCAATAACTCAATGGTGGGATTATCAAAGATTTGTTTAATTGAAAGACTCACATTGAATTCTTTGTACAGGATAGTTACTAGCATCATTGCCTTAAGGGAATGACCTCCTATCCGGAAAAAATTATCATGTCTCCCGATTTTTTCGAGTTTTAAAATGTTTTTCCAAATTCTTAGCAATTCTTCTTGCAGAGGAGTATTTGCAACTTCATATGAAGTAAATGAAGTAAGGTAATCTTGTAATTGAGTCAGTGCCAACCGATTGATTTTCCCATTTGGAGTAAGTGGAAATTCAGGCAACTGCATAAATTGAGAAGGAATCATATATTCTGGTAAATGACTTTGAGCAAAATTAGAAATTAGATCAAGAGTCACTTCATTCTCTGACACGAAATAAGCAGCCAAATATTTCATCCCGTGTTCGTCTGTTTTATCAAGAACAATAACTTCTCTCATGCCAGGGTATTGTAAAAGCCTTGCTTCTATTTCCCCCAGCTCGATACGAAAACCTCGAATCTTTACTTGATGATCAATCCTCCCAATAAATTCAAGATCGCCATTTTTTAGCCAACGCATCAGATCACCTGTTCTATAGACACGTGGTACGCTTAAATGAGGTGTATCGATAAAACGCTCATTTGTTAGCTCTGGAGCGTTAAAATAACCATTTCCCACCCCTTCTCCACCAATACATAGTTCACCTGGAATCCCCGGTGGAAGCAACTGCAAATATTTATCTAAAATATAAAACTTGGCGTTGTGAATTGGTTTGCCCACAGGAACCGTAGTAATTTGATGTAATTCTTCCTTATTCAAAATATGGTATCCAGAAATATCTGTACACTCTGTTGGGCCATATGTGTTTGAGAGCTCCGCTTTGAAATGGGGCGATTTGATCCAAGACTGTAGATTACCCATGTTGATCGGTTCACCACCAAGACTAATGTGGCGAATACTTCTTAGCTTAACAAAATCATCGTCGATATTTCCATGAACCAAGGGGTAAAAGGCACTAGGAGCGCAATTGATCATTGTTATCTGCTCTTTATCGATCACGGTAGAAATATGACGATAATCATATGGACCCGGAGAATAGATTATCAATCTCCCTCCAACTAGTAACACACTAAACAAATTTTTTTGTGCCAAATCAAAACTGCTAGGTGCAATTAACAGCGCCCGTTCATTTTCTGAAAACGACAATTTGTTGATATGCCAGTATAATAGATTGACAAACGAATGGTGTTTGATCATGGCTCCTTTTGGATTGCCTGTAGAACCTGATGTATAGAGAACATACAGAAGATTTTCAGGTTGATAAAGTAGATTCAAATTTTCAGTACGAACATTTGATTGCGTCAAAATATCTTCGATGATAAAAGTGCGAGCCTGTTTTAGATTGCCGTTGTCTTTATGTTTTTGCTGGGTTAGTATCACAGAAGTTTGAGAATGGATAAGCAAATAGTTAATTCGTTCTTTTGGATAATCCGGGTCCACTTGTAGGTATGTAGCACCTGATTTGATAATACCAAGGATGCCAATTAATAATTCAAGAGAACGTTCCACCATAAAACCGACAATCGTATCTTCATTAACCCCTTGTTCATGTAAGAACCAAGCTACTTGATTCGCCCGATGGTTTAATTCACGATAGGTTAATTGTTTCCCTTCGAATACAACAGCGATCCTATCAGGCGTACGTTCTACCTGGTCTTCGAAAAGCTGGGATACCGACTTATGGCGCGGATAGTCAAAACTACTCGAGTTAAAATCATAAAGTAATTGATGACGTTCAGCTTCACTTAAAAATGAAATCTCCATTAAGCTTCTATCAGGTTCTCTCATCACTTCAGAGAGATAATTCTCTACATGATGAACGATCATTTGCATG
The DNA here is from genome assembly GCF_002706795.1 of Brevibacillus laterosporus DSM 25. Lineage (NCBI taxonomy): Bacteria > Bacillati > Bacillota > Bacilli > Caryophanales > Paenibacillaceae > Brevibacillus > Brevibacillus laterosporus. The sequence continues at coordinate 5,164,041 of NZ_CP017705.1, forward strand.
CGGTCATAACTATACAAACTAGCATTATATTCAAGAGTGAGTTGTAGATTACCCTTATTCTGAGAAAAGATAAATAGCGAATCAGCTTTTATTTGGCTAACGCTATTTTTCTCGTGGATGTCTTCTAACATAATGCAAGTATTGCACAATGGAAATATACCATCTTCAACCTGCAATCCAGATTTTTTTATTATCTGGTGAAATGGATAGTTTGAATTTTGACTCGCTTCATTGATTTTTTTACTCATTTGCATCAATAAATGTTTAAAAGTCATCTCATTACGTTGTACCTGAATACGCAGCGGTAGTAATTTGTTTACGGTCTTCAATTCTTTCTTTTGTTTAAAAACAGGCATACTAAAAACAATATCCTCTGTTTCGGTATAACGTGAAAGAATATCTGCAAGGACAGTTGCAAGAATAGTCAATATCGCGTATGGAGATTGATTTGCAATCATCCGAATTTTTTCTGTTATCACTTCCGAAAACGAATAAGTGATAACCCCCTTTTGGAATTCATCCAACGATGTACGCAAAAATTCGATAGGAAACGTAGAAAGCACACTAATCCCGTTCATCTGATCTAGCCAGTATACTTCTTCTTTTTCTAATTTTTCATTGGAGAGTATGAGATTTTCTGTAATTTTGCTAGTCGTCATGAATGAAAGCCTCCTAGAGGTGCAAGATAGATTACTCCTATTTTGAATAGAGATAATTACCGATGTAATCGTTCCATTTTCCAAGTGCCATGTAGATAAAAATAGGGAACCTGCCCTTGTTCATCGATGTGAAATTGTACCGATTTAAAAGTATCACTCACGAATAAACCATGTTCAATTGGGATAAGAACATCTGTAATCCCATCCTCTTCCATGATGAGCTTATTATCTTGGTAGGTTACATGATAAACCCAGTCTGGAAATCCGTGATGTGAATAGGTTCCACAACAAGCTTCTAGTGCCTCTTCTGATAGAGACGTCCTACCAGATGGCATTAAGTAACGATGACAACGATTGTTGTTTATCATAAGATACTGCACGCAGCCATCTTCTTCCCTTATCACTCCCATATTCATCACATGGTTACCCTCTTCGTCATAACCCTGTAAGAAATCGCTTGTCTTAATCTGAAGCGTAATTCGTTGGTTATTTAAGATCAGCAGAGACTGATCTTCCTTCGTAATTTCTGCAATCCCCACATTAGTTCCAAAGAAGGTTCCTGCGATACCTAAGCAATCCTCCTCGTTACTACTACCTTTGAATAATTCTTTTGAGGTTTTTACGTGAGCATGCGGCAATTGTAATTGATCAAAAACGAGACGGGTGATCTTGTCATGTTGGAAGGGGCGATTATTAAGGATAATTACAGCACTCCCAGCCTCTGTGTGCATAACAAAATCAGCACTATAGCTACTAATATCGCCAAAATGCCGGGAGATGCGAAGTCCATTTTCTGTTTCTTGCAAGAAAAACCCCAACCCAAATCCACTTTGATACGTGTTATAGAGTGGTGTGTTATATTCGTGCATTTGCTGAATGGATTCAGATTGAAGTAATTGCTTACCCAAGTAGCATCCCTTATTCATATGTAAGAGGGCAAACTTAGCCAAATCTGTGACTGTTGACATTGCAAAAAAAGATGGATAATATGCTGTATTCTCTAAAAAGCGATGCAATACACAAATCTGATCATCATCTATATAATGTGGCAGCGCTAGTGAGTGTGTCATTGCAAACAGCGGATCGTATGTACTACTGTTCATTTTTAGAGGTGAAAAAACCAGTTCTTGCATTAAAGTAGCAAATGTTTTTCCAGTAACCTCTTCTGCTACACAGCCTGCTAGATTGTAATGAAAATTACTATATGTATGAAGCTTTCCTGGTGGTGCCATCAATTTCATTTTTGAAAGCTCCTCAGATACATGTCGACGTAAACCATCTGATTCTCTACTCCCGAGATAGTCTCCCCCGTTGCTGAATCCTGCTGAATGGCTCAATAAAGTACGAAGGGTTAACAGAGCATTGTAGGCTGGATTTTGAAGTGAAAACCAGGGAATGTAATTTATGATTGGAGTATCTAAATCAAGAAGCCCATTCTCTACTAATTTCATGATCAACGTAGACGTAAACAACTTAGAAATCGAACCTATACGAAATAAAGTCTGAGGACTTATAGCTACTCCTGAGTCTTGCACACTAGTAACACCAAATCCATTTGCATATATTAATTCCTTATTATGAATGATGGCGATGGCCAGACCCGGTACACGGGCCTGCTCCATTTCCATCATGATTTGATGCTCAAGCTCTTTTATAAGTAGCATACAAATCTCTCCTTCTTATTCCTATAAATGCTCTAGATAATCAGCCAACTCTTCAATTGAGAGCGTATCATTTCCCACATCACTTGGAGTGATTTCTTTTCCTTCCTTATTGAGACAATGGTTGATAATTTCAAGCAGATGTTTTTTGTATAAAGCAATAATATTTTGTACTGTGCTGGAATCGTACATGTTTTGGTTATATTCAAAGTGAAGACGTAAAGAACTATCTTGGATGATACCCACAATTTCAAAATTGTACTGTCTCTCCACTTTGTGACTTAGGGTTGGCCCTGTACTATAAGGTGAGATTTTAAAGGCATCAGTTGAGATATCTTGATCAAATTGCCCCAGGTAATTGAACATAATTTGGGGTTTTATAATAAGATGGCTCGCTTCCCCTTTGTCAGCAGATGTTAAGTAACGTAAGATACCATAGCCAATTCCCTTATTCGGAACCTTTCGTAGATATTCTTTTGTATATTTAATATGATAGGCGATATCTTCTTCTTTTGTTTCAAGCAACACAGGATAAAGAGAAGTGAACCAGCCAACCGTCCGTGAAATGTCTATATTTTCACTGATTGGCTCCCGACCATGGCCCTCTAAATGTATGAAGGTGCGACTTTCACCAGTCCACTCTCTCATCGTAAGAGCAAGAGCCGTCAATAATATGTCATTTATTTCCGTATTGTAGGTATGGTGAACTTCTTTTAACAAATGGTTAGTCTCTTCCGGATTAAGATGCATAGTTAATGTCTTACTATCCTGCATACAATCATCGATTACAATATGATCCTGAGGTAAGGATACCATCGGTACGTTAGCCAGCTGTTCCCAATAAGAAGATTCTTTTCGTAAGGTTTGACTATTGGCATAAACATGTAGTTCTGTTGACCATTCTTTAAAAGAATCCGTCTTATCCTGAAAATAAATCGCCTCTCCATTTAGTACCTGCATATAGCCACTTGCAAGATCTTCAAGCAGAATTCGCCAAGATATTCCGTCAACTACAAGGTGATGAATAGCTATCAACAAATGGTCACCGTGATCCGTTTTAAAGTGTCCAATCGCCATCAATGGACCTGTGCTAAGATCAAATCCAGCCTGAATATTAGATGCTTCGGCTTCGAGCGTATCTGGTGTCACATGCTTACCCCTGAAATCTATCAATGTATAATCAAACAGCCAATCGGTAAGTCCACGGATATTCTGTATTACTTGCTCCCCTTCTACATGAAAAGTCATACGCAGGGCATCATGGTGTTCGACGAGTCGTGTAAATACCTTTTGTAGTAATAGCTCGTCCCAGCCTTGTTCATGATGAATCATGACTGCATGATTGTAGTGATGGGCATCTGTTACATTTTGCTGAAAGAACCAATGTTGAATAGGCGTTAAACGTACGTTCCCCTCAACCAATTGGTTAGTTGTCCGTTTCGTTTTAATTTGTTTCACATACATAGACAGTTCTCTGATAGTTGGGTATTTGAATAAATCGTTAATTTGGATTTTATATTGATATTTTTGAATTAAGGAAGACACTTGTATCGCTCGTATCGAATCTCCACCTAGAGAGAAAAAATTGTCATGGACGCTTACATTATTAACACCAAGGACTTTTTGCCAAACAGCAACTAATACATCCTCTTTATCATTGGAAGCCTCCACATATTCAACGCCCGTGTCTATCAATGTCCAGTCTATCGGTAAGGCACTCCGATCTATTTTACCGTTTGGTGTTAAGGGTAATTGTTCCAAGGATACAAAATAAGCAGGGATCATGTAGCTAGGTAACCTCTCCGCAAGGAAACTGCGAAGCTGGGTCACATTTTTGTTTATTTGATTTGTTCCCATTTTCCAGACAATATAGGCAACGAGTTGTTTATCATCATTTTCATCCATTTGAGTAGTAACCGCTGTTTCTGCAATATCTTCATGTTTAAGGATTGCTGTTTCAATCTCACCCAACTCCATGCGATAGCCACGTATTTTGACCTGGTAGTCTTTCCGATCAATAAATTCGAGTGTTCCATCTGCTCGATATCGTCCTAAGTCACCTGTTTGGTACAAACGAGAACGTGGATCAGAAGAAAATGGATTCGGAATAAATTTCTCTCGAGTCAAATTCTCTTTATTCCAATAACCCTTCACTACTCCTTTTCCACCGATATAAATTTCACCGATAACCCCTATCGGTAGAAGATGATGGTGCTCATCAAGAATGAAAATCTGGGTGTTAGCTATCGGTTTTCCAATGTAGGCAATTTGCTCTGTGTCAGCTATTTTATGGATCGCCGACCAAATTGTTGTTTCTGTCGGACCATACATATTGTAAATGTTTGCCTTTGTTTGCCTTTGTAGCTGTTGCATCAGTGACGAAGGGAAAGCCTCACCGCCCACTAATAAGGTCTCTAGAGATTGTAAAAATTTCTGAGAGCTAGGATCAGCGGCAATCATCTTGAGCCTTGATGGCGTAGTTTGCATCATGGTTATCGGTCGAATTCGTGAAACTGTGGCGCCAGATAAAGCTTCATTCTCGCCTTTTTTAGCGTACCTATCCTTGAAAGCAGCTAAGTGATGCAAACTTTGAACAACAGAGGCATGATCAATACCAAAATCAAGTAAACAAGCGATCTCAGTTACACCGATATGATAGAGCTGCTCAACTAATTTATTGCAAGTCTCTGGTGTACCAAGTAAGGTTGCCGTATTCCAATAGCGTTGGAAAGCAACTTCTAAAATTTGCTCAATATCCTCCTCTGATACGTTGTTCATGTCTAGCATATCTGTGCCGATGTTAAGATTTTTAGCCAAATTACGTATTAAGCTGACACTAGATCTTAGATAATCACAAAACGGTTTTTTTACTTTGTCATGTACATACTCAATATCATCATCAATAAAGGTATGCAGCATGATAGAAATTTTGAATAGCTTTGGATCGTGCCCATTATCGAGTAGAGTCTCATGATAAAGGCGAATATTATTTTCTAATTGATGAATGTCCTGTCCAAGGAAATGAGTTAAAATGTTGGCTCCCATTTTTCCAGCTTGAATAAAGGATTCAGCGGTCCCTGTTGTCGTCACCCAAACTGGAACCTCAGATTGAATTGGTTTTGGAAATGATTGAACTTCTATAGGATATCCTTTTCCATTTATACGAGTTAATTTCTCACCGCGCCATAATTGACGGACTTCTTCCATTTGTCTAAACATATGAGCATAACGCTCTTCGTAGTTTTCTGGGCGTAAAACAAAGTCGTCCACATGCCAGCCCGGTGCAAACGATAGGCCAACTCGTCCCTTTGAAAGATTATCCACGACTGACCACTCTTCAGCGATACGCAGGGAATCATGTAAAGGGGATACGATGCTACCAGAGCGGAGCTGTAAGTTTTGAGTAATCATAGCAAGCGCTGAGCTGATGACGGATGGATTAGGGTATAGCCCACCGAACTCGTGAAAATGACGTTCTGGAGTCCATACAGCATTGAATCCATGCTCATCTGCGAACTTGGTTGTCTCCAAAAGCAATGAATATTTCTCATCTACCTTTTGGTGGTCGTAGCTTGAGAAAAAGAATACACTGAAATCCATCTCCGGCTGTTCCTTATTTGTTAAAAAACTGTCGTAGTTTTCATATGTATCATCAGGGCTTATGACAACTTGGATTCCACGTGTTAGTGTCCAGAATAGTTCTAGCACAGAAATATCAAAGGAAATCGTTGTTACTGATAAAAAAGCATCAGTTGCATTAGGTTGCAGCTTTTGATCCATTGCTGTAAAAAAGTTGCTTACATTTGCATGCGTGACCATTACACCTTTGGGATTACCTGTCGAGCCAGATGTATAGATAACATAGGCCAAATCTGATCCTTTGTTTATCACATGGGGTACATCAATTGATTGATTTACCAGCTGATCATGTACTTGATCAAGGAGTAGGGTAACCGATTCAGATGTATCACCTATTCGGTTTTGAAAACGTGATTCCGTCAAGAGTACTCTCATTTGACTATCGTGAATAATATAGCGAATACGCTCAACTGGATACGTTGGATCGATAGGTACATAGGCTGCCCCGGATTTTAAAATAGCCAGCAAGGTTACGATAAGCTGTTCACTACGGTCTAGCATGATTCCAATCAGATCGCTGGGCTGAATTTGATACTGTACCCGCAAATAATGGGCAAGCTGATTCGAAAGCTCGTCTAGTTGACGATAGGTCAATGTTCGATCACGATAAACAATTGCTGTTTCATCTGGAATTTCCGTTACTTGATCCTGGAACCAGCCTTGAATTGTTTTTTCACCACATAAGACTTGTTCATTATTGGTGAATTTATGAATGATTTGATTTTTTTCTGCTTGATCCAATAATTCTATATTAGCAATCAGACTATCTGATTCAGACGTAACCGTATGAAGAATATGCATAAAATGTGTTTTGAATTGTTCAGCTTGTTCTTTTATGTAAACCAGTTTATTATAAATAATCTTTATCTTTACCACTTGATCGATTTGAATATGCAAAGTCAAATCATAATTTGGATGTTCAGTAAATTGAATGCTTGTTACAGAAAAGCCCATATTTTGTTTATCTTGCAAACGTTCTAACCCTTTTGAGAGTGGATAATTATCAAAAATCAAAAGGTGTGAGATCAGCTCTTGCTTCAACTGAGATAGCGCCTGAATTTCATAGAGAGGATAGTACTCATAATCTTTGGACTCAAGTGAAGCTTGCTGTATTTCTTGTAATAAGGATGAGAAAACTTGATTATCTTCACATTTCACTCGTTTCGGAACGGTATTAATAAATAAACCAACCATATCTTCACTGCCGAGTAACGTAGGAGGACGCCCCGAAACAACCGATCCGAATACCACATCTGTATGATTGCTGTACTTCTGCAAAAATACACCGAAGCATGCTTCAAATATCGTATTGATAGTAACTTGGCGTTGTTTAGAAATCTGTATCAGTTTTTCGGTCATCTTCTCATCTAATTCGAAGATAACTTCCCCATGTTTAAATTTTCCTGATGTACCACCTTCACCAAAGGCTGGTAGACTCCTTGGTTGCTCATATTGATCAAGATATTGTTTCCAATATGTTTTGGCTTCCTCATGATTTCGTTTCTCTAGCCATTGGACGAACTGACTAAAGGGTTGCACAGTTCCAAGTTCACATATTTTTTCATTCCGAAGACAATCGTAAATGTGGAAGAGCTCATCTAATACAATACTAGATGACCATCCATCCATAAGGATATGATGGTATCCCCAAATAATGTAATAGCTATCAATTCCTGTTTGAATGATTGTTACTCTAAATAAAGTATCATGAGTTAGATCAAACCCGTTTGATCGATCCGATTTTATAAACTCGTCGACATAGGATTCCTTCTTTTCATTATCAAGATGTGATATATCGACGACCTGAATCAGAAGTGGCCGCTCCTTCAATACAATTTGTTTGGGTGTTTGAATTTTCTCATATACAAACATTGTCCGAAAAATCTCGTACCGCTCAATGAGGAGATTAAAACTTTTCTCTAAAAGATCTGTCTGAAGCAAGCCATCTACTGTAAAGACTGCTTGCTGATAGTATGTTCCAGATGTATGGTCGATTATGGAATGAAATAGCATTCCTTCTTGTGTCGAAGTGAGAGAATATATTTTCTGAATTTGTGCGTTGTTTGTCTCCATATTTCACCTCTGCTCATGTATAAGAGATCACTCTTCTAACAGACTTAGAATATCATCCAAATCTGACATCGATAGATTTTTGTCTCCAAAATCGCTTGGCGTAAACTCTTGGCTCTTTTTACTTGTACAGTGACGGATCAGTTCTTGCAGATGTCTGAAAAACCCTTCCAATACACTTTGCATAGTATCTCGCGAAAATTCATTTCTGTTATAGTCCACCCAAAATGTCAGCTCTCCATTTTGTACCATCCCCGTGAAGATTAGATTATGGGTACGTTCATTAACACTACTGATGGTACAATCTGGTGGAATGGAGGAGAGCTGAAAAATAGTACCTTCTCTATCCGTATCCACTTGTCCGAGATAGTTAAATAAGAGAGTTGATTGCGATTCACCTGACAATGATTGTTTATTCATATCAGTTCCAAGATATTTGAGTAGTCCATATCCTATTCCTTGATTAGGTATCCTCTTTAAGTGCTCTTTCATTTCTTTAATTTGCGTCGAAAGATCAGCATGATGACTCATGTCCAAAAGAATTGGATACATTGTGGTAAACCATCCCACCGTACGGGTTATATCCAATTGCTCACTCAACTCGTGACGTCCGTGACCCTCGACATCAATGAGTATCTTGTCCGATTTCATCCATGAGCGAAGAGACATTCCAAGTCCCGTTAAAAGGATGTCATAAATTTGGGTATTGTAAGCCCGATGAACCTCTTTTAGCAATAGCTGAGTATCTGAAGCTGAAAGGCTTACTGCCAACCGTTCGTTTTCGCTTATTTTTCCAAAAGCACTACCTGCTCCAAGAGACTCTTCCCTTATTTTTATCCAGTAGGAAAGCTCTTTTTGCAACTCAGACGAGTTAACATATTCGCCTAGCTGTTGTGACCAGGTTAAATAAGAGTCCGTTTTATCGGGAAACGAAACAGATTGATTGTTCACTGCCAATTGATAACCCAGCTCTAAATCTTCTGATAAAATTCGTAAAGAAAGGGTGTCGACAATCAAATGATGGAAGGTAAGAAATAAATGATCACCGTAATCAGTGTGAAACAAACCAACTTTAAATAGCTTGCCATTCCACAAATCAAGACTTGATTGCAGCTCTCGACATATGCTTTGAATGTCACTCCTCACATCCTTTACTGTTTTTGATTTACCTGTTAAATCAAAAACCTGACATTCATAGACAGGATGACTTGTATCCCGTATGGTCTGCACAACACCATTTTCTTCCTGTCGATAAGTTATCCGAAGGGCATCATGATGAGCAGTCAGTTTGTCCAAAACCTTAATCAAGCTTTCATAATCAATTGGAGAGTGGCTATCTAACATTACCGATTGATTATAATGGTGTTTTTCTTCCATCGATTGGGCAAAAAACCAGTGTTGAATAGGTGTCAATGGAACGGTTCCTTGAACAATATCCTGATTGACCCACTGATTTACTGGCTGTACATGTTGCCGCAATTCAATGATCGTTGGATATTCAAACAGGTTTTTCACCTGAAGTTTGTATCCAAGCTTATAAAGTTCAGAAACAACCCTCATGGCTTTTATTGAATCACCTCCTAAGTCAATGAAGCGATCATGAATACTAATCTTATCCTCCCCAAGTACCTGCCTCCAAACAGTGGTAAGTACCTCTTCCTCTTCATCACGAGCCGCTTCAAACGTAGTAGATGATTCATCACTACGAGTCAGCATAGAGAGCGCTTGACGATCAATTTTTCCGTTTGGTTTAAGCGGAAAACTAGATATCTTACTAAAAAAATGCGGCATCATATACACAGGTAAATGCTGCATAAGATATTCACGTATTTCCTGCGTTGATGGTTCTCTCTCTCCTTCTTGATCCATGACCAGAAAGGCTGAGAGCTGCATATCTCCTTGATGGTCTGGTTGAGCTAATACGATAGAATTGGAAATTTCAGGATGCTGATTCAATGTATATTCTATCTCACCTAATTCAATTCGGTATCCACGTATTTTTACCAAATGATCGGCACGTCCGAGAAATTGTAGGGTTCCATCCGCGAGCCATTTGCCAATATCCCCCGTTTTAAACATTTTTTCATCCCGAGTCTTACCATAGGGATTCAATACAAACTTTTCCTCTGTCAGTTCGGAGCGATTCAAATATCCCTTCGCTACTCCCTCACCAGCTATACAAATCTCCCCTTGTACTCCGATAGGCACCAGCTTTTGATGTTGATCAAGAATATAGATTTGAGTGTTTGCGATTGGTTTTCCTATTGTTATGTTGTTGTTTTGCTTAGTATCTTGTCTAGGTATTTCATAGACCGCAGACCAAACTGTAGTCTCTGTAGGACCATACATGTTGAATATTCTTGCATTGGTTTTCATATGTAGCTCGTCCACATATTGGGCAGGAAATGCTTCTCCTCCTACTAACAAAACCCGAAGAGACTGTAAAAAACGTTGCGAGTAAGGAGAGTCCATAAGCAGTTTAAGTCGAGATGGGGTACATTGCATCATTGTGATCATCTCAACATTTGGTAGGTCAAGGTAGTTATCATAGCTACCAAATGTGTCCTCCTGCGTATCTACCAAGACAAGACGAATTCCTCTTGTTATTGTCCATAATAGCTCCAAAACAGAAATATCAAATGATATGGTCGTTACCGATAGAAACGTATCTCCCTCTATTGGCTGTAGGCTTTCATCCATCCCGATAAAAAAATTACCTACATTGCTATGCGTTACCATAACACCTTTAGGATTGCCTGTTGAGCCTGACGTATAGATAACATAAGCTAGATTGTCAGCGGTATGGATCGACTCCAGTACAGAAGCTGGCTCCTGTGCCATCATTTCTTGATCCCGATCAAGAACCATAAAAGAAATATTTTTGCAGTCATCAGAAATATCTTGATCAAAATGATTCAAATAAGCGGATTGAGTCACTACTGCCTTCATCTTGCTGTCATTGATCATATATGCTATACGCTCAGTTGGATAAGTGGGATCAATCGGTACATAAGCTGCTCCCGATTTGAGAACCGCTAGTAAACTAATCACTACTTCTTCTGTCCGCTCAACCATTACTCCGACACAGTCATTTGCCTGAATGGAGACATGGCGACGCAAATGCTGGGCAATCTGATTAGCTCTTTCATCTACCTCTTTATAGGTAAGTGACTGGTCTTTATACACCACAGCGACCTGATCAGGTGTCTGTTTAACTTGTATTTCCCACCAGTCTGAAATCGTTTTTTCTCGTGCAAAGGGCCTCTCTGTCCGATTAAGGCCATGGATTATTTGATTAGACTCATCTTCACTCATTACTTGTAGCTCTACTAATGGTTTAGTAGAGTCCTCCATTATTGTCATAAACATATGGAAGAGATGCTTGAACATTTGATTCACAGTCTCTTTGTAAAAAACTGCTTGAGAAAATACGATTTCCCCAGTAAGATGCTCTCCTGAATAGTGAAAGTGAAAATGAAGGTCTAAATCATTATTATTTATTTCCTTATGAATATTGTGAAGGCTTACTACCACTGGAAAAGTAGGGAGTCGCTGATCTTCGTTTAACAGTCCCACTTCTTTTAAAATTTTCATAATTGGAATATTTTGGTGACGATCAGCTTCCATTACAGATTGCTTCACTTGATGCAAAATGGTACGAAAGGTATCACTTGGTGTCATCTGCGTTCGAATGGCAAGTAGCTGACTCAGGTCTGCTGTGGCATCATTCTTGAACACAGGCATTCCAATGATCAAATCCTCGTAACCAGTATATTTATAGAGTAAACAGTTGATTCCGCTTAAAAGAACCATATATATGCCATACTCTGACCCGTTGACCAATTGTACAATCCATTTACTCACTTCATCAGGAAAAGTAAAAGGTATACTCGTCATGTCGGTATCTGTCTGCTCACCTCTTGAAAAATCAGGTGGATAGATGGTCATCTGCTCAGCTCCAGCTAGCTTTTTTAACCAATAGTGCCGCTCTTCTTCTAATTCTCCACTTGAGAGAAGCAGATTTTGTGTAATGTTATCCATCGCTAATTTTTCCCCCTCTCCATTTGCATGATTACCTCTGATCAAGCCTTTCCTCGAGGTTTTCTTCATAAATTCCCGATCACCCAAAGGACCAATTTCTTAGCCCAAGGGTGATCAGGTTTGTTTTTCGATACGCCATTAGAAATTAAAGTCGATTTCTGTTTGAATCGATTTTTTCACTTTAGTAAAAGATTTTTCCAAGGCAATGTCTCGTAATCTTACTTGATCATCTAATACGATCGAACGCAGAATATGCTGATAATCCCGGATCATTCGTTCAGCGGTTTCCCTTGTAAATAAGCTTGTCGCATATTCCAGTTCGAAATAAAGTTGGTTGTATTGCTCTTTTGCTTCTAACGTTAGGTCGAACTTTGCGACTTTAGTAACATATGGATAAGGTGAAACCCGAATGCAATCCAATTCCAATTCAGGAATTTCCATGTTTTGCATATTAAACATCGTATCGAATAGTGGATTGCGGCTAAGATCACGTGAAAGCTTCAATAATTCTGGCAATTGTTCCATCGGATAATGCTGGTGCTCAAATGCCTGCAAAATTAGTTGCTTCACTTCGCCAAGATATTCTACGAATGTTTTACCGCTTTGAGGCTGTGTACGTATTGGTAGGATATTAATAAACATCCCCATAACGTTTTCAAGATCAGAATGTGAACGCCCTGCAACAGCAGTACCTGTTACAACATCCTCTTGATTGGCATATTTGGCCAGTAAGATCTGATAAGTCGCCATTAACACCATGAAAATGGTTGTATTGCTCTTTTTACTTACCTCATATACTCCTTGACTTATATCTGAATCAAGCACGAAACGTATACGTTCACCCTCTAATCTCCTCATTTTAGGGCGATCCCCATCCGTTGGCAGCGAGAGAACGGGAACTTCATTAGCAAATATTTTTTTCCAGTATTCTCCTTGCGTATCCATGATTTTTTTGCCCTCTTGTGCCTGCCAATTGGTAAAATCCTTGTACTGAATGGGAAGTGGAGCAAGCTCTTTACCTTGATATAAATCCATCATATCTCGAATTAAGACGCCCATAGACACACCATCAGAAATGATGTGATGCAAATCGACTAATAATAAGTGTCGCTTATCGGACAGTTCCGCTATTGTCACCCGAAGTAGTGGAGACTTACTCAAATCAAACGGACGGACAAAAAACTTGATTTGTTCATTTATATCTCGCTCCTCTACATTCATGTAATTGAGGGTTAGCTGAGATTCTTCTTGAATAATCTGCATCGGTTCCCCATCTACTAGGTCAAACGAGGTACGAAGGCTTTCATGACGATTTACAATTTCTTGCAAAACATTTTCAAGTCGTCCCTTGTCCAGTTCACCCTCCATCAACATTACGCCTGGCATATTATAGCTGGTGCTTTCCATATTTAGTTGATGTTGTAGGAAGAGGCGCTTCTGTCCATCGGAAAGGGGATAACAATCCTTTTTTGGTGCAGGCTGAATGGAAAAATGCATGCTCTTTTCCGCATTGCGAAGATACGTCGCCTGTTCCTTAATCGTCGGCATTTCAAAGATTTGCCGCAGACTCATTTCGACATCAAAAATTTTGTGAATACGTGATAAAAGCATGATTGCTTTTAACGAGTGCCCACCGTTTTCAAAGAAATGATCGGTCACACTGATACCCTTTATTCCAAGCACACTTTCCCATATTTGTATCAATTTTTCTTCTGTTATATTTTCTGCTTCTATTACCTCTCTTGTTGCATCTATTACAGGTACAGGTAACGCTTTACGATCTACCTTTCCATTTGTATTCACCGGCATCTGATCTAATTGGATCAGATAGGAAGGAATCATATATCCAGGTAATACTTTCGATAAGGTTGCCTTCACTTCTGCGTTATCTACCTTGCTCTTGCAGACTATATACCCGCAAAGATACTTGTTCCCTAACTCATCTTCAAGGTCGGTTACAATGGCTTCATTGATTGACGGAATTTGAACCAGCTTGCTCTCAATCTCACCTAACTCTATACGGAAGCCACGAATTTTTACCTGATGATCCTTACGTCCATAGAATTCGATGATTCCGCCAGAGAGCCATCGCCCTAAATCCCCTGTTTTATACATACGGCGTCCCTTTTCATCAGTAAACGGATCATCCATAAATGACGCTTGAGTCCGTTCAGTATCGTATAGGTATCCACGACCTACCCCAATTCCAGAAACAAGAATTTCACCTTTGACACCAATTGGACACTGCTGAAGATTTTCATTCACAATGTAAATATTAAAATTTTGCAATGGCTGTCCAATTGGGATAGCCGGCATTTCTGGTACTGAATCCATATAGTAATGAGTGATGTCGTCAGATGCTTCAGTTGGACCGTAAGCATTGATAATTGGAATTAAAGGATAAAGTTTGAACCATTTCTCCACTACGTTTTGTTTAAGAGTCTCTCCTGTGACAAGCAGGTACTCAAGTGAATGGAAGATTTGAACCTCTTTTTCTAGTAGATCAAGCATTACTGACAAATAGGAAGGAACCACTTCTAATACAGTAACACTGTCCTGCTTAACTTTTTCAATAAAGTGCTTCGTATTGAGAATCAACTCATTTGGATAGATAACAGTAGTTCCACCTGATACAAGAGCAACAAAAAACTGCCAGACCGAAATATCAAAACAATGAGAAGAATTTTGCGCAACGATACTTTCTGCCGTTATTTCTACTCCATCAACTTTCGCAAAAATATGGTTCATCATCCCGATATGCTCCACCATCGCACCTTTTGGCTTTCCAGTAGAGCCAGACGTGTAAATGACGTAAGACAGCTGGTTCATATCAAGTGGTATGTTTACGTTATCTCCACTTTCCTTCATAAGGTCATCTACTATTTGGTCGAGACAGATTATTCTTCCTACAAAACCTGCTCTTACTGTGTCGCTCACCAGATCACTAGTAGTTAGTAGCACCTGCGCTTTCGATTCTTGAAGTATCCCGAATACACGATCTAATGGGTATTTTGGATCAATTGGTGAATAAGCAGCGCCTACCTTCCAAACAGCAAGGATACTTTCTACCATACGTGGTGATCGCTCCATGTAAATACCGACCAATCCTTCTGTTGTTAGTCCTGTTTTACTTAGGAAATGGCCAAGTCGATTCGCCCATTCATTTAATTCTTGATAGGTAATTCGACAATCTTGATAACGTAGCGCTACCTTCTCAGGTTGTTTCAACGCATACTCTTCCACATAATGGTGAATGGAACGTTTTGTGTCAAAATCGCGCTCTGTTGCATTGAATTGATTGATTATCTCCGCCTGATTTCCCAGATAATCTAATTCCGACAAAGTATTTTTTCCACCTGTAATCTGCTTAGCTATATGAATGAAGCAATCTAAGAATGATTCACCCGGAAATACCTGTTGATCATAGTAAATGGAAAGCTCAACTGAATCTGAAAACGCTTTGACCCATATATTCACCTGTCGCTCAGAATAATGAAGATGATAATAATTAATATGAATCATCTCTTGACAAACGGGAATCATCGTAAAGTTAAGATAATTGAAGTAAAAAGATATCTCTTCTTCTCCCAGGATATTTTTTTGCTCCATCATGGAAATATCACGATATGTAGCATCTTCTGATTTCATTTTCATCAAGTGAGCGAAATAGTCTTTCATCTCCATATCAGGGGTAAAAATATGACGTGGAAACAATAGAGGTGTCACTTGATAAAAGTTTCCGACTGTGCGTGAATACTCACGTGGTCGTCCATTGATAATATTACGTATCAGAAAATCGGATTGCTGGTTGCTATAAGTTTTAACCAACAAACCATATACTCCCCATAAGAAATGAGAAAGCCGCACCTTCTCCTTTTCACAATATCTCTTGATCTGTGCAAACAGTTCAACAGGTATCTGAGTTCTTTGATTTACGACTGCTGATTGCTTCTCTATACCACTCGTGGCAAGCTGCTCCACATTAGAGAGCTTTTCCTTCCAATAGTTTTTGATGATACTGGTATCAAACGATTGTAAGTTATTCGAAACATAAGCAGAGAAGCTCTCTGTTTCCTTTGGTTTATATTCTGTACCGTTCTCCAAAGCTTCATAGCTCGCTGCGATATGCTCAATAATAATTTTTACTGCTACACCATCAATAATGAGATTATGAGCTAAGATGCAAAACGTATGATTCCCAGCCTGATCAGTAGCAAATACGAATGTGGCAAGCTTTGGCTCAAATAAGTTCCATGAAACGTTTAGCTCCTGCTCTATCAGCTTGGTTATAAAAGCACTGCTTGTTTCGGCTCCATCAGTTTCGTATTCATCGTAGGAAAACGGACTATTTTTCTTAACTGCTTGATAAATTGCAGCCCCATCCTTGATTAGATGAGCATGAAGCTGCGGTGTCTGATTAAAAACATGCTCAGTTGCTTGCTTCCATAGCTCTTTGTTGATCTTTGCTGGGAGATCTATGGAGGAGACGAAGAGATACGATAGCCCATTGTTTTGGTTAAGCAAGATATCGTAATACATGTCTCGTTGAGTAGTTGTTAATGGATAAACACATTCATAATCAGCTTTTGATAATGCCAAATGGTTAAATAGTGAGTTTTCCGTGCCATTGCTCATTTGTATCTTACTAATTTCGCTCATCGGATGCTCAAGCAGTTCTATGAGTAGCTTTTTGAACCAATCGATCAATACATCCAGCTTTGTTTCGTTAAAAATAGCAGCATTACATTCCATAAGGCAGGATAAGCCATCATTCGTTTCTTGGATTAGCAAGCTTACATCACTACGAGTAGCTGAATTTTTAACCTCAAAAGGGGTCAGCGTTAAATCTTCTGCCGATAAGGTATTTGGTAATTCATGATCTGCGCTTTGATACGTAAAACCTGCGCGAACCTTTTCGATAGGGAATTGAAGTCGCTCTACCATATATTCAAGTGGGTAATCCTGGTTTTCAATCATTTCCACACTTTGCTGTTTCATCTCTTCAATTAAATGTAGCCATGTTTTATTACTTGTCACTTGTAAGCGGACAGGTAGTGTATTGACAAACATACCCACCATATTTTCGACTAGCGGATGAGTACGACCAGAGGTCACAGTGAGTACCGCTATATCCTCGGTATAGCAGCATTTAGCAAGAAAAATCTCATAAACAGCAAATAGGGTATGATATATGGTTGCCCTGCACTGATCACTGATTTTTTTGAGAGCTGCTGTTGTTTCTGCATCAATCTTGAAACTTTGCACATGACCCCGGTCATTTTGACCCGTATTCACTGCTACATCAACAGGCAGGTTTAATTCTGGGAGCGGTTCGGCTAATACATTACGCCAATATTCTTCTTGCTTCTGCACATTTTCTGTAGATAAAAATGAATTCTGCCAGGCTGCAAAATCTTTATAGGTGACACTTAGTTCTGGCAACTGTTCACCCTGATATAAATAAAGCAGTTCTTTTATCAAGATATTCATGCTTAGTCCATCTGAAATAATATGGTGCATGTCCAGTAGCAAAACGTGTTTTTCCTCTGTTATTTTTACTAGTTGCAGGCGTATTAGAGGTGCCTCAGAAAGCACAAAGGGTTGAACAAATTCCTCTGTGATACTACTTAGCTGTTCCTCTGTTCCTTCTATAAACACCAATGGAATGTCTACTTCATCGTGAATTCGTTGAACAATCTCACCCTCTCTAAGGTGAAAAGATGTGCGCAATGATTCATGACGCGAAATAACATGCTTAATCTGTTCACGGAGTTTTGCATAGTCCAGTATTCCTTCGATACAAACCCCGACAGGGAGGTTATAGCTGGTTCCACTATGGGCTTGCTGCTCTGATAGAACATATAATCGTTTTTGGACAGAAGAAACCGGATAATAGTCTTGTTTTGCCAATTTCGTAAAAACAGGTACACTCACACCAGTTTCCTTTACAGTATTAGCCGCTAGCTCCCTGATGGTTGGATAGAGAAACATATGGTGCAAAGGGATAAAACAATCAAATTCCTTCTGCATTCTCATGGCAATGGTAGATGCTTGTAGAGATTGACCGCCAAGATCAAAAAAGTTATCTTCCGTACCAAATTGTTCTGTTCCTAAAACATCACTCCAGATAGACCAAATTTTCTCCTCTGTATCATTAGCAGGTAGAGTGGAACACCCCTCATAATCTTGGCAGGAGAACGGATCAGGTAATTCAGAAAGATCTATCCCTCCATCCTTGCGCAGAGGCATTCCCATTTGTTTTACAAAATGAGTAGGCCGCATGTATTCTGGAAGATGGGATAATAAGAACGAGCGAAGCTCCTGAATATCCAATTGATCTGGCTGACTAGTAAAGAGATACGCAGACAAAAGCTCTTTCTTTTTACCCTGATCATCAGCTATCCTCACGATTGCCCTGTCCACACCAGGGAATAGCTCAAGCACCACTTCAATTTCGTGTGTATGAATGCGATGGTTATTGCGTTTCACCTGATTATCTATATTTCCTATATACTCAAATTCACCTTCTGGTAGTAATCGAGTTAATTCCTTGGTAGCATACACATTTTGTTTATCACCATGTCCCCATGTAAGGCACAAATTCCCTGCTACACCCAAGGTTACTGGCTGTCTCTGATCATCTACTATATCTGGTTGAAAAAAGCCTATTGGATTTCCTAATGGAACCTTTTGCAGTGACGCCATTTCCAAATCAGATACTTCATGTGCTGTAATAAGCATCGGAACTTGCTTCATGCTAAAAGTGCGCAACAGCCTCGAACCATTCGGCAAAAATTCCCTCCAATTAGGTAGGTGATGATAAAGCAATACTTCCGTATCAAGGACAACAAGCTTGAGAAGATCAACTTCTTGTAGGGAAGTAAGCATTCGCTTTGTATCCTCGTCTAACTTGCTTCCTCTATGAACTAAAATGATTTTTCCAGTGTCATTGCTATAGTCGAATAAAGCATCTTTTTGATGAGCTATTCGCAGAGTAGCTCCATTTACCAGTACCGGTATCCAAAATTTTTCCCAAAAATCTACTTCATTAGACGAAGTAATATACACACAATCAGTGCTTGTAAGCTTACATTTTTCTTTGATTGCTTCTGCATAACACATGAGCTGTTGATGAGTAAAACCACCAACACCTTGAACGATTTGCACAATTTTATCTGCGCTATTCTGTAATTGTAAGTTTGATGAAGCTACCTGTTTTACATCTTCCTGTATTTCCTGTAGATCAATAATCTGCTTAGCGTTTTCCTTGACAAGTGGTGTTGCTTCGCGTGTCATGACTACTGCATGTTGTACTATATCGGTCGCTTCTTTATTTATATAGGTGTACGTATAGCCAGCTTTTATTACAGCAAGAATGCATACAATCGCTTCGACAGAAGTAGGTAAGCAAATGATAATTTGCTTATTGGGTTCTACATCCAGTTGCTGAATCCAGCGAGCCAATTGATTAGACTGTTCATGAAGCGATTGATATGTAATTTCGTTATTACCACATAAAACAGCATTCTTGTTAGGATATTCTAACGCCCATTTTTCTACTTGCTCATGAATAAACAGTTGCCCCTTACTTTCTAGAGATTTCTTCTCTTTCAAGTCCTGTGATGCTACCAGATGTGATAAGAGTGAAATACCTGAAAGTGAGCGATCAGAATCATTCACCAAGTCCTCTACTAATCTAGAAAATCCATTAATCCAACCATCTATTATTCCATTTTCTGAGAGATCAGCGTTATATTCAAACTCAAGATGTAATTCAGATCCTACTTCAATAACATTAAGTCCGATATCTTGCTTAGTTGAAACCTTTGGAAAAGGTACAAACTCTACTGCACATTCAGGAAATTGTAAATTGCCTGTCGGCCGATCCATGTTGAAGGTTGCAGTAATTCCAGGTAGCTTAGGACTATTCGATTGAGCTGCTAGCATTTTGCCAATTAAAGCCATAGAGCAATGCTGATACTGGTAAGCTTCAAAGGCATTCTTTTTCACTAAGCTACTAACCTCGGCAAAGGTCATATCTGGGTCAATTTGGCCATGAATAGGTAGCATATTTACACATTGCCCTACTAAATGCGAGGAGCCTGCAAGCGCTTGTCCCCCACTAGGGATGCCAATAAACATAGAACTTTGACCTGTTATCTTATGCAAAAATACCTGAAAAGAGGCTAAAATAGTCATAAATAAGCTATTTCTCTGTTTCTTACTAAACTCTCTTAGTTTGTTCGCTACATCAGCTTTTAGAATCAGAGTTGTTCGATTTCCTATGTAGCTACGTTTTGCAGGCTTCATTTTTGAGCTCGGGAAATCTAGTACTTCAAACGATTTTGTACTCTGTTGTTCCCAAAAAGATAATGCTTCTGAAAGCTGATTCTGCTGCTTGTCTTGCCATACTATAAAATCTCGATACTGCATAGGCTCAGGGAGATCTATCTTCTGGTGATGATAGGCAGCGGTATAAAGGGACTCCAGTTCTTTAACAAGAACACCTATTGACCAACCGTCCGCAATAACATGATGAATAATGAAAACTAGCTGATAAACGTCTTTTTCTATCTGTAGGATATAGGCTTTGAATAACGGGCCTTTTTCTAGATTAAAGACTTGTTTACCCTCGTTATCCATCCAAGCTTGCGCTTGTTTTTTTGCATCCATGCCCTTTTGATCCTGAAAATCAACCAATGGGACGTCAATCACCATTTTGGGATGTATACACTGATATTCGCCATCTGTACTTATTGTTGTTCGTAGAGATTCATGCCTATCAACAAGTTGCTGTATTGCCTGACGAATTCCATCCAATTTTAATTGACCTGATAGTTGAAGCACGAAGCATTCATTATACGAACGCGACTCTTCCTCTCCCAGTTGACAAAAAAACCATAATTGCTTTTGTTCTTCTGATAGCGGTACCTGTAACTCGTCTTTAACTCCCTTATCTATGTTCTCTTCTAAGGGAGTGTTAGAAAAAAAACCTGCTCTCTTCATCTCCTCTATGCTGTCTTTAACTGCATCAATAATCTTTTCGACATCTTGATCACTATGAGCAGTGGACAAGAAGCAGTTTCTTCCTTCCCAGGTGTAAATACCACGTAACAGCAGATGGTAAAATAATATTTCTTGCGTACCTTTTACTACAAAACGGAACAACGAACCAAAGTGAACCATTCGAATGGAGACATTCTGCTCTCTGAAATAAGAGTTTAAAGTCTGGCACATACGAGCTGTACGTTGGTTTACCTCTTCTTGTAGGGTACTCCCTTGTTGTTTTAGATGCTCTAGAGTCACTTTGGCGGCTGCCATGGTTAAGGGATGATGGCAAAATGTACCTGCGACGAATGTACGCTTTTCTGCAACTGGTGGATAAGATTGATCTCCATATTGCCAGTATCCCCCGTCAATACAATCTAGATAGGCCGTTTTTCCGGCAACAACACCTATTGGCATCCCGCCTCCAACAATTTTTCCATAGGTTACCATATCTGCCTGAACACCAAACCATGCTTGGGCACCTCCTGGATGGATACGGAAACCGGTAATCACTTCATCAAAAATTAGGGCTGTACCTAGCTCGGCTGTCAGGGCACGCAGAGAGTGTAAAAACTCTTTTGGCTGTAATTCTGGATCACGGCTTTGGACTGGTTCAACCAATACCGCTGCCAGATCATCGGCATTTTCCCGGATGATTTGTAAGGACTTCTCACTTCCATATTCAAGCACCAGAATATCCTCACTCATGCTTGTTGGAACACCTGGAGCCATCGGTTTGGAGCTTCCATCGTCTTTAGCCGTATCAGAGCGAGCTAAAATACCGTCAAAACTGCCATGGTAAGAACCTGCAAAGATAGCAATTTTCGAACGTCCTGTAAAAGCTCGCGCTATCCGGACAGCAACCATGACCGCTTCCGTACCTGAATTATAGAACGCAACACGATCTACTCCTGTGATATCTGAAATTAATTGAGCCACTTCTCCACTCAATCGTGACATGGGCCCTACTGGGAAACCGCGCTTCAGCTCTTCGTTAATAGCCTCTGTTATAAAGGCAGGATTATGTCCAAGTAGGTTAACTCCAAACCCCATGCATACGTCTATATATTCATTTCCATCGATATCCCATAACTTTGAGCCCATGGCTCGATCACTAACGATTGGGTATATCATTTCTTTCCATGTGGAACGATATCCCGCCACATTTCGATTATTAGCAAGTACATTACGATAGTTTTGCGCTAACAACTTGGAGGAGCGAGTTTTGTCAGAACACCTAGTTATAAAATCATGTAGATGGCTACGTTCTTGCATTGTTACGTTATGCGTTGACTCGAAAGAAACCTTTTGATAGGGAACGAACACTTCTTTTTTATTATTTTCTTTTGCTAGACTTCTAAAACCAACGGGAGTCTCTTTTACATTCGTAGCTTCTCCTTTAGTTTGTAAACGATGCTCATCCATTGCTATAGGAGCTTGGGCTAAGCTCTCCTCCTGAGCTTTTGGCTGTAGTAAACGAAATACATCCAGTTGTTTTGCCATTATTTCTAATTGCTGACTCATTAATTGTTCGAGCCCACCTAAATCGGTCTGTCCATTACCCGCAAGAACTGGTTTATAGTCAGAAACGTGGGGCAAAGAGGACTCGATGCTTGTTGCCTGTACATTTTCTTGAGATGGTATCGTAGCTATAGCCTCACACTTCATGTCAGTTACAAAGAAACTGTTAGGTAAGATTTGCACTAGATAATTTACTAGATTGTATGTGTTATTTAATTCTTCAAAAAACATATTAAAAGATATTTGAACACCATATGTATCTTTGATTTGGTTGTTCAGTTGAATAAATAGAATAGAATCAAATCCTAGATCATAAAAATTAGCATGCACATCAAATTCCTGTTCATCTATTCCTGCTTGCGTGCACACCATGTGTTTTACGTTCTGTAAAATCATTTCCATTCTCTGATTCTTGAAATGATCGTTGTTTACTTCAGAGATGTTAGACTGTGCATTCTTCAAAATATTTCCCTCTCTTTCGTCTCTACACGCTGTTCGGGATTCAATCCAATGTCGCTTGCGATCAAAAGGATATACAGGTACGCTCATCCTTTTTCGATTTTCTTTACTATAGATAAGGTCCCATTCAATAAGCGCTCCTGACATATAAGCCTGACATAAGCTAACTAAAGCTTCAGAATTTTTCCGGTCCGTATCTAGGTATTTCTGGGCTGCTTCTTTTGCTTCTTGCGTCAATCCTTGAATTTCTCGTTCGCTAACCTTTCCTCTCGAAAGATCACTCTGTTGTTCGCGCACGATCTTATG
This sequence comes from Brevibacillus laterosporus DSM 25, assembly GCF_002706795.1. Taxonomy (NCBI): domain Bacteria; kingdom Bacillati; phylum Bacillota; class Bacilli; order Caryophanales; family Paenibacillaceae; genus Brevibacillus; species Brevibacillus laterosporus. Next base: position 5,187,445 of record NZ_CP017705.1, read on the forward strand.
TATTCCATAGTATAAGTTATGACCAACATGTGATCTTGACTCATTTGGGTTAATTGTTGATAATACGATAGCTGCTTGTTCTAATTGTTCCATTAACTCCTGCTTAGTAGAAAATGTCAGGGCAAGACGATGAGAATAATGTGAGCGGCCTCTATTAGCCGTATAACAAATATCTGATAGAATCTCATCTGATTTATCTGACAAAAAACTGATATATTCTTGTACCAGCACTTGAAGAGTGGTCAAGTTTTTGGCAGAAATCGCTAAAATCTCAACTCGCTGAGGCAAACAATCTGCTACCTCATGCTCCTGTACAGGAGCTTCCTCCAGGATGATATGGCAATTGGTTCCACTTAATCCAAATGAGCTAACGCCACATCTCAAAGGTTCTTTATTTGCTTCCCATGTACGCAAAACCGTATTAACATACACCGGTGAATCCTCAAATGCTATCTGACGATTCGGCATTTCAAAATGAAGAGTTGGTGGGATTTTCTTGTGTTTTAATGCTAGAACCGACTTGATAATCCCCGCTATGCCAGCTGCTGATCCTAGATGACCAATGTTTGATTTAACAGAACCTATTGCACAAAATTGGCTCCGATCAGTGAACGTACGAAATGCTTTTTGAATGGCTTCCACTTCAATAGGATCACCCAGCGCCGTACCCGTACCATGCGCTTCTATATAAGAAATGGTTTCAGGTTCAATCCCTGCATCCTGCCAAGCCGCAAGAATTACTTCTTTTTGAGCCAGCACATTAGGTGCTGTCAGACCATTGGACGTACCATCATGATTAAGCGCACTTCCTTTAATCACTGCATAGATATGGTCACGGTCATGAATTGCTTGGTGTAAAGGTTTTAAAATAAGGGCGGCCACACCTTCTCCCGCGCCTGTTCCATCTGAATTCCTATCGAAAGCTCTTGTACGTCGTGTCGATGATTCAATCCCTAGTTTTAATTCATTGTCTAACGGCATAAAATGCAGACCTACACTGCCCGCAATTGCCATATTGCACTCCCCGTTTCGAAGAGCTTGGCAAGCGGTATGAATAGCCACCGCCGATGAGGAGCAAGTAGTATCAATCGTTAAGGATGGGCCTCTCAAATCTAATAAATAAGCAATTCGACTAGCAATAATCGGCGACAAATTACCTGGTATAAACAGCGGGATCGATTCATGTCCAACTTCATTTATCAACCCTTTGTAGTCATGCAAGGCATCTCCACTAAACCCCACGTATACTCCCGTCTTGCTCCCTTTGCATGTTTCACCACCGTAACCCGCATCTTCAAGAGCATGCCATGCTGTTTCCAAAAACAAACGTTGGTTTGGACTCATGAAAGAAGCTTCTTTAGGAGAAAGTCGAAAAAAGGAAGCATCAAATTTGTCGATTTCTTCTAAGAAGGCACCCTCGTAATAAGTAGATTCAGCAGAAGACTTAACCGTACGTAAATACACTTCAGTATCGCCCTTCCTCGTTTCAGGAAAGGACGTGATGCAATCTTCCCCATTGCAAAGGTTACTCCAAAAAGCTTCTAAATGAGGAGCCATGGGAAATTGACCAGACATTCCTATAATTGCAATGGATTTCTTATCAACAGCTTTAATTTCACTTACATCTTCGTTAATTAGATCGTCAAGTTTAAATGAATGAAAATTGAGCAAAAATGTCTCACTCCTTCTTCTTCAGGTTACAATGGCTGTTGCCTGATCCTTTATGCATTCCATGAATTGAATCAGGCAACACTTTTTTGAGTATACCGATCCTTGTGAAACTTAATAATTTTCTAAGATCATTGTAAGGAGTTTCATATAAGCATTAAGCAATTCTTTCATTTTTTCGCTTCTAAGCAATTGTTGTTGATAATCAAGACGGAGGTATATATTTTTGCTACCCTGTTCAATTTCAAGCAGGATATCAAATATGTCATTCATCTCACTACGCTTCGTTGCAAGTCCTTTTCGGTAAAGTAACGGAGTAATAGTAAATGGTTCTTTGGACATGACAAGTCCAGAGAGACTATCTGGCTCATATACCTTGATATCATCTTCCGCTTTCTGTTTCTGATGGACATAGCGGAACAACTCAGAAAAATTAGTCATTGAACTTATATCTGCGTCTAATGACATGAACTGATTTGGAGTTTGCATTAATAGCTGAATGGATAATTGTTTAGACCCACTAATTTGAGCGAGCAAAAACATATAAGTAGCAACAAATACATCCTCTATCGTCACTTGTTCTACTTCCGCCAATCGCTGTAATTTCATCACAGTAGCAGGAGTTAATTCTGCTTCAAACAAAGAACCTGCCTCACTCATCTGATTACTAGCAAAGTAATCACGGGCCATAGAAATGCTTGGTAAACTAAACGTTCTAGTTTGCTCAATATCACCATGCATAATTAATGTAGCGATCTTATTAATGGATGGATAAGTGAACATATCAGTAACAGTCACATGATTGGGATATTTTTCATCCACACGGCTGTGCATTCGTACCAATAATAAAGAATTTCCACCAAGGTCAAAGAAATTATCGTGAATACCAAAGCCTGTAACTCCAAGTAATTCTTCCCAAATGGAAAGCAGTACTTCTTCTATCTCATTTGAGGCCGCAACAAACGCAGTACCTGTAGAAAGTCTAGATGTGGTATTTTCGAGCGCTTTACGATCAGCCTTACCACTTGGCGTGAGCGGCATCTTCTCTATTTGTACAAAATGTGCCGGAACCATATACTCAGGAAGTGCTTCTTTTACAAACTCACGCAGAGGTGCAACCGAAAGCTCGGTTTGGGCGACAATATAGGCAATCAATATTTTATTGCCAAACGTATCCTCGCTACTAAGAACAATAGCTTCCGTAATCTCTTCGTGGCTTTGTAATCGTTCTTCAATCTCCCCTAATTCAATGCGATATCCCCTAATTTTCACCTGATGATCAGATCGTCCCAAATATTCAAGCGTACCATCCTCACACCATCTCGCTAGATCACCTGTACAATACATTCTCACAGTACTGTCAGCATGAAACGGATCGGACACAAACTTTTCTGAGGTCAGCTCTGGCTGATGCAGATAACCTCTTGCTACACCATCCCCCGCTATACACAGTTCTCCTTGGACGCCAATGGGGACCAGTTTTTTATGTTTGTCTACAATGTAGATACTAGTATTTCCTATTGGCTGACCGATGGTTACTGTTTCTTTGTGAGTTAAATCAGCAATCGCGGAGTAAACCGTTGTCTCAGTAGGCCCGTACAAATTGAACAGCTTGGCCTGTGTGATGGCTTGCAGTCCTTTTAATTGAACAGTTGAAAAAGCTTCTCCACCGATCATAATGATTTCAAGCAGATGTAAGCTGTGATGACACTCCTTATCATTCATAAGGAGCTGAAGACGTGAAGGAGTGACTTGTATCATGCTTGTTTTACTGTTGATGATCGACCTGCTCAAGCGTTTAGGATCACGTTGTTCACTTTCCGTAGCGATAACTACAGTAACTCCTTTTAGCAATGGGACAAAGGTCTCCAACACTAGTACATCAAAGCTAATATTAGTAACAGAGACAAGCCTTTTTCCCTCTTCAAAAGGAATGATTTTTACAGCAGCTTCTATAAAATTATGCACACCACGATGCTCAATCATTACACCTTTCGGCTTCCCAGTTGAGCCAGAAGTAAAGCAAACGTAACAAAGTGAATGAGCAGCTATTTGAGTATTTATTGCTTGTGTAGGCTGTCTATTTATAATAGAAGCACCCTTTTGCCGCCTGCCTTGAATGTCCACATTCTTTTTCGTCAGGGAATCCTCTGGTAGACACTCTTTATCAATAGTAAACAATGCATCATATCGATATCGAGTTAACTCATTTTCAATGCTGTGTTCTTTTTGAGAAAAAGTAACATGTGTAACCTCGTCGTGCTTCAATAGCCAATCTTCTAGGAAAGAACGCGAGATAAACAATTCAGTTGTAAATTCTGTTTTTGTACGATGTTTATCATCATCACTCTGTGATTTCTTATGTTCCGTTAATGACTGTATCATCTGTTCCTTCAACGACAAATCCATAATGTCGCCAACAAATAAAACCCCATTTTTCCCCATCAACTCTAGTGCTTTTGCTAAAACAAAGCGTAAATAATTATGATTAGGAAAATATTGAATGACACTATTTAAAATCACTACATCAAAATCTCGTTCATCCAATTGATCAATTTCGTGAGCAGGTAAAGTGGTAAGTTTAATGTTAGAAACACCTTCATGCACCATTCTTTGCCTATTTTTCTCAATAATGACATCAGATAAATCAGTACCATAATAAGAACCAACATAGGGAGCTAGCTCAAACATAGTTAAACCTGATGAACATCCAATTTCCAAAACCCTCGTCCGAGAATTTAGATGAGATTTTAGCTTATGCAGCACGTTTTTACTATACTCACTCATTTCCTCTAGTGAGAAGGGTTGTCCCGTATAGCTACTTACCCAGCCGCCAATAGAAATCTCATCATCCCCGACTGAACCGATATGATTCCACAATTTCTGATCAAGCAGTTCGTTTGTTTGGCTGGAGTCAATGGAAGTAATCTCGTCTTTGTCAAGGCATACAAAGGTATGTAAAGTTGGACATTCCCATTGCAACGCATTAAGCTGATGGATAAAACGCGAAGTTGATAGGACAACACTTATGCTTGCTTCATTTACGATTACCTTTATTCGTTCATCGGGTAATACAGGATCAATTGGTACATAGGCAGCTCCTGCCTTCAGAATTCCAAGCATTGCGATTAAAATGAATTCAGAACGTTCAATAAGTATTCCAATTAATTGATTCGGTTGTACCTGATGATGCTCGAGTAAATAATGAGCGATTTGATTAGCCTTATCATCTAATTCCTGATACGTAAGCGATCGTTCTTCACACATGACTGCGATTTGATTAGGAGTTAGCTTTACACGATCAGCAAATAATTGATGGATCGTTTTATCCTGGTCATAGGACATTACCGTGTCATTAAATTCAACGAGAAGCTGATTTTTTTCTTCTGGTAATAACAATTCCAGACTATCAAAAGTAAAATCAGGACTCTTCGTAACCTTTGTTAATAAATGAATAAAGTGTTTTACTAGTTGCTCTGCCGTTCTTTTGTGAAACAAATCTTTACAATATTCTAGGCGGAAATGATATCGTCCTTCCCTTTCTTTTGCTTCAAGAGTTAGGTCAAATTTAGATGTTTTATTTGGAAACTCCAATTGACTAATGGAAATATCCTCTAATGCCAGCTCTTTGCTGTCCATATTCTGTAAAATAAACATGGTATCAAACACTGGGTTTCTGTCTACATTCCGTTCAACATCCAGCTTTTGAACCAATTCCTCAAACGGATACTCTTGGTGCTCATAAGCTAACAATACGTTTTGTTTCACTCTTGCAAGAAAGGAAACGAAGCTATCCCCCTTTTCCACGCGATTACGGATCGGTAATGTGTTTACAAACATCCCCATTACATTTTGCAAATCAGCATGTGTTCTCCCTGCAAATGGCGTTCCAATCACTTGATCATTTTGGCCTGAATATGTAGCCAGCAAGAAATGATATGTCGCAAGAAGTACCATAAAAGGAGTTACGTTGTTTTCTAAAGCAAATTGATGGATCGCGGCAGTCTCTTCTTTATTCCACCTCATCAACACATGATCCCCCATAAAGCTTTTTATTGGAGGACGGGCAAAATCGGTAGGAAGATGCAATATTGGAATTTCATCAGCAAATTGTGATAGCCAATACTGTTCTTTTTTAGCCCATTCATCTGAAGCTACCTGTGAATTGTGCCAGACCGTATAATCTTTATACTGAATAGCCAATTCAGGTAATGACTTACCCGCGTATAAGCTCATGAATTCTTCAATAAACAATTCAATCGTTGATCCGTCTGATATGATGTGATGCATATCAACCAAGAGAAGATATTCTTCCTTCTCTATATGTACAAGCTTGACTCTTAAGAGCGGCGCTTGTTGCAGATCAAACGGCTGCACAAATGATTCAACTATTTGGGTAATCAATACGGACCGATCTATTTCTGCATTCGCACTCTCCTGTAATGAATGCTCTGACATGGAGAACGTAACCTTCGGATGGATCTGTTGAACTACCTCATTATTTATAAAATGAAAAGATGTCCGTAAAGCCTCATGGCGATCCACTAGTTGACGAAATGCTTGTTCTATACGGTTACGATCTACATTGCCCTTTAGTGAAATCATTCCTGGCATGTTATAGGTCGTTGAACCCTGTTCCATTTTATCTAGCACAAACAATCTTTTCTGTGCAGAAGAAATCGGATAGTAATCTTGTACAGGTGCTTTTTCAATTTTCCCGTAATCTAAAGATGCTTCATTTTCTACCAATGACGCTAATTCTGCAATTGTTGGTCTATTAAATATTGCTCGTAGCGGAAGCTGTTTGTTAGAGACTTTTCGTAATGTAGATACAAATTGGGATGCTTTGAGAGAATGGCCACCCAGTTCAAAAAAATTATCATTGATTCCTATTTTTTCGATCTGTAAGATCTCACTCCAGATTTGCACCATTTTACCTTCTATCTCTGTACGAGGTGCTACGTATTCTACTCCTGTGTGGATACTAGACCCCTCTGGAGCAGGGAGAGACTTACGATCAATCTTTCCGTTTAGTGAATGAGGTAATTTATCCAACTGCATGAAATAAGATGGAACCATGTAATTAGGAAGTTCGTAAGACAAGCTTCTTTTTAGTTCATTTACAGTCAATTGCTTTTCCGCCACAAAATAAGCGCACAAATGATTGGTCCCATCTTGATCTTCCCGCGCAATTACAACAGCTTCCCGCACTTCTTTTATCTTCACAAGCTGTGCTTCTACTTCTCCAAGTTCAACGCGATAGCCTCGAATTTTAACTTGATGATCGATTCTCCCTAAACACTCGATGGTTCCATCTGGAAGCCATTTTGCCAAATCACCTGTTTTATGTATTAAGCTTCCTGGCACAAATGGATTTTCTACAAACTTTTTAGCTGTTAATTCTGGAAGGTTCCAGTAGCCCCGTGCTAGTCCCTCACCCGCAATACATAGCTCACCTGCCACACCTATTGGCTGAAGCTGATTTTGATCACTTAAAACATAGAAGTAATTATTCGCGAGCGGCTTACCAACTGTGATAGCTTCCCCTGTCTTTATTTCTGCGACCGATGACCAAACAGTGGTTTCGGTAGGACCGTACATATTATACAATCGTGCCTGAGTGTAGGTACGTAAGGCTTGTAGCAATGAAACAGGTAGGGCTTCTCCCCCCAGCATAATCTCACGAACTCCCTCTAAACATTTGACCCGCTCTGTGTCATGCATGGAAGACAATAACATTTGCATACGAGGAGGTGTCATTTGAAGCATATCGATTTTCTCATTCCAAATGATTTCACATAATGCTTTGGGATCAGCCCGTTGAGCTTCACTAGCTATGACAACCCTTACCCCTTTACTTAGCGAAAGGAACGTTTCCAAAATGAATATATCAAATGAAATTGTCGTAATAGAAAGGATAGACTTTCCTGAAGTAAAATCAATCCGATCCGTAATACCATATACATGATTGATAACTGATTGATGAGTAATCATGACCCCTTTAGGCCTACCTGTTGAACCTGATGTGTATATAACATACGCTAAATCAGTTGGGGTACTAATCGGCTCAAGATTGGTTGTGAGATCCTGATAGGAAGCTTCCTCATCCAGAGCGAGACATTTTCCAGAAAAGGTGATTCTCTCTTGTAAATGACTATGTACCACTACCAGTTTGGCGCCCGTATCTTCTAGCATGTAGCGAATGCGCTCTTCTGGATAGGCTGGATCAATCGGGACATAAGCTCCTCCCGCCTTCAGGATTCCTAATAGCCCAACCATCATGTCCAAGGAACGCTCTACCATAATCCCAACCAGTTGATCAGGTCCTACTCCTTCTGCTCTCAGAGTTCGTGCCAATTGGTTCGCTCGCTCATTTAATTCACGGTATGTTAATTGCGCACCTTCATAGACTATCGCTACTTGATCCGGTGTACGCTCCACCTGACTCTCAAATAACTGGTGAATGGTTTGCTCTTGTAAATTATCTACTGTTGTATCGTTGAACTTCTCAAGAATCAACGTTTTCTCTTGAGGAGTTATCATCTTAATAGAAAAGAGGTTTGCATATGGGTCGTTTTGTATCTCTTCTATCATTTGTAGCACATGCCCAGCAATACGCTCGATGGTAGATTCGTCAAAACGATTTTGGTGATAAGTGATTCGTAATTCTACATCCTCTTTCATGACGATTTCCAAGCATAGCGGATAATTGGTTAATTCGTTCATCTCGTAGGACCGGACTGACAAATCGGAAAATTTGTTCATCAGGCTAAAATCAATCGGGTAATTCTGGACGATCATAATAGAATCAAATAACGATTCCTGGTTATCCAATTGAGTCCATTTTTTGACATCAACAAGTGGAATTGCTTCAAAAGCTTCTCGTTCTTTCACTTGTTGGTGAACCATTTGTAGCAAATCGATAATCGTCTCATCTGAACGGTTTTTTACACGTAACGGTAGTGTATTGATAAAGAGACCTACCATTTGATCGATCCCTTTAATCGGCGCTGTACGCCCTGAACTAGTTACACCAAACACAACATCCTGATTGTTATTATAGCGTTGTAACACCATGCCCCAAACTGTGTAAAAAAAGGTAGCGATTGTAATATTTTGTTCTTGTACAAATGTTTTTAAACGCTTAGTCAAGCTCTGTGTGAAACCATATGTATAGCTTTTCCCCTGTTTCGAAGCTTCAAGGTTATATTCTTTACGGGCAAGTACATCTGATTTTGTATCGAATCCATCAAGAAGGCTTTTCCAAAATAGAGTAACTTCTTCCTTCTCCTGCTGAGATTGACTCCATTTGATAAAATCTTTAAATTTACTTTTCTCTTTTGCCGTATTTTCCTGTCCTTCTTTGAGATTATGATAAGCTTGAAAAAATTCGCTAAGTAAAACACCATTACTCCATCCATCATACAGAATATGATGATTCGTAATAATCATTTCATAATGATTGTCCGTCAATTTACACAAAGTAAAACGGAACGGTTCTATATGTAGATGTAATGGCTCTTGGAGGTCTTGTAGCTTTACATTTGCAAGTTTTTCCATTTTTTGTTCTATAGGTACCATCGATAAATCAATCTGTCTAAAAGGTACTGGCTTATCCTTTAAAATGATCTGCACCGGCTTTTCTAAATTCTCCCACCGATAAATAGTTCGTAGCATCTCGTTCTGTTGCGCAATGTAATCCCATGCTTGCTTTATTAGTTCTGGTTGAACCCTGCCTTCCACATGTATAGACAATTGTTCATAATACTCTCTACTTTCAAGATTATATAAATAGTAAAATAATATTCCTTCTTGAGAAGGCGTTAATCCCAAAATTTCTTCTACGTTCGTTTTTTCAATCTTCATTGTTTTCCCCACGCACATCCACTCCTTTTGTACTCTTTTCGGCCTTCTATTCAGATATAGAATGTACCTATCTGCATAATTTCTTATGCTTTTTTAGTAGGCATAGATAAATAAAGAAGTTGATGAAAAAAGAAAAAATTTCAATACGCCAGAAAATTCCACAACTTAACAATATCATACAATTTAAAAATTTTCACTAATACTATAATAAATTAAGGAAGAAAGGTAAGACCATGGGTTTTATCCCAAGGTCTTACTACTTAGCAGTTTTATTTAGAAATGAAAGTTCAATTGATCAGAAATATCCATTTCAATCAGATCAATGGACTCAGTAATCTCCAAATCACATAATTTTTTATCTGTCTCAGTCACAATTATAGTAAGTAGCTTAAGAAAGGATTCTCCTAAAATGTTTATCGTGCTATTTGAAAATAATATATTTGCATACTCAAATTGAAATACTAACTCCTCATCTGCTTCTATCGTAATGACACTCAGATCAAATTTAGACATACGGTATTTATAATCAAAGCGAGATATGGACAGCTTATCAGTAACATTATTACCTTCTGTGATGTAAGGCTCCTCAATATTTTGTAGTATAAACATCGTGTCAAACAAAGGATTCCTAGATTCATCATTTGCTGCATCTAGCTTTTCTACGAGCATGTCAAATTGATAATCCTGATTATCAAAGGCTTGTAATACATGCTCTTTAACTACAAGCAGGAACTCACTAAATGTCTGCTGAGTCTCAGATTGTAAACGTATGGCCAATGTATTAACAAACATGCCGATTACCTTTTCAAGATCTGCATGATGCCTACCAGCAATCGGTGTTCCAATAATGATGTCTTGCTGACGAGCATATTTTGATAGCAGCACGTGATATGCAGCAAGTAAAACCATGTAAAGTGTTGTACCTGTAGAACTGGCTAAGTTTCGCAATCCTAACGTCAATTCCTTACTAGCACAGAACTCAACATAGTTACCCTCAAAGCTTTTCACTGACGGACGTGGATAGTCTGTTGGCAGTGCAAGCACAGGTAATTGACCAGTAAACTGATCCAGCCAGTATTTCTCTTGACTTTGCATGATCTCTGACATCAATAGTTTGTTTTGCCAAGCTGAAAAATCTTTGTATTGAATTCTTGGCTCTGGAAGTTGCTTCTCCTGATAGAACTGCACCAGTTCATCTAGCAAAATTGCTATGGATGATCCATCCATTATGATATGATGCATATCCAAGACAAGCACATGGTATCCCTCTTCCACCGTGACAACAAAAAGACGCAGTAGTGGTGCCTTGCCCAAGTCAAAAGGAGCCACAAGTGACCGAACAACGCTGTGAAGCTGTTCGTGTGTTGATGTTACTTCTTTCAAGTCTAGCTCTAGCTTGTCCTGAACATATTGAACAGGTTCTCCTTTTTCCCATCCGAAAGAAGTGCGAAGAATCTCATGACGTTCCACCAGTTTTTGAAGGGCTTGATGAAGGCGTTGTTTGTCCAGTTTCCCCTCAATAATAAACATGTTCGGAATATTATAGGCTATATTCTCTGAATCTCGTAGATTTACTATAAACATACGTTTTTGTGCAGAAGAAAGCTGGTATGCCTCTTGTTTTTTTACAGGTTGAATCATCGGATAAGCTTTTTTGGCACTGTTCTCTACAACCTGTGCTAAATCCTTAATGATTGGGCTGTTAAAAATTTCCCGCAGGGAGATATCTACCTGTAATTCTTTATTGATACGCGAAATAACCGTTGTTGCCTTCAGTGAATGCCCACCATTTTCAAAAAAATGATCTTCGATACCTATTCCACTCGTATCAAGCACACTTTCCCAGATAGCAATTATTTTTTCTTCAATTATGGTACGTGGTGCTACGTATTTGCTTTCTACAACATTACGATCAGGTTTTGGCAACGCCTTACGATCCACTTTCCCATTTGTAGTCAAGGGAAGCCTCTCCATTTTTACAAAGAAGGCTGGAATCATATAGTCAGGTAACGCATTTGCTAAATGACTTTTTAGTTGATTAATAGGGACATCTTGTTTCAACACTACATAGGCACATAAACTTTTCTGACCCCTTGTATCCTCAATATCCATTACTACCGTTTCCAAAATATCGGGATGATTGTTAATTTGGTTTTCGATTTCTTCCAATTCAATACGGAACCCACGAATTTTAACTTGATAGTCTTTACGTCCAAAAAACTCCAGTGTTCCATCAGAAAGCCAACGTCCCATGTCTCCCGTTTTGTAAAGTCGTACTCCTTTATGATCAGCAAACGGATCTTCCATAAATACTTTGGCGGTTCTTTCTGGATCATTCAAATATCCTCGTCCAACCCCTAAACCAGACACACAAATTTCGCCTTTAATCCCAACCGGGCAGAGATTCATTTTTTCATCAACAATGTAAATCTTAAAATTGTGCAAAGGTTTACCAATAGGAACGATTTCGCTTTGGGGCAACTGATCTAAGATATGAATCGTAACATCGTCTGATGCTTCACTAGGCCCATATGCATTCGCTAACGGAATATGCGGGAAGAGCTTAAACCATCTGGCTACCAAACTACGTTTAATTGCTTCTCCTGTGACGCTTACATATCGAAAACACTCTAGAGACAATTTGGTTTCTTCCACATGATCCAGCATAACGGACAAAACAGATGGAACAACTTGAAAGATATTTATCCGATCTTTAATAATCTGCTCAATGCAAGAGGTAGGCTCCATAGTCATCTGATTATCATAGATGATAGTAGTTCCACCCAAGATAATAGATGTAAAAAATTGCCACACAGAAATATCAAAGCAGTGAGAAGCAGTTTGGGCGATGCGGCAATCTTCACTCAACTTAAGTTGCTTTATCATCATGTGTAGATGATTGTTTAATCCGATATGCTCTACCATCGCCCCTTTTGGCTTACCTGTTGATCCTGATGTATAGATGATATAAGCAAGATGGTCAGGCTCAACGATAACACTTAGATTGTCTTTCCTTTCTTGATTGATGGCGTCCATTTGATCATCAATACAAATAATGGTACCCCTATAGTTCTGTATAATCTCTGGAGTAACAAATTTCGATGTAGTGATCAGTACCGCCGCCCCTGAACCTTCGAGAATACCTATAATTCGTTGTATGGGGTAGGCCGTATCAATAGGTATGTAAGCCCCACCTGCTTTCCAAATACCTAGGATACTTTCCATCATTGGGATGGAACGTTCTAAGAAAACAGCTATTATCTCTTCATTTTTCATACCGGTTCTACGGATAAAGCGCGCCATTTGATTGGCCCGAGCATTCAATTCTTCATACGTCATTTGTTGATCCCGATGTATAACAGCAATGTCAGTAGGTCGACATTCCACTTGCTTTTCAAATAATTCATGCGTGGTTTTGTCTAGTGGAAAATCACATTTTGTGTCATTAAAATCCTCGAGAATTTGGATTTTTTCTTGTTTTGTCAACATATTTAGATCAGAAATTGGTTGCTCTGGAAGCTCCACAATGGATTCTAGCAGCTCCCGATAATGCTCCATCATACGGCCAATGGTAGCTGAAAAAAATATATCCATGTTATATTCTGCTACCAACAGCAGACCATCTGGATGCTCTGCAATATCAAATAAAAGATCAAACATAGACGTGCCTCTATCAATTTCCGGATGAATCAGTGTCTCATCAGAGAGTTTAAAATCGGTACGACGAGTATTTTGCAATGTAAACATGACCTGAAAAATTGGGGTGATGTTTTTTGTACGTTCAGGTTGTAATACTTCCACTAATTTTTCGAATGGAACATCTTGATTGGAAAACGCTTCAAGAGTAACCTCCCGTACTTGTTTTAGAAGTTCAGTAAATGTTGGGTTATCACTCAATTGAGAACGTAATACAATTGTATTAGCAAAGAATCCAATCATACCCTCTGTCTCTAAGCGTGTACGATTAGCAATTGGAGAACCAACTAATATATCGGTTTCTCCCGAATATCGACTAAGCAGTACTTTAAATGCTGAAAGTAAGGCCATATAAAGAGTCACGCCTTGACGTTTACAAAGAACATGTAATTTATTAACAAGTTCTTTCGGCATAACTAAAGTGTCACGCTGACCTGCGCCACTGGCTACACTTGGACGGGTCCGGTCTATCGGTAATTGTAAAACTGGTAAGTTCCCAGCCAACTGCTTTTTCCAATAGGCTAATTGTTGATTCATCACTTTACCATCTAGCCACTTGCGCTGCCATGCAGCAAAATCGGCATATTGTAGCTGCATTTCTGGTAAAGGAGAAGGTTTGCCCTGACTAAATGCTTCATATAAAACAGATAATTCGTGTGTAAATATCTGTAAGGACCAACCATCCATGATAAGATGATGCATGGTGTAATAAAAGACGTAACTCTCTTCATCTTTTTTAAATAATATGAAACGCACCAACGGACATTTCGTTAAATCAAACGATCGATTAGCATCCTCATTGGCCATATCGATAATTCGCTGATGGCGTTCTGGGGCAGGAACATCACTCATTTCAATCAAAGGAATGCGAATGGATTGGAATGGATGACTGAGTTGATAAGGTTTTCCATCTTTGGAGATAAAACTGGTGCGCAAAATTTCATGTCGACGAATGATCTCATTTACTGCACGCTCCAAAGCATCAATGTTTAAACTTCCTTTGAGTGTGTTTGCAACTGGGACATTATAGGTTGCACTTCCAGGTTCCAGTTGTTCAATAAACCAAACTCCTTGTTGAGTATACGAAAGGACAAGATCATCATCTCGTGAGACAGGAACCAGCGGAACGGATACCGATTGCTCTCCTGAAGATATGATGTGGTCAATCTGTTTTCCCATTGCTTGGATCGTTGGATTTTCAAAGAACGTTCGTAATGATATTTCTATATGAAAGGCATGGTATATTCTTGATAAAAGCTGAGTAGCAAGAAGAGAATGACCGCCACTATTAAAAAAGTCATCGATGATACTGATGCGACCAATTCCTAAAATTTCTTTCCAAAATTCGGATAGGATTATCTCTGTATCAGTAACGGGTTCAATAAACGGCGTATTCCCTTCCTCTCTTTCAAGAAAAGGAGCTGGCAATGCTTTTCGATCTACTTTTCCATTTGGTGTAACCGGTAGATGATCCAAATAGATAAACGTAGCAGGAATCATATGCATTGGTATTTTCTTCTCTGCAAAACTGCGTAACTCACAAGTGGTTACTACCCCTGGTTTGTAGGCAGTAAAATAGGCAATCAGTTGTTTGTTACTATTTTGATCTTCTCTCATCATTACTACCGCATCCCGAATTTCTGGATGCTGCCCCAAAACAGCTTCGATTTCACCTAATTCAATTCGGAATCCGCGTATTTTAACTTGATCATCCTCGCGTCCAATATAGCTTAAAGTGCCATCTGGCAAATAACGCACAATATCCCCAGTCTTATATAAACGGTCCGTTTCATTTGAAGAAAATATATTTTTTATGAAGCGCTCACTTGTGATTTCGAGTCGATGTAAATATCCTAGTGCAAGACCAGGTCCCCCCACATACAGTTCACCCGGAACCCCGATAGGGACTACTTGTAAATATTGATCTAAGACATAGACTTGGGTATTAGCAATAGGCTTCCCGATTGGAATTGATAAAGCATCAGCCGCTACTTGAGTAACATGATGTGTTGTCGTAAACACTGTACATTCTGCTGGTCCATAGACATTAATTAACTTCTTCGGCTTACCTTTTTCTAAGGCTACTCTTACCCACTTAGGATCAGCAGCTTCTCCCCCAAATAAAACCGTAATGTTTGTAAACAGTTCAGGTTTTTCCCCTGCATATTGGTTGAACAAGGCAGTCGTTACTAACATCATAGTAATCCCATAATGATGAATTTCTTTCTGGAAAGCGTAAGGAGATAAAACAACATCTGGCGCAATGAGTACAAGCGTAGCCCCATGAAGCAACGTACCCCACAATTCAAAGGTAAATGCATCAAAGGACGTATTACTGACCTGCGCTAAACGATCAGTAGACTCCCAATCTACATATGAATTATTTTTTACGAGACGATTAATACTCTGATGTGTGATCCTTGTACCTTTTGGGGTACCTGTTGAACCAGAGGTGTAGATAACATAAGCCATATTCGTAGCAGTAGCGTTACTACTAGGTGTTGATAAGCTTTCTTGATCAAACCCCTGAACATCGCTATCTATTAACACTACTGTCATGTTATAGTCTGCAAACTGTTGATAATGAGACTCTTTCGTAATCAGCACAGTTAATTGCGAGTCCTTGATGATAAAGGAAATTCGCTCCTCAGGGTAGGTTAGATCAATCGGGAGATAAGCCGCTCCCGCTTTAAGAATAGCTAGGATGCCTATGATCATCTCTGGAGATCGTTCCATACTAATCCCTACGAGCGTGTCTGGCTGCACTCCTAATCGTTGAAGGCGATGAGCCATCTGGTTAGATTTCTCATGTAATTCTCGGTAGGTAAGCTCGATCTCTCCATCAATAATCGCTATTTGGTCTGGATATTGTCTGACCTGCTCTTCAAATAACTCTTGAACAAGCGATTCACTAGGAAATGGAGTATTCGTATCATTCCACGTAGTAAGTAGTAAGTCACGCTCAGAATCATCTAACAGAGAAATCTGCCCAATCGAGATATCAGGATGAACCATAATATCTTTAAGCATTGTAGTTAGATGCTGTATTAATCGTTGGATCGTATCCTCTCTAAAGCGTTCTGTATCAAAAAAGATTGTACCTACTAAGCCTGTTTCTCTTTGAGAAATAGTAAGAGCAAGCTCTGTATCATCAGTCCATGATGGATAATCTATCTCTCCCGTTACAAATAAAATTTGAAAGGCAGGTAGCTGATAAACTGAAAACTCCTGTTCAATTATGATAGCGTCTATTGTACGTTGAACGCGCCGAAGCAACTCTATGAAGCTAGGATTGCCCGAAAAATCACTATAAATGGAGAGAGGAGAACTTTTGCTAGGCTCATCCTGTCTTAACCATCCACTTAAAATGTCATTTTCGCCTGTATAACGGTGAAGAAGCAATTGCCAAACACTAAATAGCGCAACTGAAAGAGAGCTACCAGCTATTTTCGCTAGTTCTGTAAGTCGTTTGTTTTCCTCATGAGAGAGGGTAAATTCTTTATTCCCCCATTTCATGGGTGTAGAGTTTGAAAGTGAATGTTCCACAGGTAGCTGTAATTTAGATACATTCGTATATGAACCTTTCCAATGCGTAAGGAGTTGATCCATTGATTGAAGTGATTCACCCGTTTTACTAGTAATCATGTGCAAAACGACGAATAAACGATTCACTACCTGTCCAATACTCTCTTCACTATACAGACCTGGGTGATAATCTAGTTGGAGTGTTAGACCCTCATCATGTTTTTTAAAGTGAAACACCATGTCGGCAGTAATCGACTCTACACTTGCTTGATCATGTATCGTGTCAAGCAAAACGATAGTTCCAAAGTTCGGTCTACTTTTTTCTTCATTTGAAATCCCCAACAAGCCAGCAATTGATTTGGATGGCAGGTTTTGATTTTTCACTGCATCTGTTATCGTACCTTTTAATGTAGGGAGCACCTGTTTCCAGGTTAGTGAACGATCTAAATTAGAACGGATTGGCAAGATATTGGAAAAAGCCTGTTTATCATCCTCTTTTTGCTGAAAAACAGGCATCCCGACAATAATATCTGAATGCTGTTTGTATGTAGACAAAAGATACTTTATCCCCGCAAGGAGGAACATGTATATTCCATAGTCTGAGTTGTTACTCATTCGCTTGATAATTGCCACTATCGCAGGTGGAATTGGATAACTGACCGAATTCATGTCCACTACTTTGTTGGCAAGTGGGCGTGTTTCAAAGGGGAAACCACTAAAATCAGTGACTCCTTCCAATTGTTGAAGCCAATAGGAACGCTCTTGCTCAAATTGTCCGCTTGCTAGTAGAATATTATGCAAAAAATTGGTACTCATTGGAATCCCCCCATTTTACATGTTATGTTTATTCCAATAGTTGTCCTATCTTTAAGTCTTCTGCTTTTCTTACAAAATAATGTCCTATCGAAATATCAAAAACGGCCATACCCATGGGGTTAAACATAATATTCTGATCTTCACGGTAACTAGACATGGCATTGTCACAAACCACGTTAATAATGGATTTCGTGCCTTCCTTTTGTAAACCACAATACAAATGCATAGACTCTATATCTGTTTTTTCCCGACATACCTCTTCCCAGTTGTCTACAATGATTGAATCTTTTACATACGGAAAAATATCTGTCGTAAAATCACGTAACGAAACATTGAGTAGGAGAGAACCTGTCTTTGGTTTAGCATCAATGTATGGTGCTTTGGACACTGTGCATGTTATGAAGATATCTGAATTTTGGTAGGCTTCTTTCCACCCTTTAGCGATGATAACCTTATCTTTTACAGACGAGTCAATTGTCGCGATTTCAATTGGACTAAGATCATATAAGTAAATACTTTTAATTCGATCGCCTAGTAAAGCAGTAACCATCTTAAAGTGATATTGACCGATCGGACCCCAGCCGATAATACCAACTGTGATATCTTTGAGAGTGCGAACGTTATCATAATGTTTAATTATCATTCCACTAACGGAAGCTGTGCGGATGACGCTAAGTAATGCTGTGTTAATAATAGCTTCTGGAACGCCATTACGTGCATTATTTAGAATGGTGACACTGTGCGCTCGGGGAATACCTTGTTGAATATTATTCGGAAAGCTAGCAATCCACTTAATCCCTGCTTGATTAATCGTACCTCCCACAAAAGCAGGCATAGCGATAATTCGATTTTGCTCTTGCCCATAGCGTAAATAAGGTTTTATCGGTTGGGCAAAGTCATCCTGCTGCAAGCATCTCACAGCCTGTTCAATAACAGAGGTCGTTTCATCCCAGTTCATTCCGATGGTAAGCAAGTCTTTTTCATGTAAATATCTCATTTGTAGATGATCTCCTCTCACTTTTTTGGATCTTGTCTGCTTATAAACTGCTCAAACACTCCCTCATTGATTGTTGTAATATATCGCATCCTTTTTGTAATTCATTCCATTCAATGGTTAACGGAGGGAGAAGTTTAATCACTGTATCATTGCGACCTACACACTCGATGATTAAGCCATGCTCATAGCAACGCTTTGCTACCTTTTTCGCAACATTTACTCCTGAATCACTAACTTTAGCTACATCTACTCCCCAAATTAACCCCATTCCACGTACATCAATCTGGTCGTGCAAGCTAGCAATATGTTCATTCAAAAATTGCTTCACAAACTTTTCTTTACGTAGAACCTCTGCTTCTAATTGTTCCATTTCTCTGTAATGTAAGGCAGCTTCGGCAGCAACAAAGGCTAGTTGATTACCACGGAATGTTCCATTATGTTCTGCAGGTTGCCAAATATCTAATTCTGGTTTAAACAACAAGAGCGACATTGGCAAACCATAGCCACTAATAGATTTGGAAAGTACCACAATATCTGGAACAATAGGAGCTCTTTCAAATGAAAAGAAAGAGCCTGCTCGACCACATCCGATCTGAACTTCATCGCAAATCAACAGCACATCATGCTTGTCACACAATTGACGTAACCTCTGAAGCCACTGAATAGGGGCAACGTTAATACCGCCTTCTGCCTGAATCGTTTCACAAATAATCGCAGCTGGTTTAGCAATACCAGAATGACTGTCGCTAATCATTTTATCGATATATTCAATCGTATCGAAAGAAAAATCAGTAGGGTACGGCATGAATGTGACTTGAGGTAAATCAACGCCTGCCGCCTGACGATTGTAGCTATTGGCGGTAACAGACAAAGCCCCTAAAGACATTCCATGAAAGCCACCTGTAAAAGCAAAAATACCTGAGCGTTGTTTCGTCTTACGGGCGATCTTTAGTCCTGCTTCTACCGCATTTGCTCCAGTAGGTCCACAAAACATCACTTTATACTCCAAATTTCTGGGACGAAGGATCAAGTCATTAAACGTCTGCAAAAAGTTTTCTTTGGCAGAGGTGTGCATATCTAAACCGTGAGCAAGCCCGTCGGTTTCTAAATAGGCAATAAGTTTTTTTTTGATAAAATCATTATTATGCCCGTAGTTGAGAGCTCCAGCTCCTGCAAAGAAATCAATGAATTTTGCTCCCGACTTGGTATACATAGCTGAATTTTTTCCCTTTATAAAAACATCTGGAAAAGCTCTGCAATAAGAACGAACATTAGACTCTAGTTGTTCAAATATGGAAGTTGTTTGCGTAAGCATTGAGATTCTCCTCTAGTTAGTTTTGTAAGTTAAAAATTAAATTCAAAATCTCCCATGACACTTGATACCTGCGATGCTTTCAATTCTTGCATCTGATTTTGAGACAAAAGCTGTACATCTGGAATGCGTAAACCACTATTGCTGACTTCATACAAGATATTCAAATAATACTGTGCTAGCTTACTTATCGTTTCTATTTTGAAAAGATTTGTATCAAACTCGAATCGGAAATGTAGTTGTTCTGTGTTAGCCACACCTACCAAGCTTAAATCGTACAAGCTTACACCATCGTTTAAAGTAGGCATTGATTCATGCCATTGGAACATTGTCGAAAAGATCGAACTTCGTTGACTTCGTTGACTACGTTGAGCATTAACCTGGGCGACTATAGCATCAAATGGATAACGACTGTGTGTAGTAGCTGCAAATCTCGTTTTTTCTACCTTGGCAAATAGTTCTTCAATCGTCTCTGTTTCTTCTACCTTCACACGCATACAGAAGATGTTCGTCAGTGCCCCCACAATTTCATTACTATCTGAATCACCTTGGTGACGAGCTGTCATCCCTATGATGATATCTGTATCAAGCGTAAGCTTGTGCAACAGAAGGTAATAGGCAGACAATAGATAGGTTTCCAAGGAAATATCTACCCGTTTGATTGTTTCTTGAATTGATTTCCATACTTCCTCATCCTTTAACTGAAAAGGATAAAAGCTTCCTTGATAGCTTGGAGTCTTAGGACGTTGAAAATCCGTTGCTAGGTTTAATTGAGGAAGAGGATTACGTAATTCCTGTTGCCAGTATGCTTGGTCTGTTTGAAACCCTTCACTCTTTTCCCAACTAAGCTGATCGCGTATCCAAGAGATATAGTTGCCCGTAGGTGGAAGTGCAATCTCTTTATTTTCTATTAGATCGTTATAAACTTGAAGAATTTCATTAGCAATATACTCCAAACTCCACTGGTCTCCAATCAGTGAGTGAATAATGAGACCAAAGAGAGCTTTCTTTTCTGGTAAACGATACAAAATCGGACTCCATGTTGACTTTGAAAGCTGACAAGCTCGAATTCTAGCTTCGTTCAGCTTCCTTTTAGCTAGCTGGCTTGCATCTGAATCAAAGGATAGGTCTTCGTATTCTGTCTCTACACTCATAAATGGCAAAATGACTTGTTTGGGTAGTCCATTCTCTTCTCGGAAAATTGTCCGTAGAGACTCATGCTGTTGGGTAACTGCGTCAACAGCTTTTTGAAACAACTCAATGTCAACAGATGTAGAAAGCTCTTTTTCGGTAAGCATGGTAAGTTCAGTCATAAACGGATTATAGGATTGAAGGAAGTAGATGTGCCGCTGCATACCTGTTAGTTCAATTCCTTCCTCCGATTCCAACACGATGTTTGGTGCTTCTGTATTCTGCTCAGAGATTATGATTTTTTTATTACCTTCTTCTTGAGAACTAAGATGTGCTGCAAGTGCAAAAATAGTTAAATTTTGGAATATTTCACTGATTCCAATGTTCTTATTCAGATACTTTTGAATTGAATTTACGATCTTGACGGCAATAATAGAATCTCCCCCGAGACTAAAGAAATCATCGTAGATATTTATTTCATCAAGTCCTAATTCCAAACAAAATACCTGAGCCAATAATCGCTCATTTACAGAATAACTCTCACCAGCATTACGCCCCGACACCATAACGTCTGGTAATACTTGGGACGTTACCGCTCCTTGTTTTATTTCTTTTAACCTACTCATTTTTGTCAATTTGGATATAATAGGTTTTTCTAGATTAAATGTAAGAGTATCCATATGATCAAGGGTATTATCATAATTGATTTCTGCTATCGTTACTCTATTCATCCGTTTATGCAAAACTTGCTGAAATGCTTGGATGGCATTTTGAGTTGACAAGGACTTAAAGAATCCTAAATCGTGATTAGCTCCGTATTCCACAGCCATCCCTACTTCTTTCCATGCAGCCCAATTGATGGTCAATGTCTTCCCTGTATGGCGATTGCGCAATGAGGTAAATGCATCTAGGTAAGCATTGGCAGCAGTATAGTCCCCTTGTCCAACTCCACCGTAAAGTGAGTTAATTGATGAAAACAGTACCATGAAATCAAGCTGATCATCTTTAGTCAGATGGTGTAATAACCAAGTACCCCTTACTTTTGGAGATAAAACAGGTTGACTGCTAACCTCCTCTTTGCGTAGGATAAATCCCTCACCAGCTACACCAGCACTATGGATAATGCCATTGATGGTAGTAAATTGTGATCGGACTTGGGTAAGTACAGCTTGCAACTCATCCTGATCACTAATATCGGCGCTTACTACCGTAACATTACTTCCCAGCGATTCTATCTTACGGATTGCTGTGATTTGTCGATATAATTTGGGCTGGGTTTGTTGTTCTACTTGTCCCCAAAGCTCTTTGCTTGGTAATGAAGATCGATTAATCAATACAAGATTGACAGAGGCCTGGGAAGCAAGATAATTAGCCATTTCAAGTCCAATTGCACCAAGACCACCTGTAATTACATAAACTCCATTTTCACGAATTTCGATAGAATCAGTAGCAACATCGTCTAGGTTACATTCGTAAAATTCCTCCACAAATCTTTGATTATTACGGTGCACCACCAGATAATCCTTGTCTTTTCTTCCTAGCTCGGCAAGGATGGTATCCCCTGAAGTAAATTTGTCAATATCTAACGCTCTACACAATAAATGAGGATACTCTTGACTTACCACCTTTCCCAATCCAAACATGGTAGCGTAATGTGGATGAATATATTCCTGCTGTTCATTCAATTCGTATACATAAGGAGCCACAAGCAATATCTCTATCTCCTCATGAATGTTGTGTTCTAATAATGCTTTCGTCAGACGGACGAGACTCTCATACCCTCTCTTCTGCGTTTCTTCCAAGTCCGTTAGATCATTGACATCCTGCTTTTCCATAACAGATAGCAAGTGTATGATTTGAGTAATACCTCTTTCTTTCAGTAACCCAATCAAGGTGGTATAGTCCGTTTGAAGACCATTTATTTTATAGGTGCGTTGGTCAACCTCTTTAAATTCTGCTCCCATTTCAACCTGAATCCACGGCCTGCCAATGGAATCAAATGCCTGAATCATCTGCTCACCAATGCTTGTCTCATCTTTAAAGATAAGGACAGTTCCCAGATCTTTGGAACTTTCTTCTCTAGGATTTATCTCTTTTTCAATCCATTTTATCCCGTAATAAAAGGGAGATTTATTTGCTTTGTTTACTCCCAAGTCCATTTGATGTACACGTTTAATCGCATAATCTTCTATTTCTGCAAATACGACGCCTTCTTCATTTACCAACGTCACATCAAAATTAATGATTTCCTTATTGTCAGACTGATCAGACTTTAATCTGAGATGACTGTAAAATCTGTTGGGCATTGTGCTGTAAACCTTACATATACGGTATGTAAACGGCAGATAAAAATCCTGACTTACTGTGTTAATGGCTAAGTTAACAGCATTATCCATTAGGGAAGGATGAAAATGATACAAACCTTTATCTGCTTCATAACGTTCTGGAAGACTAAAATAAGCAAGTACTTCACCATTACCGATATAAGTATGCTGCACATTATTCCAACGAGGGCCTGTAATGATAGCCCCAGATCCAGAGAAATCCTCCTCGTATTGAATGAATTCATTGCGCTCAATGTCACATCTGTTTTTTATTTCTTCAAGCTTTATCATTGATGCATCATAATGTACGCCAAATGCTACTGTCCCTTGAGCGTGTCTCACCCATTCTCCGTTGTATCGACTTGCAATAATAAAGTCATAGGATTGTCCATTTTCTTTTAAAATGGTCTGGACCTCATGAGACTCACCACGTTCACAAATTAATGGAGCAAGAAAAACAAGATTCTCTACTTGAACTTGTCTAGTTGGTATTTGTTGATAACAAGCCTCAAGTAGCATTTCGAGATAAGTGGTTCCAGGTACAACAAATTTATCATTGACGATATGTTCATGTAGTACCCAGTGCTTGTCCACATTAAAATCTGTTGCATAAATAATAGTTTCAATCGAATCTGCTTCTAATCGATCAAGTAGGGGTAGATCAAGTTCTTTTAATGATTTTTTTATGATTGGGTAAGAATTTTCAGCTTCCGGCTCCACCCAGCAACGCTTTCGATTAAATGGGTATACGGGAAGACTTATCCTGTGAACTTGTTCTTTCTGCATCAGCCTTTCCCAATCTATTTCAGCTCCACTGACGTATAATTGGCACAATTGCTGAAGTAGCACTTCCGAAGGCTCTACCATTACGAGCTGGCTAATTAAAGAATTGGCCTGCTCAGTCAACTGTCTAATATCAGCTTCCGTTATCTCTTTTTCACTACGGATAGGTTTCTGCTCATTAATTACTTTAAATGAATTCGAATAACAACCCATTCGTTCGTTAGTACCAATTCCCTCTTTTTTACATAAGTAAAGTTGTTCCACCAAATCCTTACAGTTACATGCTACTAGTGCCAATCGAGACTCATAATGTCCTCTACCTGTGTTAGACGTATACGCAAGATCAGCTATACTTACATTCTCATTTTTACTAATAAACTGAAGGTAATCATTTATTAGCTGAAGCAATCCGTCGTCTGTTTTTGCTGACAATGATAAGATGTACGGCTTTGATGTTTGATCTTGTAGTTGAGTACGCAACTTAGGTTCTGGTGCTTCTTCCAAAATGATATGGCAGTTCGTACCACTCAATCCAAATGAACTGATTCCACAACGACGCGGATGCCCATTAGATTCCCATTCTCTTAGACAATCATTAACATAGACAGGTGAGTGGTCGAAGGAGATTTTTTGATTGGGATATTGGAAATTCACTGTAGGTGGAATTTCCTTATGTTTTAGCGCCAATATACTTTTGATAAAACCGGCAATTCCAGCTGCATGGTCGAGATGTCCAAAGTTAGTCTTTAGCGAGCCGATACCGCAAAACTGTTTTTGATTTGTATACTTTTCAAAAGCTCGCTGGATTCCCTTAATTTCAATTGGATCACCTAGAGATGTCCCGGTTCCATGAGCCTCAATATATTGAATTGTCCCTGGTTCTATTTCTGCATTTTGCCAAGCCCTAACAATCACATCTTCCTGTGCTAGTGAGTTAGGAGCAGTTATTCCAATTGAATGACCATCTTGGTTGAAAGCACTTCCTTTGACCACAGCATAAATATGGTCCTTATCATGTATGGCTTGATCAAGAGCTTTTAACATTACAACGCCAACACCCTCACCAAAACCCGTTCCATCTGATCGATTGTCAAAGGTTTTGGCTCGTCCGTCTCGTGAAGAAATACCGATTCCTGAATCAGAGTCTTCACCTAAGGGAAGCATGATAATTTTGACTCCTCCTGCAAGAGCCATATCACACTCACCATTATTTATCGCCTGACACGCCAAATGAACAGCAACCAAAGAAGATGAACAAGCTGTGTCAATTACCATACTTGGCCCATGCAAATCGAGCGTGTAAGCAATTCTGCTAGCGATGATAGACTTTATGTTACCGGGAACCGCTGCTCCAGACAGAGATGGAGCAACATTTTTGATATATTGCTTATAATCCTCCCCTGAGTCTGAATCAGCGCTATAACCAACAAACACTCCTGTTCTGGTTCCCATAATTTTTTGTCCACCATAGCCAGCATCTTCAATTGCTGACCATGCTGTTTCTAAAAATAGGCGTTGATTAGGATCCATTAAACTGGCTTCTTTAGGTGAAATCGAAAATAATTGGTAATCAAACTGATCAATTTCTTCTAAATAGGCAGCATGTAAATACCGTTTTTGCATATGTGGTTGCACATGGTTAATAAACCGATCGATATCCTTTTGTCGTGACTCAGGGATCGTACGAATACAATCACTACCGTTACGCAAAGCCTCCCAAAACTCATCTACATTCTGCGTTTCTCCAAAGCGTCCAGAAACTCCGATTATTGCAATGTCATTCTTTTTCACGCTATTCGTCTGAACAATCGTGCGTTCATCTTTTTGTGTCAAATTTATCCCGGTTAAATCTAGTAATTTCTTCTTCACTTATCTCCCCTCTTTTCCATCCCGATTAGATAGTTGAATTTTTCTCATTTTCTAGCATGAGAGAAAGTAGCTTGAGATACCCATAAATTAGTTCTTCCACTTTTCCATGGTTTAATTTCTTTTGATCATATCGACATTCAAAAGCGATCGTCGTCGACTCGATTTGCAATGCAAATATAATATCAAACAAGCGATTGAATTCATTTGATTGAGAAAAGTATTCAGTAAATAACGGCCATACTTGTTTACTCGTTTTTCTTGTAAAGCTATTTTCTAATGCTTGAATAGAATATATCTCAAGGGTATTTGGCTGTATTCGGGCTCCTCTTACCTGTCTAAATAATTCGCCAAAATCTTCAATGTTGTTCATGTTTACGTTAATAGGAATGGTTCTATTGTCTGTTGTCTGCCACTGAATAGTGACATCAGTCAACTCGCAGATTTCAGAATACAAATAAAGATTCATCGCAAGTAAAATATCAGCTATATCTACACTGTACCGATCTGCTACCATATTTAAGCCAGCAACCATATCATCTTGAAAAGCAAAAGTGAATCGGGTACTCGTTTTTTTAACTTCGTTTCCATCAAAATATTCTGGAGGAAACAGTATGGCTGGAATTTCGATCAATGGTATATTGTCCTCTGTCCTCGATTCAATATAGCTGGCTAGCTTTGCAATCGTAGAGTAGGAAAAAACATCTCCAATATCTATTTTTCCGATATACTTTTTATCTACTTGGGCATGCATCTGTACTAATAGAATTGAATTCCCGCCTAAATCGAAAAAGCTTTCATGTAAACCAATGACATCACGGTTCAACACATTTTTCCATATTTCCATTAACTCTCGCTCAACATCCGTATTAGGAGGTTGAATGATCATTTCATTTGATCGTATACTTTCGATCGGTTTAAATAATTGCTTGCGATCGATCTTACCGTTAGCTGTAAGCGGAAGTTCCTTTAGGGAAACAAAGTGTGTTGGAACCATGTATTCAGGTAATTCTTGGCTAAGTAACTGACGAAGTTCATGAGTATTCACGTTATGTTCCGCCACGTAATAAGCGCAGAGATTCTGTGAAACACCAATCTCCTCCACCACTACCACTGCTTCGTTAACTGCTGGGTGTTTTAATAAACAATTCTCAATTTCACCAAGCTCAACTCGGAAGCCCCTTATCTTAATTTGATGATCTATTCTACCTTTGAACTCAATCGTTCCGTCTGGAAGCCATCTTGCTAAATCTCCAGTGCGATATATGAAACTCTCTGTCTGAAATGGATTCGAAACAAACTTTTCCGCAGTTTGTATTTCTTGATTCAGATAACCTTTGGATAATCCGTCACCTGCTATACACAATTCACCTGTTATCCCTATTGGCTGTAAGCTATTGTGTTTATTGAGAATATAAACTTGTGTATTGGCTATTGGTTTTCCAATTGTAATAGTAGGTACACTAGTCAAGTCCTGTATTAATGACCAAATGGTCGTTTCTGTAGGACCATACATATTAAATATGCAGGCTTGTGTACGTTCTTTAAGCTGAGCTAATAGGGACGGTAGAAGTGCTTCTCCTCCTATCATGATTTGTTCCAATTGGCTAAAACAATCTGCCTCACTGTATAAAAGTAATTGCAGTCTAGAGGGTGTGATTTGTAAAGAATTGATATTCGTTACCTTGATCAGCTCATTCAACAATTTCGGGTCACGTTGCTGGGCTTCTGTTGCAATAACTACACGCATTCCTTGAGTAAGTGGTACTAAGGTTTCTACTACAAAAATATCAAAGGAAATGGTAGTAAGAGCTAGGATCGTTTTTCCCGCAGTATAAGTAAGTTTCTCTGTGATTCCTTGAATAAAATTATGAACGGCTCTATGGGGAATCATTACTCCTTTTGGTAGCCCTGTTGAACCGGAAGTGTAAATCACGTACGCTAAATCTTCTGACGTAGTAGCATTTTCTTTCCATAAAGACTCTTCTTCATAAGCTAATGCTTCGTCTAGATAGATGTATTCTTGCACCGTTTGTATATCAGAGACTAAGTGGCGTTGGGTAAGTACCAACTTAGCGCCACTGTCTATGAGCATGTATTTCACACGCTCCTCAGGATATGTCGGATCAATTGGTAAATATGCCCCACCGGCTTTAAGAATCGCAAGTAAGCCGATCATCATTTCCAATGAACGTTCGGTCATTAACCCAACAATTGTGTTGGGAGACACTCCTTTATCGATTAAACAGCTAGCGACCCTTTTCGCTTGTTCATCCAGTTCACGATATGTAAGCTGGGCTCCTTCACATACTACCGCTATCTGATCAGGTGTTTTTTTAGCTTGTATAGCAATTAATTCGTGAATGCTCTTGCTACGATCATATAGAAGACGAGTGTCATTGAATTGCTCAAGTAGTTCACTCTCTTCTGCTAGAGTCGTAATCTTAAGTTGGCTAAGCTTGATTTCTGGATTAGCTATGATTTGTTCTATCAATTCCTGAATATGACCAAAGATTCTTTTGATATATTGGTAACTATGTATTTTGGAATTGTAGCCCATTCGAATGATCAACGACTCCCCGGTGATGACCATGATGCTAAAGTCATAGTTGGTTTGTTCCAATAACTCAACATGGGTTATCGTTTGACCAAGCCCTCTAGTGCCTGAATCGTTACTTGACTCATTCATATCTATTGGTGACTTTTGAAAAATTGAGACATGGTCAATGAGTCCTTGACTCATCTTTGTTCCTACTGGCATCTCATAAAGTGGAAAAAAATCATACATTTTTGCCCTAGTTGAGCTTTTTTGAGCCATTTGAACAAGCTGTGCAAACGTTTCTACTCGATCGGTTCTGATACGTACCGGAACTGTATTAATAAACAATCCGACCATTTGGTTAATTCCTGCTACCTCAGCATTTCGACCAGAGACCACAGATCCAAACACGACATCATCTACATTGTTATATCGCTGGAGAACCAATCCCCATATTGCTTCCCATACCGTGCTCAATGTAGCATTATTCTGCCGCGCAAGCTTATTAAGCTGTTGCGTTTTTTCAAAATTGATCTCAAATTCCGCCTCTTTTGCCTCATAACCATTCACATTCATTTTATTGATCAAACTTGGCACCATCGCCAATTGATCGTATCCTTTTAGATAACCTTCCCAATATTCCTTGGCCTGCTCGTTATCCTGCTTTTCTAGCCATTGTATAAATTGCTGATAGGAATGAACCGGTTCAAGCTTTAGTTTTTTATGAAAAGCAAAAGAATCATAAATTTGTAAAAATTCATTAAACATAATACCAAGTGACCAACCATCCATAATTAAATGATGATAGCTCCAAACCACTTTATAACACTCTGTCGATGTCTGAAAAATAGCAATACGAATAAGGACTTCTTTAGCCAAATGAAATCCTCGTGTCTTATCCTTTTTTAAATAACCTTGTACATAAACCTCCTGTTCGCTCAAACTGGAAATATCCTCAAAATGAATGCTAGTTAATTCCCGTTTTTTAAGCACCAGTTGCATCGGCTTTTTTACTTTTTCATATACAAAAGCTGTACGTAAAATATCATGACGTTCAATTAATACATTGACGCTTTTTAAAAAAATATCGATATCTACGTTACCTTCAATTGAAAAAGTCAAGCTCTGAAAATAGGCTCCCGAATCGTTATGTACAATGGAGTGAAATAAAATACCTTCTTGTAAGGGAGTCAGCGGATAAATTTTGGTTACTTCAGGTTTTTTTTCCAAGTGAAAAGCTCCTTTTCCGTCATCCTTAGTAAAGTGACGGTAAAATCAATTTTCAAATCGGTAATCCTGTAGATCTGGGAGCAGATAGCCCGTCCCGGTTTCTTCTAAAATCTCATCAAAGCGTTTTTTCTGTTCATCAGTTGAGGTTTTCTTGGTTAAAAATACCGATGTAAGCATATCAAGGGCTTCACGCATTTGTTTTATGGTCGGTTCTGCACCTGCCTCCTCTAGCTCATATTGCATCTTTTGTATCCGCCGATATGGCTCAATCATGCCTTTTTGATACTCATCAGCGTTCAAATTTCGATTTGGAGTCGCAACCGCAATAGCAAGACATTTTGTAATTACACTAGGAACAAATGGTTGATGGTCCTTCGGGAAACCCATTATTTCTTTTACACCAGCAACATCCTGTGCTACATCGTAAGCATAGGAAAGTACATCTGGATACTCTTTTTTCATTAAATTACGCAAGACCTTATTAGGCCCAAACTCGATCACTTTTCGAATGCCCTCTTGATAAAAAAACTGCATAGTGGCAAGCCATTGGACCGGAGCTGTCACTTGTTTGGTTAAGTTTTCTACAATTTGTTCACTGCTTGTGTAAGGTTGTCCATTGACATTAGCAACCACCGCGTAACGCATGGGCTGATACCTATTTTTTTGAAGCTCCGCCTGTAAAGAGCTAGCAACTGATTGCATCAGTGGACTATGAAATGGAGCACTAACACGCAAGAATATTACTGTAGCTCCCATCCCTTCAAGTATTTTTGCTACCTTTTCAATCGCTTGGCGATGACCAGAAATAACGATTTGACGTGAAGAATTAATATTAGAAAGATGCGCAAAGTTCGTCTCATCTGAATATTCTAGACAAACCTTTTCAATCTCAGACCTGTCTATTCCAGAAACAGAGGCCATTGCTCCAGTTCCTTGAGTTGTAATGTCCTGCATAAATAACCCACGTTTGTGGACTAAACGTACTGCCTGTGAAAATTTCATCGCTCCAGCGCAAACAAGTGAAGAATATTCACCTAAGCTGTGTCCAGCGACGAAATGAGGTTTGACACCTATCTCCTGCATGTAAACACGCCAAAGGGCAATACTTGTAGCTAGAATAGCTGGTTGAGCATTAGCGGTTTTGGTCAGTTCCTCAAGATCACCTTCTATACATAGTTTGAGTAAATTAAATCCTACTATCTGTTCAGCCTCTTCAAAGGTTCTTCTAGCAATGGCGTACTGATCGCATAACGCTTTTCCCATATTGACATATTGTGATCCCTGTCCAGAAAACACAAATGCTAAATCTCTCATGTATTCATCACTCACCCATTACATATTTTGGTTTTTTAGTAATAAATATCAGCCAAAAACAGTGCATTATGTAAACGTTTATATGATGATTTAAGTCGTTTCTACCGGATTTATGCAGAATTTTTCCACCCAATCTTTGTTATAGATTGTATCCACATAAGATAAACCGCTATCAGGACAAATAAAGACTACATTCGGTGGCGTATGAAATGTCTTGTCGGCAAAATAATGCTTTATAGCATAATACGAGCTTCCTGATGAGCCACCAACAAATAAAGCATGTTTTTCTAGCATTTCGTGACAACCTTGGATTGCTCGATACTCAGGTACATGAATTACCTCGTCGATAATAGCCTCCTTGAGTATTTCTGGAACCATGCTAGAACCAATCCCCGGAATAAAGCGTTTTTTAGGACTATCCCCAAATATAACCGAACCCTCTGTATCCACTGCTATAACCTTAATAGATGGAAACTTTTCTTTCAATCTGCGAGATATGCCAGCAATGGTTCCACATGAGCTAACACCGATAAACACATAATCTAGATGTTCAAAGGCATCTGCAATTTCCTTGCCTAATCCATGATAATGGGAAAGGAAGCTATCCCGGTTTGCATACTGGTTTGTCCAAAATGAATCTTTGATCGTAGTCAGAAGTTCATTTACCTTTTTAATTCGATTTAACAAATAACCACCTGTCTCATCTCGCTCGGTTACTTTGATCACATTTGTAGCAGTTACACGTAGAATCTTTTCATATACCTCATTAATATTGCTATCAATAATAGGAATGAAAGGGATTTCTAATTTTTTACATAACAATGCCAATGCAATGCCAAAATTTCCAGAAGTTGATTCTATTACAGTGGTATTAGGGGTTATTTCGCCTCTCTCAATTGCAGATTTTAATATGTAGTAAGCTGGCCGAACTTTCACACTTCCACTATAATTCTGAAATTCTAGTTTGGTATAAAGATTAATGGTATCGTTTTTCAAATGTAAAAGAGGCGTATCACCAATAAATGAGTGTAACTCGTCTAGTTTTACTAACATTAAAATTACCTCTCCCTTTGATATTCATATTGCGACGATTTGTGCGTATGTTTTTTTAAAATCTTTATACTATTCACCTTCAATCATCCAAAATAAATATTCTAGCTGCTTTATGTGATGATTAAATCACTATAAAGTGAATTATGAGTAAATTCAAAACAAAATGTAAACATTTTTTAATTCTTGAGGGACAAAAAATTACTTTTTCATATAAAGTTTACTATTAAAGGATATAATTGAAAATAATTTTCCATATTTTTAATATACCTAAACTTTCCAGCAATGTCTATAAGACCAAAATCCAGAATTTACTATATTTACACTTTTAAAAAAAGGTAATTATTTTATTATTATAAAAATAGAGACTGTTATTGAATTTAAAGAATATCATCCAAATAACCATCTCTTATATTCTATGAATAAAATTTTTCATCCAGCATTTTTTTATCCAAAAAAGTAATTTTTAAACTTTGTTAATAAAAAACGCCAATCATCATGAGATCAGCGCTCTTTATCGTAACGTGTTTTAAATAGACAACCCGCCATTAACTTCTAACACAGTACCGTTTACGTAGTCCGCATCGTCTGAAGCTAAAAAAAGATACGCTTTCGCAATATCAGATGGCTGCCCCAGACGATGTAACGGTATCTGAGAAATCAAATTTGATAGTACCTTCTCAGGTACCTTTAAAGCCATTGATGTCTCAATAAAGCCAGGCGCAACTGCATTCACCGTTATCCCCTTCCTGCCTAGTTCTTTAGCCCAGGTTTTGGTCATGCCAATTACTCCTGCTTTGGATGCTGCATAATTCGTTTGGCCAATATTACCTGCATGCCCTACGATAGATGATGTGTTAATGATTTTTCCAGCACCTTTCTCGATGAGATGTGGAATGACAGCTTTTGTGCAATAGAAGACCCCATTTAAGTTAACATCGATCACCCGTTGCCATTGTTCTACCGTCATTTTCGCTAGCATAGCATCTTGTGTAATACCGGCATTATTAATCAAAATGTCCACCGTTGAAAATGCTTCTATTACATTTTGTACCATCTGCTCTACACTCGCTATGTCTGAAACATCCACCTGTACGTATCTAACATGTTTAAAACCAGCCTGCTGGCACTCTTCCAAAAGGGTGATACCTGCACTTTGATTATAATCAGCGATGGCCACCTTCGCACCTTCTGCTAAAAATAGCTTAACGGTCTCTTTGCCTATTCCATTGGCGCCGCCTGTTACGATCACTACTTTATCTTGTAGCTTTTTCGTATTTATTCGACTCATAATAACTGTTTCTCCTCTCTATCAGCTATTTGAAATATATTCCACCGATAAATCAATATTCATACTAAAGGTCAACTCTTTCCTTACTTGGATGGGACGAATTTTTGAATACGTTGTAACAGTCCATCTGCAATCCAAAGGGCCCCTGACGAATCAATACCTAATCCCTGGGGAGAGAAAAAATCTCCGTCTACTCCACTAAACTGGCCCCACTCCTCAAGAAATCTTCCCTCTTGATCGTATAGCTCCATTCGATTGTTCGAGGTATCCGTTACATAAACACGATCCTGCTTATCAATGGCAATACCGATTGGCAGGAATAAATCCCCCTTTCCTTCCTTCCAATTCTCCAACGGATCTGTTGAACCTGCTCCACCGTTTGTACCCCATTTGGTGAGAAAACGTCCGCTATTATCAAATTTCTGAATACGATGATTATTACGATCTACCACATATACATTATCTTTTGAGTCGATGGTAAGTTGCATTGGCTGGTTAAACTGGCCGTCTTTTGTCCCTTTTTCACCCCATTCTGTCATATAAACAAAAAATGGATTAAATTTTTGAATTCGATGATTTACTGTATCAGCTACAAAGATATTTCCTTTACTATCAACTGCTACACCTGCTGGAAATTGAAAAAAGCCACTGAGATACCCCATCGACCCATAGGTAGCTACAAAAATACCTGAGTTGGTAAATTTCTGAATGCGATGATTCACAGAGTCAGCAACGTATACAAATCCGTAAGCATCTATGGCGATCTGACGTGGAACAATAAATTGGCCAGGCAAACTGCCATAAGCATTAGGGCCACCATTTCCCAGATTGCTTCCCCATTTCCCCACCAAAGTCCCACTAGCGTTATACTTTAAAATCCTATGATTAAATGAATCGGCAACAAAGATATTGCCACCCTTGTCAATCTCTACATCAAATGGACCAGCATATTGCTTTTTGTCACCACGTGCCTCTCCGATAAAACGATCTAGCACAGCAATCAGCGTAGCATCTTTATAGACAACAATTCGGTTATTACCTGTGTCTGTTACATAAAATGATCCATTCCCATCTGGTAGGACCTGATTGGGATAGACTAAAATCGGAAATAGCCCCGCGGTATACAGAAAACGATCCTGCTGATCAAATTTCATTATACGATTGTTAAAAGTATCTGCTACGAAAAATGCACCCGAGGAGGGCTCAAAATTAATGCCTCTAGGAAAATTAAACTGATAGGGACCGATACCAGATTCACCTTTTCCAACCTGTCTTTCGAACTTCCCTTTATCTGTAAACACCTGTATTCGGTTGTTGAACGTGTCAGCAATGTATACCTCATCAGTCGGGCTAATTGCAATTCCTTGTGGGAGGGCAAGCTCTCCTTGCCCTTTTCCATAGGTTCCAATCGTTAGTAAATACGTACCATCTTGATCAAACTTTTGCACACGATGATTGTATTCATCAGTAACATAATAATTATTTTTGCTGTCAACCGCTAGCTCGCGTGGAAATCCAAACTCTCCTTCCCCTTTTCCACGAGTCCCCCAGCTTTTCAAAAAGTGGAATTGACTATCAAATTTTTGTATCCGGTAATTACCTGTGTCTGCTACTAGAATATTACCCAACTTATCAATAGCGACTCCAAATGGCATGTTGAACTCCCCTGATTTGTCTCCAAGACTCCCAAAGGTTTCTAAAATCTTACCAGACTTATTCATTTTCACAATCCGATGATTTCCCATATCAGCCATATATAAATTGCCAGAATGATCCTTCGCCATAGCGACTGGGGTTCGAAACATCGAAGAATCATCTGCGTTATTTCCCCAAGCTTCAGAATATGTAAAGCTCGAAGCAGCAACAGGTGAGCCTACTAGCAAAAATAGAGCTACTGAACAGATTATTGCGAGTAGTTTGGTCGTGAACAGCTTTTGATTTCTTGGTTGCTTATGGAAAAATGTACGATTTTCCAGGCTTTTCATATTATGAATCCTCTCCCAACCATTCAAGAATGGTAGCTGCCCAGGTATAACCTGTCCCAGCACTCACTGCTACTACAATATCTCCTTTATGTAACTGACGCTGCTCCTGTGCAAAGTGAAAACCAATACATGGGTCTAATGCTGACATATGTCCATGATGATCCAAATAAATCGCCTGCTCCTCAGATAAGCCTAGACGTTGTAATAATTCTCGAAACATAGAACGCTTGGTATGCAACGGCAAGAGCAGTTTAATGTCCTTCGTGGTTTTCCCACTCTTTTGAAGCGCTATCTCTATTACCTTGATAAAAGTAGGAACGGAGATGGGATCAAGACGCTCCTTCATACTGGAAGGGTTGGTGACGTCAATATAATGGAGTCGCTCCTCTACCGTATCGTGGCTGGTAGGGTTTTTACTACCACCTCCGGGTACTTTGACATCATCGTGGAATGATCCGTCTGTGATAATAGCAGATTGCAAAATTCGACTTTTAGTAGCTCCACGTGTAACTAATGCAGCAGTTCCACCATCAGCGAAGTTAAACATGAACCGAGATCGTGGATTGTCGTAATCTATGATGGTTGATTCTTTGCATCCAGCAACCAACAGAATATTGTGAATACTGTTATCAGCCGTTAACATATCCTTTGCCACTTTTAATGCGATAGGAAAGCAGGAGCTTACATTCATAATTTCAAAGGCATACGCGTTTGTAGCACCTAGCTCATGCTGAATTTTAGCTGCACACGACCACACGTAATAATCCTTGTGCGGACTACCAAAATAGATAATGACATCAAGCTCTTCTGGACGAATTTTCTTTCCCACAAACGATTTTGCAGCTTCTACCGCCAGATCAGTTACATGAAGCGTGTCATCTGCCACATGCTTTTCATAAAGTCCAAACTTTTCAATAATAACCGATGCCAGAATACCCGTTTTTTCGGCTAGGAGGTCTGCTGTTTCTACGTGAGGAGGGAAGTAAACACCAGTCGCCTCAATTCCGATTGAAATGTCCGTCATCTCACTTTGCTGTCTATTCATACCTTCTCCCCTTCTCTTGGCACAACCATGGTAGCTATTCCAGTAAGGACTACTTGGCCGTGCTGATTCGTGCATTCTGTTACTAAAGTCAAACTTCTTCGTTCTTCATTGAACTCTTGCACAGTAGCAGTTGCTGTGATGGTATCTCCAATAAAAACAGGGGCCTTAAACTGTAAGGTCTGATCTTTATAGACAGAACCTACACCAGGCAAATGCATGCCTAGTAAACGGGATAATAAGCTAGCTGTGAGTAATCCATGGGAAATTCTCTGTCCAAACCGAGTATCACTTGCATATTCCTTATCAACATGGATGGGATTATAATCCCCACTTAATCCGGCAAACATCACAAAATCTGTTTCGCTAATGGTTCGGCTAAAAGAGGCACTCTGTCCGATCTTATAACTCATTGTTTCATCCACCTTCCTCATCCATGAATCGTTTCTATCTTTTGTAGAGCTGTTTTATTGATTTTTCCTGTCGCATTCCGAGGCAATTCCGATAAAAAAACGAAATATTTAGGCATTTTATATTTAGCTATTATCTGTAGGCACGCTTGTTGGAGCATTTCCTCGGTAAGCGTAGCACCTTCTTTTACAACTACAAAAGCCTTCGCTACCTCCCCCCATTTCTCATCCGCTACTCCAACCACAGCCACTTCAACTACCTCCGGCAATGAGCCAATCGCTTGCTCTACCTCTAAAGGATAAATATTCTCGCCACCAGAAATAATCATTTCCTTACGACGGCCAGCAATGTAGAAGAAACCATCTTCATCCTTTCTCGCTAAATCACCTGTATAAAACCAACCATTTCGTATTGCCTTTGCTGTCTCATTTGGTAAATTCCAGTACTCTTTCATCACATGGGGACCTTTAATTACCAGCTCTCCTACTTCTCCGTTAGCCACCTCCTGATCATATTCATCCACCAACCGAACTTCACAAAATAGGACAGGTTTACCAATGGAACCAACCTTATGCGATGCATCCTCAGCTGAAAGCATACAAACAGTGGGTGATGTCTCCGTTAGACCAAAGCCCTGTCCAAAAGGAAGACCACGGTCTTGATAATACAAAATCAGCTCATGTGGGCACGGAGCACCTCCGTTATAAAACCAACGGACACAGCTCAGGTCTGTAGTGGAAAACAATGTACTTCTTCTAAGCGCATCATGGATAGCCGGGACTCCCATAACGATTGTCACTTGATACTGTTGAATCATCTCTAAGGTTTTGTCTGGATGAAATCTACCCAAAATAACAATGCTACCTCCCGCAAACAACGTTGGAAAAGCAAACAGCCCAATTCCTCCTATATGAAATAAGGGAAGCAAGATAATAGAGCGATCACTTGATGTAATATCTAGGGAGGTCAGATTATGAATCGCATTCCAGAACATATTTTCTTGGGTTAATACTGCTCCTTTTGGACGGCCTGTAGTACCAGAGGTGTAGCAGATTAGATAAGAAGCATTAGCATCTATCTTTTCATGAACGAAAGGTTCAGTTGCTACCTCTTTGATAGCGTTTTCAAAATTAGATTCAATAACAGTGGTTGCTAATTCTAACGTTTCTTCAGATAGAAACTGTTCTTTTTGATCCATCCAAATAATTTGTTTCAAATGACCGTCCATTCCCAGTTGCTTGACTACAGGTTGAAATTCATGTTGCGTAAACAACACAGTGGTCCCACTGTCCTCTATCTGATAAGAAAGCTCACTCGCGGTCAATCGTATATTGAGCGGAACCGCAATACCGCCTAGCTTAGCAATGGCAAACAACAATAAAACATAGGACGTGCTATTTTGTGATAAAATTCCAACCCGATCTCCAGCGGCAACCTGACATTCCTGTTGCAGAAATCGAGCGAACTGATTCACCTTTTGCGCCATCTCCTTAAAGGTAAGCTGTTGCTCTTCTGTAATGATGGCTATTCGATTAGGAGTATTCTGTGCTCGCTGGTCAATCCAGTAAGCAATCCCATGCATAGACATCCTCCTTTACTATTTACGTATTCTCATCTTTTTTCCCCATACCTTGCAGAATAAAGCTCATCGCTGTTTCAAATACTTCCACTGGTACCTCCTGATTTTCCCAATAAACCCATCTCATGCCTAAAAACTGTCCAATTGACATCAGACAATAAGCTAACGTCTCCTTATCTAGTGAGCGAAAAGCCTTCTCTTCCATGGCAGCAGTCAAGCTTTTGATAAATCCACTCGCTAGCTTATCGTAGTACCAGCGATACAACTCCTCATCTACTAACACTGCTTGTTGTACAATCCCATATAGGTTCCGGTGTTCTTTTACCCAACGAAAAAATGCTTGGAATCCAAGACGCAAAGCTTCTTCATGAGAATGGGCTGTAGTCACCTCAATCTTGATTTTGGAACGCAAATCACGGCTTAGTTGTCTGATTAGCTCTTCATAAATTGCTTTTTTGGAAGGAAAGTAATTATAAAAAGTGCCTTGAGCTACTTGGGCCTCTTGTGTAATCATAACGATGGACGCTTCATAGTATCCACCTGCACCAAATACCTGCTCGGCCGCTGTCAACAATTTTTGTCTAGTCTCTAGCCCTTTTTTTGTCATGTGTATCGTGGCTGTTTGCCCTAGTTGTCGCTCCATTTCTGACACCTGAATCACCTCTCAGTTTTTATTATAGTTAATTTTCTGATTTTTTCAATATTTTTATGTAAAGAAAAGGGATAGAGTCCAGATTATTCTGACTGATTCCATCCCTTTGTTCCGACAATTATCTCACTGACTCTACCTTATCTACATCAACCAACTTTTCTTTGATTAGAGAAGCTATCACCTTCTGTTCACTATCTCCATTTTCTGTAAAGGAGACTTTGTAGCATATGTCATTTTCGAGCCAAAAATAAGAGGTGATATCTGATTCTCTTGGAGAGCTCATTTCCTCATCAATTTTATATGGTTCTGTTTTTAGTACTTCCCTACCTTCTATGGTTACTGGTGTTACTTTGACAACAAATCTCTTTCCATCTATTCGCTCGAAAGGAACATGTCCGTTCTTTTTCATATCCATAAACATTTTTCTATCCCTGATTTGGTTGAAGGAAAACCCTGAAATCCCATCTGTTTTCTGCTTATCCGTACTAGCAAATCTCATACTGAGCACTCTATATTCTCGTTCTGCCTCATTCTCTGGAAAGCTGAAATTTATTTTTTTCGTCACGTATGCCTCTTCTGCTATCCACTCGTTTGATAATTTCATTGGCAATTTAGGGGTGAATTCAAGTAGTTTTTGAGCCTCTATAAAATCACCCTTATCATAAATGAGCATGATATTAGTTTGGCTAGCTACTCTAACAAGTCAGGAAAACCGCTTCAATGGATAGTTACCCGAAAAACAAAAAATCCCCTCCAATGCGCTCCTAAACTCACGCTATCTGGAAGGGGATCTACTTTATTCAAGCCTCTTATGTTCTCATTAAATGACTAGACATTTCAAATGTAAATGTTGATTTTCAGAGCTCTCTATTTGCATTTTTTCTGAAAACTGATAGTTTCTGGTCAGCTCTGTAAAGTTTTTAACTAATTGTTGACCAAATTCAGTACAAATCGACTCTGGATGAAACTGTACTCCCCAAATAGGCCGTTCTTTATGACGCAATCCCATAATGATGCCATCACTTGTCCACGCTGTTTTCTCAAGACAATCAGGAAGCCTATCCTCAACCATAAGTGAGTGATACCGAACCACTTGAAAACCTTGTGGGATTCCACTAAATATCGGCGACTCATTATGCCAAATTTTGCTCAATCTCCCATGCATCGCCTCTGGTGCATGAGTTACTTTGGCAC
Organism: Brevibacillus laterosporus DSM 25; assembly: GCF_002706795.1. Taxonomy (NCBI): domain Bacteria; kingdom Bacillati; phylum Bacillota; class Bacilli; order Caryophanales; family Paenibacillaceae; genus Brevibacillus; species Brevibacillus laterosporus. The sequence goes on from NZ_CP017705.1 coordinate 5,227,716, forward strand.
CAAATATATGGCCAATCCCCTGATGTCCCAAACAAACCCCAAAAATTGGGACTTCAGCTTCACGCAAGACCTCTCGGCAAACCCCAAAATCCTTTTCATTTGTAGGAGTTCCTGGTCCAGGTGAAATGACAATGTTATCAAACGACAGGTTCTGTAATTCCGACCATGTAAATTGATCGTTTCGAACGACTGTTGGTAACACTCCACTTGTAGACGCGAAAAGTTGATAAAGATTGAACGTATAGGAATCATAGTTGTCAATTAATAAAGTCTTCAAAGTCTTTACTCCTTTCCACTGCAGAAGGCCATGCTCACATCACACTGGGAATTGTTATTTAGATAATTGTTTTCAAGTAACATGCTGTATCAATAATAAGCGAAAATCGACGATCAATAAATCATCTTAAGATAAGTAATTCCATCCAGATTTCCCCTCATGCTTTCACAGGTCTTTTAGACTTCTCAAAAATTAATTTTGCAATAGGTATCATTTTTATGTAACTATCTAAGGGAGGCAATTTCAGAGAAACAATAATTACGCGATTAACACATATAAGGAGATGTGTATTTTGTCTAACATTCCACTTCATTCAATTGTCCCTCAGGGGATATCTCGCAAAAAGACAGATACATTGCCAACTGTCAAGGTTATCAGCCGAAAAATAACGATGTATGTAGAACCGGAAAGAGTATTTCTTCATTTATTCTCAACAGAAGCATATACATACTGGCTGGATAGCAGTCGTGTAGAATCAAATTTGTCACGTTTTTCATTTATGGGAACAAACGATGGTCCACTAAGCCAAGTGATTTCCTATGAAACAGCGACAAAACAGATCAAAATTAAGCATTCCACAGGACAAGCTGAAATCACTGAGAGTATTTTTGATTATTTAGACCGTCAACTATACACTATGCAACAAGAATCTGCTGAATTGCCTTTTGATTTTAATGGGGGATTCGTCGGTTACTTTGGCTATGAATTAAAAGCAGAATGTGACGCTAAGATACGCCACACAGCGACAACCCCTGACGCAATGTTTATTTATTCCGATCGCATGATTGCTTTTGATCATCAGGAGAAATGTATCTATTTGGTTAGTATTGTACCATCTAATGAACCCGCTTCAGCTGATCAGTGGTTTGAAAATATGGAGCAAAAGCTAAAAAACCTTCCACTGCAACCAGCTTTAGAGATCCCAAATACAGATGGCAACCAACCACTTTCGTTTCAGTTGAGTCAATCATACTCACAATATGTAGATCACATACAAGCATGCAAGCAATATATTTTAGACGGAGAAACTTATGAAATTTGCTTAACAAATAGAATTCGAACTCAAGAGAGTTTTGATCCAGTATTGACCTATCGAATTCTACGCGAGATTAATCCAGCTCCTTACTCCGCCTTTTTCAAATTTAATGACCTAAGTGTCTTATGCTCATCTCCAGAGCGATTTCTAAAAATCGATCAAAATCGATTGGTTGAAACCAAGCCTATAAAGGGCACAATAGGACGTAGTTCTGATCCTGAGGAGGATATGCGCCTTAAAGAACAATTACGTAGCAGTGAAAAGGACAGAGCCGAAAATCTCATGATTGTCGACCTTCTGCGTAATGATTTAGGGCTAGTATGTGAAACTGGAAGTGTTTGTGCACCCAAATTAATGGCTATTGAATCCTATCAAACCGTACACCAGATGGTATCTACCATTCAGGGGACACTTAGACCTGAATTATCAGCTATCGATTGCATACGTGCTGCTTTTCCAGGAGGTTCAATGACTGGAGCTCCTAAATTACGAACGATGAAATTCATCGATGAATTAGAAACGGATGCTCGTGGCATCTATTCTGGAGCCATTGGATTTCTTGGATTAAACGGAACGATTGACCTCAACGTTGTCATACGAACGATTGTGATGTCCCCACAATCTACAACAGTAGGTGTAGGAGGTGCCATTGTAAGTCTATCCGATCCAGAACAGGAATTTGAGGAAATTTTGTTAAAAGGACATGCTTTAATCAAAGCGCTAACCATTTCTCGTTATGGAAAATTTGACGAACAACTATGGACGTTACATGATACGAATGCTTGAGTTCGTATATAGCCAAAGAACCAATGCTTAGTACATGGATGATAAGCGAAAACTCTGACGCATTTACTTTTTTGCCATTTATTTTTTCAGCTATCTGTCTTCACACCTTTTTGATGATGAGATCTATTGTAAACAAGCATTAGCTCACATCAAAAAGGTCCATTCGTCCCCTTTCCCCCACGATGCATATGGTCAATAAACTAGAATAATACTTGGTTAAACTCCTAATCTAGGTATTCCCGACCAAGAAAACTTGCAGAAACTGGTTTTCTATGTAATTCCCTCGCCCAGACAGATAGTTGACCAATATGATGAATCTCGTGTTCCTTGGATGGCACAAATCCAACTATATTCGACATCAATAATATGCAAAAGGGTATACAGAATATTGTCAACTCCCCCAACCTGGTTCATCAACAGCTCTTCTGTAGTAAGCTTCTTACACCACTCTAACCATTCATCTCTAACCTGCCAATTATACTGAAAAAATGAAAACATGAACATCACTCCGCCCTAATATGGAACAAACTCATCTATCATTATCCCGAATCGAACAAATGTTCTTTTGTTGTAGAGTGAAATATTATATGAATCAAATAAGAAATGCATTATTTTGAAACAAGCTTGATTATTTTGCGAAGATGTCTAACATTGCCCTGCCACGGATTCCAATTAATTTCCATCTATATCATAATGAGGTATTGATATTCGATCTTCCCTTATAAAATATCCAATATTACATTTATGTACGGTATCTAACGAAATACCCTCCTCAATCCAAGTCTCATGAGGAAGTTTGCATAACACACCTAATACTTGAGGAAGAGATCTGTTATTCTTAGTGTTCCCATATCAGCAGACAACCACAATTTGACATTAACATAATCATTTTCTCGGTTTTTATATATGTGATAAACCATGTTTGGTTCTGGATAAAACCCTGTTAAGTATTGATTCTAAATCTTCTAAATCACTTTTTGTAGGACGTAAAGCAATAATAGCAATGTCAATTTTAGTTCTTGAATAATTCCTTAGATAGTCATCTCATTCACAGTTTAACGTAAAATGTGCAATTAGTTTACAAATGACTAATAATATTGTTCAAAGTAAATGAGCCATATGATTTTCAACAATATATTTACCTATATATAAAGTCAAAAAATAGAACCCAACAAATATAACTAAAGACAATAAAATATTAATACGATCATTGTCTACCTTTCTGTTCAAAATGCTCCTTATGGAAATGGCAATAAAACCTAAAAGAATTAGATAGAAAACACTGGTGCTGAAATAGTACTGAATTGTATAACCAAAAAATTTGGGATCGAAATATGTAAACAAAAAAATTTTCCCCACTATGACATATATAAAAGTTAGTAAATATTTCATGCTCCCCAGTCTTCTCCTTAAATATTCGGGTCTTACATCATATTTCAAACATGTAAGACCCGAATGTCTTATTGTTCTTTTCCGAGTAGAGGTCTAATAAATATAATTATAATTGATTATGACTTAAACAAAAAAGAACTAAGCACCTTTGAATTCTTTTAAGATTGCACTATTTGATTAATACATATATTCGATGGAATAACATTGACTATCTAATAGACGAACGTTGAATACTGATTCTGAGTTGAAACATTTAGTGGATTAAATACTGCTGCTGTTATTAGACCAAGCACTATAGAACATGATTTAACACCTAACATAAATATCACTACCTCTATCATTGTTTATTTTACTTCATAAGTGATATTTCATTTGTAAAATCATCACTTGTAGTATATTTCTGTTATATAACGTATAGACTATTAATGTAACCTGCACTTATTTCCTATATGGGAGATATGCAGGTTATCGTTGTTTTAGGACTCGTTCTGCTTAAAATATTCGTTAATATCATCAATTCCAGTTTCTTCATCAGACCATTCTAGCCAATCTTGTTCTTCTTCATCCCAAAACTCTACAACAGTAGCATTTGCATAATCCGGTTTGATGTTATTGTCATACTGAAATAGATCATAATCGGCAAGTGTGTTGTATATCAGTCCTGCTTGTTCGCCAATATGTAATTCAAATCATTTTAAAAATTCTCTTTTTGATTACAATGATATGAATATGAAAATGTTTACTCCATTAAGAAAGAAAACTACTATAGCAAAAACTTTTTTATGAAGAACCTTTATCCCCATTTTCAAACCATTCTTTCTATTCCAGCTAAATCACCCAATCATTTTTCTTCAAAAAACATATCCTGTAACAAATTCAAAATCCAACTTACCAGTCCTGTATAGGAGTTTTTTTTCGTATAAATGGACTTATTGCTCCATATAATTTTATGCTGAGGAGTTACATCATGAAAATTTTAGCTATACTATCATTTGATATTTTTCGCTATTCAATTGGAAATGCGCTTGAAAAGCTAGGTCACGAAATTATTTATTTAGAAAATTTTAATGAAGACACACTGGAACAAGCAATCAATACATTTCATCCAGATATGGCATTTAGTATGGGATGGGATATCTGGCATGTGCCATTCCACAATGAAGGAAGGTTACCTTTAGTTAAAGAAATTCTCCAAAAACATAATATTTTTCATGTTTATTTTGCTGAAGAAGATTGGCTACACCATCAAAAATGGTCACTTTTATATGTTAAAACGATTGAACCTAATTATGTTTTAACAAGAAGTACTACTTGCATACGAAATTATCTTAATTTAGGGATACCTGCTACGTTTTTTAATGTAGGCTGTAATCCCGCTTTTCACAAACCTGTACCAATTAATCTAAATTATCAATGTGATGTCGCTTTAATTGCAAACGGGCATTTTGGTCAAAGTGAAGTTAGACATAAGAGTATTTCTGATCTTATAATTCCTCTTTTCGAGCAGCCTTTTCATACTAGAATCTGGGGAAAAAGATGGGAAAATGTTCATCTTCACCATAATAAAATAATACCTCCTGAAATGCTACATGGTATTTTACCCTATATTGAAACACCAAAGGTTTATAATTCTGCAAAAATCTCCATTAGTTTACAAAGCTGTAACGATCAATTGAGCAATCGCACTTTTGATATCTTATCGTCAGGAGGTTTTTTACTTACTTCTGATACCCCAGCAGTTCGTATCAACCTTATTCCTGAAGTAAATTGTGTAGTCTCCAGTTCTCCCGAAGAGACAGTAGAGAAAATTAAGTATTATCTAACGCATGAAGATGAACGGATTCGAATCGCAAAGACTGGACGTGATTACGCGATTAAAAACTTTGCCTATCAGAAAACCCTTACTGAGATTTGGCCGAAAATTTTAGCTGAGTATAGAAAAGCTATGTATCGATAAAGATGCATTCCCAGAGTATTAACCATTATGTATCCATGACCGCCCCCTTTATTACCTTGGAGTACAATATTATTGGCTGAACATTAGTTTATAGAATAAAGAGAGAAAGCAAAAGAGACTTTCCTTCTATATCATAGAACGAATCGAATCTATGACCAAATCAAAATTGATAAAATGAAGGTACGGTTTTCACATAGTGGATTACTTCTTAGCAAGCTTAAAAGGCTTGCTACTTTTATTCCAATTGTTAAGGATAAGCTTCACCAGTATCCTATGTTAGATTAAATTCCATCCCAACTGGACAGATTTTTAAAATAGAGAAACCTAGAATACAAGATAGAAAGGGTATCCACTAGTTGGAGGGTGATTTATATGGATTCAAAACAACGTTCTGCAAAGGAAGAACCAATGATAGCCCCAAGCATGTACGACATGATCCCCATGATTATAAATTTGAACTTGTAAGTAATCGCATTCTTTAAATACTGCTAACGCTTCTTTATTTCGTATATCTATTACCGGCTTAACTCCATCACTCATTTTTCTTTTAGAAACTGTATTATCGGCGATCTAATTGGGAGAACACTTGAAATTACTTTTGGAGATGAGGAAAATGACAAAATTAGATTTAATGTTAAGTTGAATGGAAAACAAGTATATCCAGCCACAGGATTTACTGACCTCTATTTCACTCCTTATAAATTCCAAACCACACTTAATTCTGAAGATATCGTTATTGGCTCCACCAACACTATAGAAATTAATGCAGAAGATGAATACGGTAGTCCTAATACATATGTGTATAGTTGGATTGGCGACTATATCGGGTTGATGTTTTCTGATGAAAAGGGAAAATACTACTCAACTGACGCTGGTGAAGTACTCCAATATCTTAGCTTTGGCTCTATCATTGCAGGACAAACAACCCTCCCTGTTAAAGTTAACTTAACAAATAAAGAAGGAATGGATATTAAGAACCTAAAAGTTGAGTTGCACGCTCCTATATATCATCAAACTCAAATTCAATTATCCAAAACGGAAAATTCTTTTATTCCTGAACAAGTGCTAACCTTCACAGATATTCAAAAGAGAGATGAGAACGTATCTTTTTATGTGCGGATTGTAACTAATGCAGATGATGTCGCTCACTCTGGTGAATTTAATATTTATGTAGAAGCTGTACCTGCCTCTGAAAGTTAATTTTCAATACAATGAGAAGGTGTGATTATATTTGAACAATACATATGAAGGGGAAGTTTTCTGTATGGGGGTTTAGGCAGCCTACCATTCCTGCCTCTATAAGTATCCCTATTTAAATCATTTTTCAGCTTCTATTACAATAACTCCTAAAAACAAAATGGCAGGTCGTTTTGAAACGATTGAGCGACCATTAGAGATTCACGAATTAGCATCCATTAAAGACAGTACAATTCGTGAGGGTATTCCTACTCTTAGCTATGGCTCAGATCCTAGTATGCTAATTGGTAGGACTAATTCAGAGCGCTTTCGTGGATTGGTTGAATTTGATTTATCTAAGCTACCCAAAGGAAAAGAATTAAAACGAGCTAAGTTAAAGCTTTACTGTGGATACTTAGAATCGCCCATTAATCTTGCTTTGTTTGAAATTCTCGATGATTGGCGAGAACATGACGTAACATGGAGTAATCAGCCACCTCAAGGTAGAAAGATAACTGAGAAGTACATTACTCATGCTGATGGATATATTGAAATTGATGTCTTCTCTTTAGTTAAAGAATGGTATGAAGGAAAAACACCCAATCATGGTGTTTTTTTATTTGCAGAGGAACAAAATGAGCAATCAACTATTCAGCTACAAACAAGGGAATCGTCCACTCCCCCTATATTAGAAGTAGGGTTTTATAAGCTTATATGAAGTTTAGCTTTAGGAAAATTACCAGCAACTTTATCTATACGTGCTAACGGTGAGGACATCCTAGCTGCTTCCATTAATGTAAACAGCAAATACAAAACAAAAGACTTAATTCTCAACTATCTATTTTAAGAAAATCGGTAGACACTGAGCTAAACTGCTCAATGGATGTAGTAGGCAAACGAAACAATTCAATGTCGGCTTTCATGTCTATTGAGAAGAAATCCGAAGAAGCTACAATTCCTGCTAAACTTACAGTAAGAAGATTAGAAAATTCATCTATATTAGGTTCAATAACCATTGAGAAAAAACCACGTATGAGCCAGTTAGATGCTTCATTGACTGTACGTGTAGCAAAGCATTAAGGGTTATTCTCCAATCTGAGCATTGAGAAAAAAGAACGTTTTAAACAACTACGTGCAAACATTAGAGTTGCTTATGCAAAGAATTTGCCATCTACCTTTAGTATTGAGAAGAAGGAAAGAAATCGTGATCTTACATGTTCATTGACTGTTCGACAACGAGAAAAAAATAAACTTGGTGGCTCATCAAGGAAGTTTTTCTCTAGCCAAATGGTTGTTTGACATGTTAGGGATTTTCCTTGTAGTATTCAAGTCAACTCAGGATTCTTAAATGCAGAAATCAAAGTTAGAGGATACCGTGATGTAAAAATTCCAGCTAGAATTACGGTAAGGGTAAGAAGAATTAGTGACATGCATGCGAGGATTACAGTAAGGAATCTAAAATATGATGCAGATGCTGGCTATGTATTTATTTTGTAGGATGATGAGGCTCAGCAAACAACTCATACCCTGTAGGTTGTTATTTTAAAAATAAGGTAAATATGTTATTATATTGTAAAGTGTGAAAGGAGGGGTTTAAGTGTATTTGCGACTGATGCAAAAGCTAACCATTATCATTATAGCCTTTTTTGCAGTAATAGTACTTGTGGGTTTGTTACTTCCAAAAGGAGCTATATTCACTCAATTTATTATGACAGTAATTTTATTTATGCTAATAGCATATTTATTTTATTATAAGAGAAAAAAGGCTAGATAATATAACCTAGCCTTTTTTTGTTACCTACAGTTCGTTTATCCCACCGTAAGTACTTCCCTTAACTGTAGACCCTACATAGACCTCAAATGTTTCGGTATTTAGGGTGATCCCAAAGTACTTCCACCCTATGATACCCTCTGCTCTTAGTCTTGTGTATACTTCGCAATAGTCATTGTTTTCTTCAGAGAAGTTTCTTACTTTCCCCAAAGCTCTTTCATCAACAGTTAGTATCGTGCCACCAACATATTTTTTCCAATCTCCATCATTATATACTGCTTTTACTTTTTTCCCGTCATATTCAAATTGACCTTTTGCCCATACTTCTATAGATTTTAACCCCCAGCCATTATAAAATTCATATCTAGATTCTTTTTTTTCTGTTGTTTTAGCTTTAGCGCTTGCTTTGACTTCCTTAGTGTTTAACGATGGTTCTTCAATTGTGCTAAGAGATTGAACAATTACCTCACCTGCGTCTCCCACATATACGACTAATTCACCATCTTTCTTATTAAAATCAATAAATTGACCATAGCCAGCAGGGCTATTTTGCTTTTCCATAAAATTTCCTACAGAAAAACTTTTTTTATTCTTAGCATTATAAAGCTTTAGTGCTTCTGATTTTTCTGGGAAAATATCTTCAACGCTTATAGAAGGACTATTCATCTCTTGGGGTGCTGGAAATTTGTTGTAGTGTTCCTTAATAACTTTTTCAATTTCTTCAGAGCTTTCTATCTTCTTTGATTTCAATTTTTCCAAATCATGTATAAGCTCGGGAACGTGTTTATCCATGTAGTCTTTAACAACTGTAACTGTTTCTTCCTTACTAAGCTCTTTCGCATAGGCTTCAGGAACTATGGAGAAAGTACTCAAAGCTAACATGGTAGACAGAGCTAAACCTGCCAATTTTTTCATATAAATTCCTCCTGATTTTTTGGTGTTTTTGTTGAAGTAGATTTCTTGTATTGTTCTAAAGGACTTTTTCTACAACCTATTCTCATCTGTCATTTACTTCTGTCAATTTTGTGAGACTAAGCTTTTGAATTGCAACGATGTAATCATCTAGTTGCTGGCTCATTTGAAGTACGGTTGGGTGTACAAATGAGCCTTCTTTGTAATACAACATCACAAATTCTTGACGGAGGATTTCAATAATTTTTTGTAAATCATTTTCGAGTTGAGAATTTTCTGTTTTCATATTCTGTAAGTGAGTGGTAAAATGAACTTGAGTAACATTTTTTGTTGCTCAGGGTGGGGGCGTTCCCATTAGTTTGCACACCATAGGAACGCCCCTTTTCGTTGTTGAGCCATATAAATTAAAGATGACACCTCCTTTCTTCCTCCTGGGCATTATTTTACCATCACGTTCTATATTTCCCTAAAAAATACATCAAATTGAAACGTTTTACAAATTACGACAAAAAAAAAGAACGCTAATTAATAGCGTTCAAAAGTAACAAAATTATCAATAGCCCGGGTCATACGCATACTGTATTATCTTAGCTTCTGCAACATGAGAGAAAGAATCAATAGAGCCTATAGAAATTACCATTGCTAAAGTCATGAAAATCGTTATAATTGCCTTTTTCATCTCAATCCCTCCTATGCTAACTAATTATCTTATCCTGCGTAATTCCATTATATACCTTTTGGAGCTTATGTAGCATTTGTAAATCAAGATATTTGTTTTTGGATATATAAAAATCAAGTATGCTTTCCATACATTGATTAATATCTTGATAAGCATTGATTTTCCCATATGCAGACATGCTGCTAAGGTAACTATCCAATCCTTCTTCAAATAATTTAATTAAAATTTGGTAATTCGCTTTATATTGAAAATACAATCCAATTGAATAATATTTATAAGGTGTTTTTGATTCAATTTTCAAGAAGTTGTCTTCCTGCGCAATTAATTCTGCAATGGAATCAAATTTCCCCATCTCTAAATATAGTTCAAATAATTCATTAACTGCATGAATTTTTGAACCCTTGCTGGTGTTTTGTAGACACACAAGTAACAGCGGGATGGCTGTTTCGTATTCCTTTCTTTTCGCCTTTACCATTGCTTGAGTCAATGTAGCTGATTCATTGACAAAATGATAATCAAATTCTTTATAGACAGTCAGAAACCTCTCAACTTCATCATAAAACCCTAAAAAATAGAGTGAGTTAATCATTGCTAAATATGCTCTAGCTTTTAGCTCTGTATCATTTTTCTCTAATGCAATCCCTGCTTTGCATAGTTCAATACAATCTTTATATTTCTTTATAGCATATGCTTGAAGCCCCATTCTGAAATATAAAATTATCTTTTCTTCCTCAGATAAAAAATCTACATAATGAATAACTTCTTCGCCAATTTTAAATGACTCCTCCATAGTTTTAAAATCTTGTCTTTCAATTAGGTATTTTTGCAGGGACGATTTGGCTATGTACATGGGAATACCGTGTCCTCTTGCATATTTAATAATTGTATTGTATAACGACAGTCTAACTTCATTGTTTACAGTTTTATTAGCCAGCCTATGTACATGCTCTAATAGTACATATGTTTCTTCTTTAGAATTTTCAAGGAATTTCGTTGCCACCTTAGTCATCAGAGAAGGGTTTGAGACTTCAATGCACAACTGTAATATATCATCCAAGACTTCGATCCGATGTTCTATTTCAACATAGCGTTCGATGATCTCTTCATAGGGGATTTCTAAAACATCTGCAATCGGTTTTAATGTCCGAAGCTCTGGGCGTTTCGTTTCTCCAGATTCAATCTTCGATAAGACCCCTTTACTAACTCCTGACAGTCTTCCCAATTCTGATAAGCTAATCCCCATCCCTACTCTTTTCCCCTTTATCAGTTCCCCCAATGTTGTGAAAGTTAGACTCACACTCATGTTAATCCCCTTCCATAATTTATAAATAATATCATTGCATCCTTTATTAGTCTTAACTTAATTCTAACTTTATTGTATTTTTTTGTAAATAACAATAAAAATTATTGGATTAAATAATTTTATTTATTTTTTAAAACAAGAAAGGTGATCTTCAAATTTTAAATTCAAAACCAAGTAAATCCATTCCTATTCGTTGGAAAGGGGGTTAGTCAATTTATGCTCATTCGACAAACGACTCTATGTTGAAAGGAACTGCTACCATGTCCAGTAATCAAGTTTTAGAAGTGAAAATTGAGAATTTACACAGAGAACTTAACTCTTTCAAAGAAGAGACAAAAGAAGATATTCGAGATATTAATTTAAGCATTAAACAAAGTGAGAAACTTTTTAATGATGCTATTGTGACCATGACCGAAAACATTACCAAACTAACTACTATTGCTGACCAGCAACGTGAAGAGATGCGACAACAACGTGAGGAAATTAGGTTAATTCGAGAATCTAAATCTTCTGAGACAAAAATCTCTCAAGGCAATGATGAAAAAAAATGGTATCAAGAAACCACTAATAAATTGATTATGCTAATTGGTTTAATCCTCTGTGTATTACTCGGTTTGAATGCATCTGCTGTTAATTTTTTGAAATAACTGGAGGCGATTATATTTGAAAATGATTGAAAAACTACTTACCCCTAACGACTACGCCAGACCTCGTTTAAAAGTAAAAACGATCAAAGGAATTGTCATACACTGGGTAGCTGCACCCATGCAAAAGGCAATTAATACATGGGGATTTTTTGAGATTCGTAAATTTGGAAAAACAAACTATGGATCAGCTCACTACATTATAGATTTAAATGGTGATATTTTAAGATGCGTTCCTGAAAATGAAATGGCTTATCACGTAGGTTCAACTACATACACTACTTCTGCTTTGAAACGTTTAAGTACATATCCTAACAACTGCACGATTGGCACTGAATGTAATCATATAGATATGGGTGGGAAGATGACTTCTAAAACTTATCAATCTCTTTTAGATTTCTGTGTACAGCTATTAAAGCGATATAACCTAACTGAAAATGATCTTTGGCTACATAAGGAAGTTGTTGGCTGGAAGGATTGTCACCGATGGTTTGTAAATAATCCTGATGAGTGGGCTTTGTTTAAAGAGAAAGTTGGACAAGAATTACACGGTGACACTTCTAAAAATACAGAAAATATTACAAAAGAAAAGGTGGTATATATCATGTCAAAATATTTTAAAGACATTCCTGAAAAGATGAAATGGGTTTCTGATCCGGCAGATCGTTTGTATGAGAAAGGCATTGTACTTGGAGATGAGAAAGGCAATTTACATCCAGATAAGCCAGCAACTCGTGCTGAGGTAATCTCTTTTATTGATCGAGCAGTTGAATATGTTCTGAAAGAAGTTAAATAAGAAAGCAAAAATGTAAAAAGAAGTATGATAAAATAAGTATTTTATTAGGTCAAATCATACTAGATGTAGCTCATCTTCTACTGTTAGCAGTAGGAACATGGGCTATTTTTTATTTAGTTAAGTTTCTCAAAGGTAAAATCAAAAAAGAGCATGCACTACGTGCTGTGCAATACGTAGAGCAAGCCTTTGTTCATTTAAAAGGTTCTCGCTAGTATGGATCGAAAAAAATTAAAGTAACCGATGAGGAAGTTAAAGGATTGATTGAATCTACTCTTCATGAATGGAAAAATGAATTGAACAAACAAATGAAGTAAAATAGTTATCCCCTTCTGGCTATATTTGCTGGAAGGGGATTTCTTTGTTTATATGGGAGTCACTACCTTATCCAAAGCTTCATGATTCAAACTGGTGATCCAACTAGTCGGGGCGATAACAATACCGTAGCAGATCCAACAGAACGGCCGATTCAAGTAGGGGAATTACTACTAATCGATGCTGGGGTTTTTGTGAGTAGATATGTCTCTGATCTGACAAGAACGTTTGCTGTTGGAAAAATAAATCATGTACTTGAAGATATGTATGAGAGCGTCCTACAGGCTAATCTTCGGGCCATTGAAACTGTTCGTCCCCATACGCCTATCGCTAGTGTTGATCTAGCAGCCCGTGACATCATTGAAAACAAAGGATATGGAGAATATTTTATTAATCGTGTAGGCCATGGTATTGGCTTAGAAATTCATGAATATCCCTCAGTTCACAGTAAAGCGCAGGGCGACCTTCAGGAGGGGATGGTTTTTACTATCGAACCAGGAATCTATAATCCACGCATAGGTGGGGTTCGTATTGAGGATGATGTACTAGTGACAGAAAACGGAGTCGAAGTATTAACTACCTTCCCTAAGGGCTGCTAACCCTTCATTGTTAGGGGAAATACAAATTAGAGGCCCAGCTTTATCATCCTTTATTCTAAAAAGCGAATACAATGAAAGGATTAATGTTTTTAGCACCAAATAAAAAAGGATAGAGCCTAGCATTCATCTGCTCGCCCTACCCTTTTTTTAACTCTAATCTACCAGCTTAGCTTGGTATGATTAGTGAGTTTTGCACTTGTCATACAGGCCTTTTTCTTTTAATACGGAAATTAATAGCTCACCCATTACTGCTGGAGTCTCTGCTACTTTAATGCCGCACTCGTTCATTACACGGATTTTTTCATCTGCTGTCCCTTTACCACCAGAGATGATAGCACCAGCATGTCCCATGCGTTTTCCTGGAGGCGCTGTACGTCCACCGATGAAGCCTACTACTGGTTTCGTTGCATGCTCTTTTACCCAAAGAGCCGCTTCCTCTTCAGCTGTACCACCGATTTCACCGATCATAATGATCGCATACGTTTCAGGGTCTTCATTAAATGCCTGTAGCACATCAATAAAGTTAGTTCCATTTACCGGGTCTCCACCAATCCCAACTGCTGTTGATTGGCCGATACCTTCAACTGTTAATTGGTGTACTGCTTCATAAGTTAAGGTACCAGAGCGGGAAACAATTCCTACATGGCCTTTTTTATGAATGTAACCAGGCATGATACCGATTTTGCACTCATCTGGTGTAATAACCCCAGGGCAGTTTGGACCTACTAGGCGAGTCTTCTTGCCTTCCATGTAGCGTTTTACTTTTACCATATCAAGAACTGGGATATGCTCGGTGATGCAAATAACCAAATCTAGCTCAGCGTCAACCGCTTCTAGGATCGCATCTGCTGCAAAGCGAGCTGGTACATAAATAACGGAAGCCGTTGCACCAGTGCTCTCAACTGCTTCTGACAAGGTGTTGAATACTGGCACGCCTTCTACCTCTGTACCACCTTTACCAGGAGTTACTCCACCTACGATTTTTGTGCCATATTCCAACATTTGTTTTGTATGGAACAAAGCTGTTGAACCCGTAATACCTTGGACAATTACCTTTGTATCTTTATTAATAAATACGCTCACTTATTTTTTCCCCCTAACCATTAACCCACGAGTGATACAATCTTTTGAGCGCCGTCTGCCATCGAGTCAGCAGAGGTAATGTTTAAACCAGAGTCTGTTAGAATCTGTTTGCCCAAATCAACATTTGTACCTTCAAGACGAACAACCAATGGTACTTCAAGGCTTAATTGTTTCGCTGCCTCAACTACACCAGTAGCAATAATGTCGCACTTCATAATTCCACCAAAGATATTAACGAAAATTCCTTTTACATTTTTATCAGACAAAATGATTTTAAAGGCTTCCGTTACTTTCTCAGCAGTAGCACCGCCCCCTACATCTAGGAAGTTGGCAGGGTCTCCACCAAAGTGTTTGATAATATCCATTGTAGCCATTGCTAGACCTGCGCCATTTACCATGCAACCGATGTTACCATCTAGGGAAATGTAGCTTAAATCATATCTAGATGCTTCAATCTCTTTTGGATCTTCTTCTTCCAAATCTCTGTATTCCATAATGTCTTTATGGCGGTATAATGCATTGGAATCAAAATTCAGTTTTGCATCCAATGCCATTACGTTCCCATCGCCTGTTACGACTAGCGGATTGATTTCAGCGATTGAGCAATCTTTCTCAACAAAAGCAGTGTACAAAGCTGTCATAAACGCTGCGGCTTTATTGATAAGCTCTGTAGGAATATTGATGTTAAATGCTAAGCGTCTAGCTTGGAATGGCGTTAAGCCAACTACCGGGTCAATATATTCCTTAAAGATTTTTTCAGGTGTTGCAGCTGCTACCTCTTCGATCTCAGTGCCGCCTTCCTCGGAGCCCATCAATACCACGCGGGAAGTAGCTCTATCTAAAACTAGACCTAAATAATATTCTTTTTTAATATCGCAACCTTCTTCAATTAAAAGGCGTTTTACTTCTTTACCTTCTGGACCAGTTTGATGAGTTACCAACGTTTTGCCCAGAATTTCGCTTGCGTATGCTTTTACTTCATCTAGCGACTTAGCTACTTTTACACCACCAGCTTTACCACGTCCACCTGCGTGGATTTGAGCTTTTACAACGCATACTTTCGTACCTAGTTCTTTTGCTGCTTCTACGGCCTCTTCAACAGTGAAAGCTACTTTCCCGTTTGGAACAGCAACCCCATATTGTCGCAGAACCTCTTTTCCTTGATACTCATGAATGTTCATCGATTATCCTCCTGTTACCTGGTAGGAACCATTGTAATTCAACTATCTTGTACTACTTTTATAAAAAGGTCTGCCCCTCCCTCCTACTTGCTTCACCGCGCTCAGGCAAAGAAGAGGCAGACCGTATTCATACGTGAATATTAGCCTTCTAGCAATAGAGATTCTGGGTCTTCCAATAGGTTTTTCACTGTTACTAAGAATCCTACTGCTTCCCGACCGTCAACGATTCTGTGGTCGTAGGAAAGCGCGATATACATCATCGGTCTGTTTTCCATACGTTCTTGATCAATCGCTACTGGACGAGTCTGGATTGTATGCATACCCAGTATACCTACCTGTGGAGCATTTAGAATTGGTGTGGACAATAGAGAGCCGAATACGCCACCGTTTGTGATAGTGAACGTTCCACCTTGCAAGTCAGACAAAGCTAGCTTGTTGTCTCTTGCTTTTACAGCTAAATCACCAATTCCTTTTTCAATTTCAGCAAAGCTCATGCGATCTGCATCGCGAACAACTGGAACAACCAAGCCTTCTGGTGCAGATACAGCAATACCGATATCATAGAACTTCTTCAATACGATTTCATCGCCTTGAATTTCAGCATTTAGGAGCGGGAATTTTTTCAACGCACCAATAACTGCTTTCGTAAAGAAGGACATAAAGCCAAGCTTTACATTATTTTTCTTCTCAAACGCATCCTTACGTTTGTTACGTAGAGCCATAATCGCTGTCATATCTACTTCGTTAAAAGTAGTTAGCATCGCTGCTGATTGTTGTACCTCTACTAAGCGTTTTGCGATCGTCTGACGGCGGCGAGACATTCTTTGACGCTCAACTGGTTTAGCAGGGTTAACCTCTTCAGCTTGTGGCGCCGCTTTTGGAGCAGGAGCCGCTTGTTTTGGTGTAGCTACTTGCTGGCTTGGATCAAAAGTAGAAACATCATGTTTGCGAACGCGACCTAACGGATCCATTGTAGTAATTTCATTTAGGTCAATTCCGCGTTCTCTAGCATGCTTTCTAGCCGCTGGAGAAGCTACTACAGACTGCTTACTTTCTTCCTCTTGAGTAGCTGGTTGTGCTTTTACTTCTGGTGCAGGTTGTGAAGTTGGCGCAGGTTTGCTTTCCGCTTTTGGTGTTGATGCTGCTCCAGCTTCATCAATAACTGCAATGGTTTCACCCACTTTAACGGTGTCACCCTCTTCTTTTAATACTTGCGTTAACACACCTTCATTTTCAGCGATAATTTCTACGTTTACTTTATCGGTTTCCAATTCAAGTAGGATTTCCCCCATGGCTACTGCCTCACCTTGCTGTTTAAGCCACTTACCTACTGTTCCCTCTGAAATGGATTCTGCTAATTCTGGTACTTTTACCTCTGCCATCTCTATCACACCCTTACCAAGTTTCTAGTAACACTTTGTGCAAGAATACGTTGTTGTTCTTTTTTGTGAGCAACTGGATCTCCTTCCGACGGACTAGAGCGTCTCATACGTCCGTTGTAGGATACATTTACTCCTTTTGGTGCTAGTGCTTTTAAACGTGGTTCTACAAAAGTCCATGCTCCCATGTTTCTTGGTTCTTCCTGCGTCCAAATAATTTCACGCAGGTTTTTGTATTTGCCGATTAGCACGTTGATTTTTTCTGTCGGGAACGGGTATAGTTCCTCAACTCGAACAATTTGCAACCAATCAAATTTTCCGACGTCCGCTACTTGGTCGGACAAATCAACAGCCATTCTTCCTGTGCAGAATACTAAGCGCTCTACTGCTTCAGGTTTTTGTCCTAAACCTGGCTGCTCAATAACCGTTGCAAACTCCCCTTTAGTAAATTCATCAATAGATGATCCCGCAGAAGGATTACGTAGCAAGCTCTTCGGTGACATAATCACCAATGGTCTTACTTCGTCTTTGTTTAACATGGCAGCCTGTCTTCTTAAAATATGGAAATACTGAGCAGAAGAAGAAAGATTAGCTACTGTCCAGTTGTTTTCCGCAGAAAGCTGTAAGAAACGTTCAAGTCTCGCACTGGAGTGCTCTGGTCCCTGACCTTCATATCCATGTGGCAGTAGCATCACAAGACCTGATTTCTGACCCCATTTTGCACGACCAGCTGAAATATATTGGTCAAATATTACTTGAGCCGTGTTTGCAAAATCCCCGAATTGTGCTTCCCACAGTACAAGCGTTTCTGGAGCAAAAACATTATAGCCATATTCAAATCCGAGTACGGCGTATTCAGACAATGGACTGTTGCGCACCTCAAAAGAAGCTTTCGCAGATGGCAAACCATGCAATGGAGAATACGTTTCGCCCGTCTGAGAATCATGTAATACTATGTTGCGGTGAGAGAACGTACCACGTTCAGAATCCTGACCGCTTAGACGAATAGGTGTTCCGTCTCCTAATATAGTGGAGAATGCTAGAGCTTCTGCATGTGCCCAATCAATCTTCCCGTTATCCGTGAAGACTTGCTGACGGCGGGATAAGATTTTTTCTAGTTTATCAAAGACATGGAATCCCTCAGGCCATTTTAATAAATCCGCGTTAATCTCTACTAATTTTTTCAAATCAACAGAGGTTTTTACGTTTGGATAACCAATTTTGACCGCATCTGGTAGATCAGGAATAAATCCAGAGTCGTCATGTGCTTTGTTTACTTTCTCATAAGCTTTCATAAATGTCTGTTTGACAGCTTCTTCTATCGCGTCTACTTGCTCTTTGGACAGTTCATTTCTTTCGATCAAACGATCTTTGTAAATTTGAGTTATCGTTGGATGTTTCCGAACCACGATGTAGGTCATCGGGTTTGTTGCCATTGGTTCATCCATTTCGTTATGTCCAAGACGTCTGTAGCCGATCAGGTCAATCAGTACATCCTTGTAAAATTTGCTACGATATTGGAAGGCTAATTTTGCGGCAGCTATGCATGCTTCAGGATCATCCGCATTCACATGAATGATTGGAATCCCGTACCCTTTGGCAATATCACTCGCATATCGAGTGGATCTCGAGTCTTCGCTTTCCGTGGTGAAACCCACACGGTTGTTAGCGATGATGTGTACTGTTCCGCCCGTTTTATAGCCCTTGATGCCAGAGTAGTTAAGAGTTTCAGCAACTACACCTTGTCCTGGGAATGCAGCATCACCGTGAACAAGGATAGAAATAGCTTTGTTTACATCTTGTCTTGGATAGCCTGCTTGAGAGCGATCATCTTGAGCAGCTCTCGTATAGCCTTCTACGATAGACCCTGATACTTCCAAGTGACTTGGATTGTGCGCCATTGTGATGCGTGTTGTCTTGTCGCCATTCTTAATTTCTTTAACCGCCCCAAAGTGATACTTTACATCACCTGTCCAGCCGACATTAGCTTCCTGGGCCTTGTCCAACTTTTCTTTTGGTGAATGCTGGAATTGACTAAAAATATCTTCGTAAGGTTTGCCCAGTACGTGAGTTAATACATTTAAACGCCCGCGATGCGCCATAGAGATGGTTACATCATTTGTTCCCGCTTGAACAGAGTGATCCACAATCTCATCAATAACAGGAACTAGGACATCCAAACCTTCTACGGAGAAGCGTTTTGCTCCTACAAATTGCTTGTGTAGAAATTTTTCAAAACCTTCTACCTCGTTCAATCTTTTTAAAAGATCAGTCTTTTTCTGCAAAGAGAGTTCCTTAGTTACTTCGCCAGACTCAATCATGCTTTGAATCCATGCTTTTTCTTCTGCCTCATCCACATGTTGAAATTCAAAGGCAATATTGCTTGTGTACGTCTCTTTTAAATACTGGATCGCTTCCCATCCATTCGCGAAACGACCCGGCTGTTGGTTGCAAATGAACTCAGCTGGAATATCTCGAAGATCAGCCTCGGTCAAACCATATTGATCCAGATGCAACATATCCGCTTGTGGAGTCTGAGCTTCCAAAGGATAGAGATTAGCACCTAAGTGTCCAAACCCACGGATTGTATCTGCCAACTGAAGAGCAGCAACGAATTTCTTCATTTTTGCAAATGGCAACGTCCTTGGTGCGGAGCTTTCAGGTGTTACCTGACTATGAAGACCATCTTCTGGAAGGACCGGCGATCCCCAATTATCAAACAATTTTCGTAAGTCTGCAGGTACTTCTTCCGGATTTTCCATATAGATCTCATATTGCTCAAACACATAACCAAGATTCGGTCCATAAAATTCTGCCCAAGGGCTAGCTGGCAGTTTGTTATTCATACTCATTTGTAACCCTCCTACAGTCTTGTTGTGATTATGACCTGCACGAAATTGAGGTTTGTTGAACTCCTTTTATTTCCATTAAACTTCCATTTGGATGAAAATACCTAATCGAAGCGGTTTCAAATAGAAGGAGATCAATCCCATTAAACAATTTAAACCTTTTGCGTCCTAAAGTAAACCCATCCACTGCCAATAAGTCATACTAAATGCAATTATGAGAATAAAGCCCGCTATGGTAAGAGGTACACCCGACTTAACAAAGTCTCTGGTCGTAAAGGAACCTGTGCCGTAAGCAAGCATATTTTGCGGTGCACTTACTGGTAATAGGAATCCAAAACTAATAACAAATTGCTGAATTAAGACCATACCAGGCTTGTTAAACGTAGGCTCCATTGCAGTTACCAATGCAATAACAATTGGAATAAATGCAGATGCCAAACTGGTTGCACTAGCAAATCCTAGATGTATCAAAATGTTAAATAATGTTAATATGATAATAACAGTAATCACTGGCATGACAGTTAAACCCATTGATTCAAACATACCTTTGGAAATCCATTGAGCACCCTCTGTTTTTAATAAGAGGTTCCCTAAGGACATTCCAACCGCAAATACAATTAGCGTTCCCCATCCTACTTTTTGCTCTACTTGCTTCCAAGTATACACCCCAATGCCAGGGCATAAAAGGACGGCAACTGCCACAAGTGTAATTGTAGTGGAATCTAACGTATGCAAGACTCCCTCTGTAGACCAAAGGAACAAGAGTAGTAAGGAAACTATCATTAAACGCCATTCTTTAGGAGTCAGCTTACCTAGCTCAGCCAATTGTTTTTTAATTAACTCTCGGCCATTTGGTATTTCACTAAGCTCCGGTTTAATTAATTTCGTCATAACAAAGTAGAGAATGACAGACATGATAACTGCCCATGGTGCTGCATAGATGAACCATTGCCCCCAAGAAATATGGTAATTGAAAGCGGTTTCCATAAAACCTAGGGCAACCATATTCTGAGCTGCAGCTGTTTTAATTCCAATATTCCATATCGAGATGGATTGGACTGTTGTAATCATCAGCAAGGCAGAAAGACGGCTATTCTTCTCTAGACCAAAAGCAGCAACCATACCCATTAAGATTGGAATAATGGCACCTGCTCGTGCTGTTGCACTCGGAACAAACAGAGCAAGAACAATACTTACAAGAATGGTACCAAGTACGATATTATTTGATTTTGATCCTACTTTTGATAGTACCAATAGTGCGATACGCTTATGCAAGCCAGTGATTTCCATCGCTACAGCTAGGAACAATGCCCCCGCAACTAACGCTACGGCTGAATTGCTAAAGCCTGCTAGTGCCATAGTAAGCGCTTTCTTAGTTGTGTACAGAACATTTGGGTCTTCAACTGTTGGTGAGAATCCGATTAAAACAGCTATAAGCCCAACAATTAAAGCCGCACTCACTGGATATGTAACCGCTTCCGTAACCCATAAAATAACGGCAAATGCTAGGATAGCTAGGGTTCTTTGACCAGCAAGTGGTAAATTCTCTGGTGTTGGGAGTAACAGAATAATAACAAGTACAGCTAGTGCGATGCTTAACGAGATGATATTCTTTCGACTAAAGCTCACTATAATACCCCCCTTGTCTATTAGTAGTATAACCAAGTTGTTACACTATAAATTATAACGAATAGAAGAATAGACCGGATGGTTTTATAATTTACTTTATTGTTTTATTATTTACTAAACTTTGATTTTATATGATATTTCCGCTATTTGCTTATTTGAAACAAACAAAAGGCCGTCGAGTATCCTCGACAACCTAATTATCAACGTTATATCATTTTTATTAACGTTATTAATGTGTATTTCACGTATCCGATTATTTTTGAGTTGCCCAATCTGCTGGATACGTTACATACATAAAGCGAGCAAACTCAGGTACAGAAAATTGGATTTTTGTTCCTTTTGGAATTAAAATGATTTCTCCTGCTTTTGCACTAACTTTGCGACCATCAATGATGATTTCCAAGTACCCTTCTATTACATAATCAATTTCATCATAATTAAGGGTCCAGTCAAAGGTTGTCTCTTTCATTTCCATAATTCCACAACCTAAGCGTGGACTTTCTTCTAATGAAAATAGATCTTTGCAATAAACAATATCTTCTTTTTTGCCAGTATCCAAACGATCTTTTTCTGCTACACGTACAACTTGTAAAGGTATAGAGGTAACACCACTACTATCCCGATGTTTTGGGAATTCTTCAGGAGCTGATGCTGTGCTAGCTCCTACTTTTTCAGTAATGATTTTACGGACAATTTCTTCAATGGCTTTAATATCTAAGTTTTCCATTTTACGCAACCTCCGTTTTCTTATCTTTATCTTTTTTTCCTTCAATCATCTTTTTAGAAATGAAGATTGCTACAAAGATTGCTGTAATACCACCGACTAATTTACCAACAATCATCGGGAAAATCATATCTTTTGCAACACCTGCTGTGAATCCTAAATGGTCACCAAGAACAAATCCTGCTGATACAGCGAAGGCAACGTTAATAATTTTACCTCTATCATCCATATCTTTCATCATTCCAAACATCGGAATGTTATTAGCAAGAGTAGCAACCATCCCTGCTGCAGCAACTTCGTTCATTCCAAGTACTTTACCCAATTTAAGCAATGGCTTCTTAAACAGCTTTGTAATAACAAATACCATACAGAACGCTCCTGCTAAGACAATGGAAATGTCTCCAACAATCTGAATACCTTCTGAGATAGGAGCTAGTCCTGGAATAATAGTCAGACCCACTAGTTGTTCAATGATGCCAGCTGCTAATGCAAGCGTTGCCACAATAACGATGAATTGGCCAAAGATCGTAAAGCCTTTGATCATTCCATTCGGGAATTTCACTAATCCTAGTACAATAAGAGCCGCAAAAATGAGAATTGGCACTAGATTGGTTAAAATCATGCCAATTGAATAACCAGCAACTAGTCCACCAGCAATACAACCAATCGGAATTGTAATAATTCCTGATAGAACACCTGTTGCTAAGAACTTGTGATCTTCTTTACGAATAATACCTAGAGCAACTGGAATCGTAAAAACGATCGTTGGCCCTAACATAGCACCTAAAATAACCCCTGCAAACATTCCTGCTTCTGGATCTTTCGCTAGTTCTTGCGCTAATGCAAAGCCACCCATATCATTTGCTAAAATCGTAGTAGCAAACATTGCTGGGTCTGCTCCTAGTGCATCAAATAATGGTACAACAATAGGACTAAGCACTTTGGCTAATACAGGAGACAAAGAGATAATACCTACCATGGCTAGCGTTAAGGCACCCATTGCCATAATACCCTCTTCGAATTGTTGACTTAAGCCAAATTTATTCCCAATACACTTATCAATCGCACCCAAAACCATAAAAATGACCATTAAGTAAATAATGATTTCATTTATTCCCATACATACTTCCTCCGCTCTTACCGAAACTGTTTTTTGATCTCTTCACTTGGTGATGGCATAACGGTATAATGAACGATTCGCTTTTGATCGATAGACGTAACAGCTATATCCATCGCTTGTTCAACATCGCTTACACTTCCAGTAATGACAGCGACGAGCTTGCCGCCGATACCCATACCTAGGTTGATTCTTTTCAAGAAGGTATGGGCACCTTTTAAGGCAAGGTTTATCGCATAAATACCAGATGAGACGTTGGATGTTTCGAAAATTCCAATGGCATTTATAGGCTCAGTTGAGTAGCTTTTTTTCAAACCATTAACGATGTCGTTATGAACACCATTTAGAATAAACTCACTCACAAGAAAATCCTTTGAGGCCTGTTTTGCGGTCTCCATGGACTCTTGTACATTTGCAGTATCACCACTAACAATGATTAGAAATTTACCCGGGCAAATGGAACGCATATGATGGATATCCACGGTGGATTTTTTTAGCATGAAGTCAGCCGTCTCATATCCTTTACTTATACTTCTTAATTCAAGAATGCCAATGGAACTACTCATTGTTCATCTCCAGAGAATCTACAATGCCCACAATAACTGCATCAATGGGTACGTTCTGATCTTTCATGGAGCTTCTTGCTGCACTGCCTTTCGTTACAAGAACGGTGTCACCTATACCCGCTCCAGCATGATCTGCGGCAACAAAGCATTCCTTTGAAGTGTTTTCATCATATGAATGCGGTTTAACTACTAGAAACGTTAACCCATTTAGCTTTTCATCTTTTCTCGTAGCCCAAAGACTGCCGACAACTTCTCCAACAATCATACGTTCACCCCGTTATTTTCTCCGTACTTGAATCTGCTGCATTTTGATATAATCTTTTGCAAGTGGTGTAATAATACTATTTTTGCTCACGATGATTTGATTCACTTTGCGCAGATGAAATTTCTTCAAATCAGATTCTGTAATCAGCTTCTTAGAAATAACTTCCTGACGAACTTCTTCTCGTTCAATCTCGCTCTCTTGCTTAGTACTTGCAACCTCTGGTTTATGTTCTTTGCCATCAATATTGAGTAAGTCAGATACTTGAACCATTTGAATACCAAAACTCTTGATTCTCTCTTCAAACTCCTCGTATTGCTTGTACAACAACGGGTTTGCCGTCTGTTTATATTTTTTATAAACCATGGAATTTTCTAAAGCGACTACTTTTTTACCTTTTAAAAGCATGGTTAAAATAAAACGTTCACGACTTCCCGCACTGATGCCATTTGCCAGATTCCCTAGTAGCTGAATGCAAATAGTCGGGATGATAACGAGATCGCAATCCCTCGTTTGCTCATCGTAATATTGAAAATCGTAGTGTGATTCTATATGTGCTTCAATTTCAGGGTGTGCTTGGTTGTCCATAATGATTGCTTTTTGCCGCTTGATTGGCTGTTCCTGCAAAGGCTTCATACCTTGAAGCTTTTTATATACCTCTTTTGTAACCGCTTCGACTAAAGCTTCTATGTTCATTTTTTCACACTCCTAGGTACTTTTCTTCAAAATTTTCCCCATAGTACCTTTTGTAAATCCACACGCATTTGCTTCATCATAATCAATATGCATGAATGTTGCATAGGACGGGCTCACACGAATCATTACATCATCGAAAATCAATGGTCGACTGCTGAATACCTTAACTTGAACCGTTTCGCCGTTAGCAACATTATGTTTTGCCGCATCTTCAGGAGTCATATGAATATGGCGTTTTGCAACGATTAATCCTTTTTGCAATTGAACCATATTAGTAGCTGAGGCAATTACAATTCCTGGTGTTCCTTCTATCTGTCCGCTCTCTTTAACAAGACCTTTAACTCCTAGTGCAACAGCATCTGTTAAAGCAATCTCTACTTGCGTCTCTTTACGTTCAGGTCCAAGTACAACTACATTATGCAAAGCACCTTTAGGACCAATTAGCGTAACCCGTTCCTTGCAAGCATATTGTCCAGGCTGAGACAAATCTTTCATTTTTGTCAATTCATAGCCAGGTCCAAACAAAGCGTCAATGTCAGCTCTGCTCAAGTGAACATGTTTTCCTGATGCTTCAATAGGAACACACATCTCTTCATTAACACGTTTAACTACTTCATCTACAATGCTTTCAATCAGATCGTTTTTCATAGTTCTCTCCTCAAGCTTTGTATTTATCTATACGAACGCGAAACATTAATATCCAAAATAAGGAGGAAAGGCGATTCAACGCTTGAATAATGTCTTCACGTTCCACACTTCCGTGCTCTTGTTTAAATGCTTGATAAGCCAACAATTCCGTTTCTCTCGTGAAAGTACGCAATGAATTTAAGGCAACAACCATCTCACCCATTTCATAGCTCGGCTTAAAATGATCTAACCCGAAATATTTCTTAGGATGATGAGATTGTTCTCTTATTTCATCAGATGTCATATCTAACAATTGGATATTAGACAGCCTCTCACCAAGAACTTCACAGCGCAAAATATTTCGTACAAATAGAAGTACTTCTTCCAAATCAGCCGCCAGCTTTGGTAGCCCTGCTTTTACTCCAGTAATTTGTGCTTGGAGAATCTTAGCTTCTAATGAATCTAGTTTTCCACGAAAAATTATGCGAGGATGGTCTTTATAGACAAGGAGATTTCCATATAAATGAGTCATATGCTCTGGTTTACTTTCAAGATATCCACCATAGATTGTTTCATAGCGAATGGATGGTTTAGTTGAAAGTTCCGGTGTTGGCACATGAGCACTCTGTTGTTGGGTTGCGTTCTCATCAAAGTAGCGTAGCTCTATCTGATGATCTGTTAAAAAACTTTTAGCAGAAGGCGTGAGAATGACGCCCTTTTTCACTTCATAAATCTTAGTATCTTTTGCATCTTGATTTTTAAAGTGTTTTCGCAAATCGCTTTCTGTGATAAGAGCCATATGTTCACATCCCTCGTCGGAAAAACTTCTCACAATTGCTAGCCAAGAAGCTTACCTGACCCCAATATGGTAGATAGGGAGATGGATGCAAAAATTTCTGCATCCATCCGACTATAATTATTCTGCTATAATTATTCTGCTGTTTTTGGCAAGATTGCATCTACTTCAGTATGTGGTCTTGGAATTACATGTACAGATAGTAATTCTCCAACGCGTTCTGCTGCTGCTGCTCCAGCGTCTGTTGCTGCTTTAACTGCACCTACATCTCCACGTACCATAACTGTTACTAGACCTGCACCGATTTGTTCTTTACCAATCAATGTAACGTTTGCTGCTTTTACCATTGCATCTGCTGCTTCAATAGCTCCAACTAGTCCTTTAGTTTCTACCATTCCCAATGCATTTGCGTTTGCCATAATAAAATTCCTCCTAGAATGTTTTTATGATTTTTAAAATAGTACATGTGATGTGCAGCACATCATGTATATAAGTAAACTTGAACTAGCCAAGTTTATAGCGTAACTGGGTCTTACATTTCAGCTAAAATGCGTTTTACAATTAAGCTGATTAATTCTTCTTTATTAGTAGCTTCAAGAGTAGGTTCTTTTACTTCAGTTGCTCTTGTTTCTACAATATCTTCTAATTCTTTCAAGCCGTAAGCCACACGACGAATGTTAAGTAGGTTTAGTGGGCCAACGTTATCGGAAGTTGAGCTTCCTCCAACCGCTCCACAACCCAATGTTAACGCTGGGAATAGAGCAGTACTCGCACCAATACCGCCTAAAGTACCTGGTGTATTAATAAGGATACGGGATACAGGCTGTTTCAAAGCGAATTCACGAACGATAGCTTCATTGTTCGTATGAACCATCATTGTGTGTCCAGCACCTTCGTTATTTAAAATCTCAACACAACGATCTAATGCAGTTCTCCAGTTATCTTCTGTGTAGAAAGCGAGGATTGGGGCCAATTTTTCACGAGAGTATGGAACCTTACTTCCAACTTCTGTTTCTTCAGCAATAAGAACTCGTGTTGATTCAGGAACTTGTAGGTCAGCCAATTTCGCGATGTGTTGAACACTTTTTCCTACGATTTGAGGATTCATTGTACCATTTGCACGCATAATGAATTTTCCTAGTTTTTGGCTCTCTTCTTTGGAAAGGAAGTAAGCACCTTGTTTTTTGAACTCCTCAACAATTGCATTTTTGTTGTCTCTTTCTACAACAACGGATTGTTCAGAAGCACAAATGGTTCCGTTATCAAACGTTTTAGAATCAAGGATACGTTTTACTGCTAATGGAATGTTAGCACTTCTTTCAATAAATGCTGGTCCATTACCAGGTCCTACACCGATTGCTGGTGTACCAGAGGAGTAGGCTGCTTTTACCATAGCTGTACCACCAGTAGCTAGAATCATAGCCGTATCTTTGTGCTTCATTAATTGATCTGTCCCTTGAATAGTTGGTACAGTCATGCAAGCAATAGCACCATCTGGGCAACCTGCTTTTTTAGCAGCTTCACTAATGATTTTTACTGTTTCTAAGATACAACGTAGTGCATTTGGATGTGGGGAAAATACAATACTATTTCCCGATTTAAGAGAGATGATTGCTTTATAGATAACGGTGGAAGTAGGATTTGTTGATGGAATTAAACCAGCTACAACACCTACAGGTACACCGACTTCCATTGTTTTATTCTCTTTATCTTCATTCAAGATACCAACGGTTTTAAGGTCTTTAATCTCTTCATAAACATGCTTAGAAGCAAATGCGTTTTTGACAATCTTATCTTGCCAACGACCAAAACCTGTTTCTTCGTTTGCCATTTTAGCTAACTTCTCACGATTCTCATAAGCAGCATCTGCCATCGCTTTAACAATGGAATCAATTTGTGCTTGTGTCATGGAAGCTAGTTTGACTTGAGCTTCTTTTGCTTTTTTGATTAAAGTGCGTACCTCTTGAATGGACATTAGGTCTTTGTCTAGAACTTCCATTTTTTACTCCTTCTCTCCCTCATGTTGTGCAATCGCTTTAATAAGCTGATCTTTTTTTGCATACTTTACTTGCACTTTCGAAATGGTTGTTAATTTTAACTTGTAAGCTATTTTTCTTAACTCCGCTAGTTTCATATCTTCTAGTCGTTTTTCTTTCTTTTTACCAGAAGAAACAAGGGAGGTAGCTTCTTCTAGTTGTTGCTCTTGAATTACCACATCATTTTCATCCTGTGTTCCCTCTTGAGCATTTTCAGTTAGTTGAACAGAGACTTCTTCTACGTGATCAACAACCGGTGCTGCCTCTGGCTTTTTCGCTTTTGTAATTACTTCAAGAGGAGTGCTTTGGATGTTTTTTGCAGGTAATTCTTTAGGCATTTTTTTTGGTGTCTCTTTTGGCAAATCAACAGTGACGATTTTAGCTGTTTCTTCATGTAGCCTTGCGATGACATGACTATTGAAGAGACAGTTTAGTTGTCTAGCAGCAGCACTTCCTGCGTCAACGGCAGCTTGTACTGCTCCAACATCACCTGTTACCTTGACTGTCACCAAACCATCTTTTTTTAATCTTTCAAAACCAATGAATGTAACATTTGCGGCTTTGAGAGCAGCGTCAGCAGCTTCCATTGCTCCCAAGAGTCCTTTCGTCTCAACAAGTCCTAATGCTTGATTTTTCATGGATTATCCCTTAGTAACTGGTAGGGTTGTCAGCCACAAATTGAACGGCTGCTGCAAATGCATCACATGCTGCTCTGCATGCAGATTGACTACCAGTTAATAAGGCACCACCAAAGTTGGTTTCAGATGGAGGTCCAAAGAAAGCTCCAATGCTCACATCTGCTGCTTTTAGAGCTGCATCAAGTGCGTACATTGCTTCGAGAGGAGGTGCAATCAAATAGGCAATTGCTTCGCCCTCATTTATATTAGCTACTTGAGACAAATAGCTACCTGTACGGGAGACACAATGTGCGAAATACGTAATCGAATTATCGTCATTTGCACCTACGAAATGTGCTGAGTCTTCGATATAGTTGATAGCAGCACTAAGTCCACTTTTCACTTCTGCTGGGCTTGGACCTGCAATGATCCCAATTACCTCACCAGCTAGTTTTGTAGATGCATTAGCTGATCCCGCATACATACTTTTTGCATAAACAACATCTACATCAGCTGATTTGGTTGCTTCGTCTAATGCGGTATATGTCACATCATCAATATCAGCTGTGATGATTCCCAAACTTTTGTGATGTGGTTTTAGTTCTAGCTTCTCAGCCATATCAGGACTCACGTTAGAGATCAGCTTAGTTCCTAATACTTTTGCGTAGATAGGTTCGTTTTTCATCAGACTTCCTCCTTTTCCTACATTTTCAAATCGATACCTGAAGCTTTTTTATCAATCATGGTTTTGATTAGCTCTGCAATATGAGCCCCAGCTTCTACTGCTGGTGTACCACCTTGGTGAATATTGGAGATAACTGTTCTTTTCGCTTCTGGCATACCAACTGTTGGCTTATAAGCAACGTAAGCACTCATTGATTCTGCTGTTACTAGACCAGGTCTTTCCCCTACTAGAAGACATACAACATCTGCTCCTGTAATTTCACCGATGACATCCATGGAAGGTACACGGCAATGTTTTACGAATAAAATATTACCGATTTCGATTCCATACATTTTTAAACCTTGCGTAATGGATGGTAAAATGTCACGTAGGTTAGCCTCAATTGCAGCAGAGCTTAATCCGTCCCCAACAACCAATTGAACCTTCGCAAATTGCGTTGTGTTCTGCTTTACATATTGGATGGTTTCTGGAGATAGCTGACGACCTAAATCTGGTCGAGTGATATATTCATCTTTGTCTTTGCAAAGCGTTTCAATCGATACCAAATTCATTTCTTTTACAAATTCTTCAGGTACGTAGGAGAATACCGCATCCTGTGCTGCCGCATGGTCAGCACGAAAACGTAAGGATGTAGATGTTTTATAACGTGGGCCTGCTCTCCAAATCCCAAGACGAGCAGGGGTTTTTTCTTTCATTTTCAGATACCCTTCTTTATCTTCAGGGTCTGGAATCAAAAGCTGTGCTTTAATGTCAACTTCTGTGATGTCTTCCAAGAATTCATCACTAATCATAGATTCCTCTTGATGTTGTTGACCACTTGCTGCGATTGCTTGAGTAACCATTTCTTGTGATACCATTTCTTGTGTAGCTACTGCCTCTTTAGGGCTGTCCATCATTTGAGATAGAATGCTTTCAATCATGGATTTTAGTTCTTTTTCGTTCACTGTTGTTTCCTCCTTTCTTTACTTTAAGAACACAGAAGCGTCTCCGGCTTTTTTCGTAAGTTTTCCATTTTCAATGAAGCCCATTTTTTCCATCCATTGTTCGAATTCTTTAATTGGAGCCAAGCCTAACAGCTCACGTAAGGTAGCTGTATCGTGGTATCCTGTTGTTTGATAGTTCAACATTACGTCGTCACCATGAGGGATACCCATGAAGAAGTTACATCCAGCAGCTGACAATAATACAGCTAAGTTTTCAATATCATTTTGATCTGCTTTCATATGGTTGGTGTAACAAGCATCGCATCCCATTGGAATACCTGTTAATTTACCCATGAAGTGATCTTCAAGACCTGCTCGAATAACTTGCTTAGAGTTGTAGAGATATTCAGGTCCAATAAAGCCAACAACTGTGTTCACAAGGAATGGACTAAACTTCTTAGCAAAACCATAGCAACGTGCTTCCATTGTTACTTGGTCCACTCCATGATGAGCTTCAGAAGACAATTCGGAACCTTGTCCTGTTTCAAAATACATTACGTTTGGACCAGTAGCTGTACCTTCATGCAAAGCTAAATGTTGAGCTTCAGCAATCGTCGCAGCATTAAAACCAAATGCTTCGTTTCCTTTTTCAGAACCAGCAATGGATTGGAAAATCAAATCTGTAGGAGCTCCTTGACGGATAGCATCCATTTGTGTAGTTACGTGAGCTAATACACAAGTTTGAGTAGGAATTTCCCATTTTTGTTTAAACTCTTCAAATCTTTTTAAGACACGCGCAACGCTTTCAGTGGAATCATCTACTGGGTTCAAACCAAGTACCGCATCACCAATACCGTAAGTTAAACCTTCCATTAAGGAAGCTGTAATACCGTCTGGATCATCGGTTGGATGGTTAGGCTGTAAACGAGCAGATAGCGTGCCTGCACGACCAATTGTTGTGTTTGCATGAGCAGTAATGCGGATTTTTTTTGCTCCGTAAATCAAGTCAAGGTTGGACATGATTTTTGCTACTGCTGCGATCATTTCAGAAGTTAGACCTCTGGAAATGCGTTTGATATCAGACTCTTTTGTGTTCTCGTTTAGAATCCACTCGCGCAATTCTTCAACTGTCCAGTTTTTAATTTCAGCGTAAATTTTTTCGTTCACTTGATCTTGGATGATGCGTGTTACTTCATCCTTCTCATAAGGAACAACAGGGTTGTTACGTAAATCAGCTAATGTTAGTTGAGCTAGAACAACCTTAGCAGCAACGCGTTCTTCAGCTGAAGTAGCAGCAACACCGGCTAATGTATCCCCAGATTTTACTTCATTCGCTTTTGCTAGGACTTCGATAATGGATGAAAATTGATACATCCGACCAAATAATTTCGTCTTTAAGATCACAAAAGCTCCTCCTCTCATTTGTACATCTCTTAGTTGAATACGAGTGTTTTGATCACTACGGGTAATACCTTTCCATTGGCAATTGGTTTCCCAATGTCAATGTAATCACCATTGTCTACCTGAATACTGTCGATGCACACAACATCTTTTTTGTAGTTCAGTAGTGCATATAGGGTTTGTCCTAGTACCTTCGCCATGTCATGGTGAACAATCACTATGAATGGATACTCTCTTTCAAGTAGCTCAGCCATCCCCTTGTGTATTCCTTTAGCGTATATCTGAATTTCGGGGAAGCTAGGATTCTTTTTCCCTTCAATGGCAATCGCTACTTTTTGTAAATCATTATCTACTTTGAACCACTCTAATTTTTCGCGAATGGCCTGTGCTAGTTTCTCTTCGTCTCCTGATTCGTCCGTTATAGCTACTTTTAGAATCGGTACGTTTTTAATCGGGAACGTTTCCTCTGTATAAGTGATCGTACTACCACTTATTTCAGTAGTATGAGAACCAGCACCAACAACTGTTGCACGAATTGTCTCTACAGAATGAAAGACTTTCATTTGTGTCATAAGTGGAGAGGCAGCAATAGCTCTTCCTAACAAGATGCCGATATCTCCGTAATGAAACACATCCTTCTCTTCATGCTGATAGATATAATCGGCTACACCACCCGAAAAGGAAATGCATGCAATCGGTTTGTCTAGCTTTAATCCTCTATGAGTGAGAATCGTTTCATAAAAATCGCTTTTCTCTTTTAGACCCACACTTTCTTCTAAAAGCCAAACCATTTCTTGGATGATTGGTTGCAACTTCTCTGCTGTAGCGGTTTGCCCTAGCTGTATGTCGTATCCTCTTTTTTGAATCAACATGTTGATTTTAGGTGCGATATAGATGATTTCATGAGTCACGGGATCTACCTTGATCAATCGCCCACCAATATCTAAACAACCCGTATCTTGTGATTCTCCGTGGCTAAATACCGCTAAATTACTAGTACCGCCACCAATGTCAATGTTGACAATTGAAGTGGAATGTTCCTTCGAATACGTATGTGCCCCTGCTCCTTTTGCAGCAATAATACTTTCAAGATCAGGACCAGCTGTTGCAACAACGAAATCTCCAGCAAAGCCACTCAAGGTAAGTAATACCTCATTCGCATTCTCTTTTCGTGCCGTTTCGCCGGTAATAATAACGGCGCCAGTTTGAATCTCTTCTTTTTTTATGCCAGCTTTTTCATACTGCTCCTGCACAAATACCTTAATTTGTTGAACATCAATTCTGTTAGCAGAGAGCAATGGCGTGAAGCAAATATCACTTCGGTATATCACTTCTTTATCGGTGATGACGATACGTGGAACAGAAAACGTTGAGGCTAAGTTTTGAATATACAGCTTAGAAAACACAATTTGGGTTGTTGATGTTCCCATATCGATACCTACGCTTAGCAATTCCTCTTTCATTTTGTCACCCCCTTATAGCTAGTAGAAAAAAGAAAAGAGGCTTAAAGTTACATACATCCCCATCAACTGAGAATATATAACCTTAAGCCTCTTTGCTTATTTCATACTACGTCTTTGTAGTATCAATATTATATTTTGAAAGAAAAAGTAACAGATGTTCCATTTTCGGTAGAAGCAATTTTCATGCTCCCCTTTAGTTTATCCTTAACATAGCTTGTGACAATAGATAAACCTAGGCTTTCTTGTGAACATTTATCGACACAGAAGCCTTTCCCATTATCCACCACTTCAATGGTTGCAAGCTTTCCTTCTACACACAAGGAAACCCTTACAATTCCCTCCTCCCGATCAGAGAAGGCATGTTCGTAGCAGTTCTGTAGCAACTCATTGATAATAAGCGCTATAGCAACTGTGCGATTACTATCTATACAAATTTTTTGATTAGCTTCTATACGTATATCTATCTTCTTACAATTAACAAAGCAACGTTGAATATTAGCTGCGATTAGCTCGATAACTTCAAGTAAATCTACGTTAGCTTCTATTTGTGTAGAGAGTAGCTCGTGAGTGGCAGCGATAGCTAGCACTCTGCTTACACTCTCATTCAGACATTTCTTTGCTTCTTCACTTTCACATTGTCTAGATTGGATACGCAGTAAGGAAGCTACCGTTTGCAAATTATTTTTAACACGATGATGAATCTCACGGATAGCCACAGATTTTGAGATAATTTCAGCTTCTTTATCTTTAATTTCCGTTACGTCATGTAAAATAACGACTAAACGCAAGTCACGCTCATCAATCAACAATCTTTTTACTTGAAAGAAATACTTAGCAACATGTACATCTTTCTGGAATTGACTTAGGTTTGTCTCGTCAAATTCCCTCATTACTTCTACAAACAAAGTTTGATCTAAAGACAGGTTATCGTAATGTAGACCCTGTATGTCTTCTAAATACCCCAAATTTTTATATTGTCTATCCGCTTTGCTATTCTTCAGTTTTAAAAAACCATCTTTATCAAAGATTAATATAGCGTCATCAAGCTGATTGATAACGGATTCATTAAATCTGATCATAGCTGTTACGGTAGATGCTATATCTTCGTATTGGGAATCGTTTTTGGTTACTTTAAAATTAGCATTGATGTTTTCACTTACATCTTTTTCATAGATAAGTACAGCAATGACTTTTCCATCTAGGTGAATTGGATATACCGTTTGTCGAACCAATTGGTTCTCTTGGGTTTTTGCAACAAGTCCCACTGACATAACTCCTGTTTCTAACGTCCGGAGTACACCAGGCTCATTTTCCCTTAAAGCAACTTCGCCAACAACAGGACATTGATACAATGATTGCGCAATCCCATGAGTTTGATGGTAGACAACAATAGCTTCGTTTGTCAGTTTTGAAAGGACATCAATAAAAAGGTCCCTTCCCTCCTGCAAATCAAATAATTCATTAGAATGGGCTACTTCAATGATTTTCTGAATTTCAGCGTCTGATAAATGAGTATGTTTTTTACACAACTGCGTAATTGTTTCTCTAATCATAAGAGATCACGATTGTGGTAGCGATTTCAATCATAGGACATCTTTTATCCATACTCAATTTACGAATGGTCTGATACGCTTCTTCTTCAGAAAAACCATTTTCTTTCATCAAAATCCCTTTTGCCTTCTCAATTGCAATTCGTTCCTCTAGCTTTTGAGAGACCTTTGTATAGTTTTTTTCTAGCTTACGAAATTCTTTTCCTTTGGCGATGGTGACTTCAACCATTGGTATGAAAGATTTTTCATCAAGTGGTTTCACTAGATAACCCAAAGCACCAATACTAGAAGCCTTTTCAATACTTTCTTTATCACTAAAGGCTGTCAACAGAACGACTCCACCAGCTAATTGCTCCGAAAGGATTCTTTTTCCCGCTTTTAATCCATCTAGGATAGGCATCTGAATATCCATAATCACTAGATCAGGCAAATGCTTTTTACATAACTCAATGGCCTCAAAACCGTCTGAAGCTTCCCCTACTACATTGTAGTTCGCTTCTTTTAAAATCTCACGAATATCCATTCTTGTAATAGGCTCGTCATCGACTACTACAATTTTTCCATTCATGGGTACCACACCTCATTGTCTAAGCAAAATAAATACTTCTCAAATCTTATTCGTCATCATTTAAGTAGTTCTGTAGCTCTTCTATACCTATGTTTTCAGTAGAAGAGATTTCGAAAATTTGCGAAGCACCAGCTGCTAGTAAGTATTCCCTAGCTTTTCTCACGTCCTCCGCATTTTTGGCAATGTCTACTTTTGTGATGATACCAATAACTGGTTTCGCAAATACACAGCCAAAAGAGGGTGGAAAATAACAATCCTCGTTTGTGCAATCTTGCACAAGGCCAATGACATCCGCATCGACACTTGTCACAAGCAACATTCTATATAAACCTCTATTTTCTATACATTCCCCAGGTGTATCAATGGCTTGGTCGAAAGTTTCAATCGCTTGTGTTTTCTTATAGGCGATCACATGTCCGTGAAGTCGCTGGCATAAAGTGGTCTTACCACATCCTGTATTTCCTGTTAAAATGATTTTCTTCATAACTACGTTCTCGTTATCTTCGTAGCTGAAAATCCTAAAATATCTTGTAAGCCAAGCAACACTTCATTTAATGCGGACTCCACAGAGGATACATCGCCTGTAACCACCACTGATCCACTGAAACGATCCACAAAACCAATAAGTACGCCAGCAGCTTTCGTTGCTATATCAGCAGCGATAATCGATGCTTCACTTGGGGTAATGGTTAAAATACCAATTGCATCCTTCGTATCACTACTTAATCCTAGCTTTTTATAAATATCTGGATTCGGATTAGCTATGATATGAGCTAGTGTGACTTGTTTACCCGGTACATACTCTTGAATAACACGTTGTTTCTCATTGTTTTGGCTCATAAACCTCATCCCATCTGCTTGAAAAAACATTAAAAACACATAAAGGCCCCTTAAAAAATACACATGGCAATTTTTAAGGAGCCTCTTCGCTCTCAATTAAAATTCTTAACACGTCGTTGTGTTAATTTCACTATATTTGAACTTGTAAACGATGTCAATACTTCATTAGACGAATTTCGACAAAATATTCGCTACTGAAACATTTTGTTCAAAATTCCAATAACGTCTTCTTCCGTTGGCACACGTGGATTTGTTATTGTACATCCATCCTTTAGCGCCCCTTCTGCAATCGCATTTCTCATTTCTTCTAGCTGCTTATACTCGATGCCACAATCCCGCAAATTCGCTGGCATTTTCAATTGTTTTTGCAATTGCTTAATCGCATTAATTAAGCTACGTACCCCACTTCGCGTATTGCTTGCTGGTAGACCTAAGCTTTTGGCAATAGCAGCGTATCTCTTGGCCGTTTTCTGATTTTCAACTTCGCCATATCCTGTTCCACAATTCGCATTGTATTCAATCACATGTGGAAGCAATAAAGAATTCATCCGACCATGAGGAATGTGGAACTTAGCCCCAGCTACATGGGCAATTCCATGATTTAGACCTAGTGATGTAATTGTAAAGGCCATCCCTGCAAGGCAGGAAGCATTGTGCATTTTTTCACGTGCCTCTAAATCATTACCATCCTTGTATGCTCTTACTAAATATTCAAAAACGAGCTTCATCGCCTTTTCAGCAAAAGCATCAGAAATATCATTTGCTTTTGTAGAAACAAATGCCTCGATAGCATGTGTTAGAACGTCCATTCCTGTATCGGCTGTAATAAAATCAGGGACACTTTTTACTAGCTCTGGGTCTAAAATAGCTTCTTCAGGAGTCATATCATTCGACACAAGTGGATACTTAATATTTTTTTGTTGATCACTTATGACTGAAAATGCGGTTACTTCTGAACCTGTTCCACTTGTTGTCGGAATAGCAATGAAAGGAAGATCTTGTTGTGCGGACACTTGTTTCGCAAAATATTTCATTGCTTTCGCGGCATCGATAGCGGAGCCTCCTCCCAGTGCGATAATCGTTTCAGTCTCAAACTCACTGAGTGCTTTCATCCCACTTACAACAACCTCGATCGGTGGATCTGGAACGATGTCGCTAAAAACCATGTGCTCATTACTTTCATCAATTTGGTTAATGACTTGTTGAATCATTCCCGATTGAACCATGAAAGGGTCGGTGACAATAAAAATCCGTTTTCCTTTCAGATCCTGTAGACGATTCAAAGCACCTTGTCCCATGTAAATGTCTGTTTTAAAACTTACCTTATCCATGCTGACACCTCCATTTGAAATAAAAAAAGAGGCTTTTTAGAAGGGAGTATTCCCTTTAAAAGCCTCTTTGCTATCTACATAAGTAACACGTCTTTGTGTAACCTGTATTCTGTTTTCTATCAATACTGTACTACTATATTTATCATATAGTCAACTATGTATTGGTTGTTATTTTTAAAAACACTATACACGTCTTTGTGTATAAAAACCTTTTGCATCAAAGGTTTGATAAGATTCGTCAAGCACTACATTGTGCCTGTTCAGTTTGTCAAGACTTATCAAAATGTTGATTTATCAATTTGTGTAACAAAGGGAGTAAAAGAGGTGCTAGTACGAAATAAAAAACGAAATTCCCAATTGCATGCAACGTATCAAAGGGGATTCCTGCTAGATAATAAGCAAGAAAATAAGTTGAACCGTAAAGCGGTATCTGACAAAGAGAGATGATAAACCCGTATAGCAATCCTGTAAATCCGGCATAAAGGGCCATCACAAACAAGGAGAGCTTTGAAAAGAGAGGACGCATAAATATACTGGTTACGACGACAATCGCACAGTATGCAATGATTTGTGGCAAAGTCCAAATTCCAATTCCTAGGACCATATTTGACAAAATCATCACAATTATCGCAAGTAACAAACCATATCGAAGTCCCATAAGAATTGTCATAAGAATGACAATTGTTGTCACAGGCTGTACATTAGGTATGAACGATAAAGCAATCCGTCCAGCAACAGACAAGGCAGCTAAGATAGCTAGTAGCGTAATACCTTTCACACTGGATAATGGTGCTTTTTGCATTTGATAATTAGGAAGCATGTAAATCCCACTTTACGACATCGCCATCTTTTACTTTGAGATCCTTTGCTCCTGTAACCGCAGGTGCACCGTTCACTTCGTAAAGCCAATACTTTTTCTCTGCTGGATTTTGTTTTACATCTTCAATCGACGTAATAAATCCATTATCGTCTTCCACTTTAAAATTGGTTTTCATCAACTCATACAAGGTTTGATCCCCTTTGAATTGAATCGTTTTTTCAGCAACTTTGGTTTTACCCTGATCAGTTGAAACCTCCACAACGATCTTGTTTTCAACCTTTTCTTCTGCTGCTGTGTTTTGTGCTACTTCATTTTTTGAACAACCTATTACACTTACCATTGCAAGTGCAACAAGTAAGGCGATTTGACAAACCTTTTTTAACATATTCGCTCCTTTCTCCATTAAAAAAGTCTAGCGAGGCGGGAAACATCACTAGACATGGACTAACCACCTTCGCCTCGAAATGGTTAGCCTTTCAATAGTTTTTAGGTAAAAGACCTGACTTAAGACTAAAAAACAGTCTATCACAGTGGCGGGACCGCGTTGGATTTACACCAAACTTCCATCACC
Source organism: Brevibacillus laterosporus DSM 25 (assembly GCF_002706795.1). Classification (NCBI taxonomy): domain Bacteria; kingdom Bacillati; phylum Bacillota; class Bacilli; order Caryophanales; family Paenibacillaceae; genus Brevibacillus; species Brevibacillus laterosporus. The sequence continues at coordinate 5,267,070 of NZ_CP017705.1, forward strand.
TAAAACTATAAATTTATTTAAGTAAATGAGGTGTGACCCATTTGAAAACATTATAGCACAAGAAATGGACTTGACAATCATACTGTTGTGACAAAATATAGTTGTATTCTTCCATATTTTAAGATAGCTGACGTAAAATTCCCCGAGCGATATGAACGCCACATGCCCCTGCCTGCGCGAGTCCACGTGTTAAACCTGCTCCATCACCACCAGCGTATAAACCAATAATTTCCGTTTCAAAGTGAAGGTTCAAATGTGGGCGTGCTGAATAGAATTTCGCTTCTACTCCATAAAACAGGGTGTGTTCGCTGGCAATACCTGGCGTAACATGATCAAGTGCCTCCACCATTTCAATTAAGCTTTTCATCGTATTATAAGGTAATACTAAGCCGAGATCACCTGGCACAGCTTCTTTTAACGTTGGTTCAATAAATCCCTCTTTCAGTCGCTTATCTGTGGAACGACGACCGCGTTTTATATCACCAAAGCGTTGTACAATCACCGAGCCGTTGGATAGATCATTAGCACGTCGTGATACCTCTTTAGCGTATTCGTTCGGCTTATCAAATGGCTCAGTAAATACATGAGACACAAGCAAGGCAAAGTTCGTGTTAGGCGAACCAAGCTTCTCATCTTTATATGCGTGACCATTAGCCGCCATAACACCGCTGTGATTCTCTACGACAACATGACCGCTTGGATTGGAACAAAAACTACGCACAATTTGATCCGTAGAAGACTTAAATAAAAATTTCCCTTCATACAGATGCTTATTGATTTCCTCCATCACCACGTTGGTGGTTTCTACGCGAACTCCCACATCTACTTGATTGTTAATCAACCGTAAGCCCTGTTTTTTCAATATCTCGCCAAACCATTGTGAACCGTCTCGGCCAGGAGTAATAACTATTTTATTTGCCCGATACTCCTGACCCTTTTTACAGGTAATCCCGCGAATTTCTTTCCCATTGTCTGTTTTCTCAACAATGATATCTTCCACTTCCTGTTTGAAGATCATCTTCATTTGTGGTTCTAGCTCTTCGTAGATCCTCTTCAAAATTTCTAAATTTTGCTCTGTGCCTAAATGACGAACATTAGCACGTAATAGTTTAAGTCCAACTGCTTGCCCCTTACGTTCTATATCACGGACCGCATCCGTAGTTGGATCAGTAATATGGGGCGTTGCTCCGTGTTTTAAGTTTATTTCATCCACATATTTTATCAGTTCGAGTACTTCAGAAGGTGCTAAATAATCAGTCATCCAGCCGCCAAATTCTGTCGTGATGTTGAATTTTCCATCTGAATAAGCCCCTGCTCCCCCAAATCCATTGGTAATAGAGCAAGCTGGTAAGCAACCACTATAATCCTTTCGACCTGCTGGAGGCGGACATTTACTGATTTTTTTCTCAAGGATGGGACAGCGACGTGAGTAAATATTGTGTCCTTTTTCAATCAACAGGATCTGTAAATCTGGTTTTTTATGAATCAATTCATACGCCGTAAAAATTCCTGCTGGACCAGCTCCGACAATGATAACATCATAATTCATAGAAGTTGCCCCCTTGAAAATGTTAGGAAATTACAAACCCTATTGATTATAACATCACTTTTTGAATAATCAAGATTAATTCCGAACGTTTTTTATATAAACATGATTTTTATTCGTGTTATTACCTTGCATCCTTCTTTGCAAAACGCAGGATTAAACGATATTCCACTCATATCCTTTCATTTCTAGATTGATAAATAAGACAGAAAATTAGTACAATGTTTAAAATGACGAAAAAGGAGAGAGCCTGTTCGTGCAAGCTGAACAAATCCTTACCTTATACAAGATATGCTGGAAACGTGGCGACACACCTATTCTCAAAGAGATAAGCTGGGACATTCATTCTAAAGAGCATTGGTGTCTACTAGGTTTAAATGGATCAGGTAAATCTACCATCCTACAACTCCTAAACGGCTATCTTTGGCCTACGTCTGGAGAAATTGAGGTTCTTGGAAAAAAATTTGGTACCTATGACTTGCGGCAGTTACGTAAAGAAATTGGTCTTGTTAGTAGTTCTCTGCAACAACAGCTACGAGGAAGTGATACCGCCATAGATATTGTATTATCCGGTAAGCACGCTTCTCTAAGCCTATACGAACCGACGATTCAAGATGAAGTAGAGCAGGCAAAGGCCTTATTAGAACAATTTGGTTGTACTCATTTACAGCACCGTACCTATCAGGTTTTGTCACAGGGTGAACGACAACGTATTTTATTAGCCCGTGCCCTAATGGCATCCCCGCGGTTGTTGATTTTAGATGAACCTACAACAGGTCTTGATTTCATAGCTCGCGAACAATTATTACAATACGTTGATACACTTGCTAAACAACCTAATGCCCCTACCATTATCTACGTTACCCATCATATTGAAGAGATCTTACCTTGTTTCACGCATACGCTCTTGCTCAAAGATGGGAGCATTTTTGATTCTGGTCGGACTAATGACATGCTTGTTCCCGAGCTTTTATCCCGTTTTTTCGGAATTCCGGTTCAGCTTGAACACATTATGGGTCGACATTGGTTGTTTTGCCAAGAACCTGTTGGCAAGCGTCTTTGAGGGGTCTCTATCTACATATAGGAAAAACTTATGGGAAAAAGAAAAAAGGAGCTCCCTATAAGTGAGCATGATTGGGGGCTATTCCGACATTGATCTTCGCATTATCGTCAAAGATGAGTTTTTTGAAGAGTATCGGGCAAACAAGAAGCAACGAGCGAAAAACTGGGGGAACGTTTTATTTTATGAGGATGACCCGTTAGCAAATTACAGTGTTGCACATTTTTCTTCTTTTATAAAGGTGGACTCCTTTTATTATCAAACAGAAGAAATGCAGCCCTCCATCTGGTTACAAAATATACGAATTACACATGATACGGATGGAATGATGACGAACATTCTGGAGCAGTCCATGCAATTATTATATACACCGACCACCGAAGACATTGAAATATCGCGATCCAAGTTTTTTGCTTATGTTCACGAAACTTACCGCAGGGTAATGAGAGAAGAAATGTACTATGCCCTACAATGCGTCGACACCTTGCGTTTCTTAGTAGCGGCAGCATGGCTTATGGAGGCAGGAATACAGCCGAATACTCTTGGTGATTGAAAAAAAACGGAAGGAAGCAGTAGTAACTTGCAAAACTGGCAACTAACTCTTCTTGCAAACTGGGACTGTAGTAGAGATTCAGTTAAAATCCTCCCTGTGTTACATTGCATCATCGTAGAATATAAGAAGGTCCACAATAATCTATGCCGAGAATATCATATAGCTGAGAATCCTGAATGGGTCGATGGAATTTTTGATATGGTTCTATAGCAATTTCAAATATAGGGGGTAGCCATTTGCTGCTCTTCTTTGCTTTGGTAGGAGGAACGCTTTTTGTATTCGTTTGTTTATCTCTAAAAAAATTCTTTGAAAGCTGGTTAAACGATACCCCTCAATCAAAGAATAACTACTGATGTGGAAAAAAGCATTGAACCACAGGGTGAAGCTTGTTACAATGAATCGTTGTGACAACTTCATACACTCTTCGCGGTTCGAGATCTCCCGCGTTATCAAAACTAGGAGGATACATGTTTAATTTATGGTTTGGGATTGGCTTTGTACTGGTCAATTTTGTATTATTCTTAGTATGCTATCGTTTTTTTGGCAAAGTAGGCTTGTATGCTTGGATTGGATTTGCCACCGTGCTCGCCAACATTCAAGTGGTGAAGATCGTCGAGCTGTTTGGTTTTGCCATGACGCTTGGAAATACGATGTATGCTACCATTTATCTATGTAGTGACCTACTCAATGAGAAATATGGGCAAGAGCAGGCAAAAAAAGCCGTCTGGTTTGGCTTCTTTACGCTAATCACCACAACCATTATCATGCAGATGGCTTTGAAATTTGTGCCCCATCCAGACGAACTGACGAAACAAGATGCGTTAGCTATGATCTTTGGTCTCTTACCACGTCTGGCAATCGCTAGTTTAACATCATACTTTATTAGCCAGTTTTTAGATGTGCGTATTTATACTTTTTTAAAGAAGATATGTCCGAAACGAAATCAATTGTGGATTCGAAATAACGGAAGTACTTTAATTAGCCAATTAGTTGATACCGTAATCTTCTGCACCATTGCTTTCCTAGGGGAACTGCCTATGAATATTTGGTTTCACATTTTAATCACGACTTATCTGATTAAATTTGTGGTTTCGGCAGCTTCTACACCGATTTTATATATAGCACGAAACTTTACATTTACAAAAGAAGGATAGGTTTTTTTACTAGCTATCCTTTCAAAATAAGAGGTCCGTTTGTACATGAGAATTCATGTGCAAGCGGACTTTTTTATTCGCCAACAAAATGATATAATATTCCGATAAGTAAGGAGGTACTGCTATGCTGGGTTTTTATAATCATTTATCTTCAGAAGTATATGATTTGGATAAACCAATTGGTCGTTCTTTTGGTGATGTAGAATTTTATAAGGAAAGGTTACTCTCAAATAAAGGAAAAATCCTTGAACCAGCTGTAGGTACAGGTCGGATACTTATTCCACTATTGGAAAGTGGCCTACACGTAGATGGTTACGATAGCTCCCCAGAAATGCTTCGAATCTGCCAGAATCACTGTCAAAAAAGAGGCTTATCTCCTACCCTTTTTGAAGCCAATATGGAAACCTATTTATCACCTACTTCGTATCAAACGATTATCGTACCTACTGGCACATTTTTGTTGCTTTATGAGAGAGAATCCTCCATCAGAGCCTTACAGAATTTCTATCATAATTTGGAGAACGGCGGGAAATTAATCGTAGATCTATTTTTACAAACAGAGTTTACCTTTGGTACAACCTCAACAAGGACGTGGACATGTGACAATGCTGATGTAATCACGTATCAAGATACCTTAGTTGAAGTAGATCATATTAATCAATATAGCATTTCTTATGGCAGGTATGAGAAATGGCGAAAAGGTACTCTGATAGAAACAGAGCTAGAACGTTTTCCCCTACGTTGGTATGGTGTAGAAGAATTTAGATTGATTCTTGAGAAAATTGGATTTGATCAAATTATCATTTCTGCTGATTATCAGTTTGGTGTATATCCAACAAAAACAACAAAAATGATTACCTTTGAAGCGATTGCTAACAAAGCATGATAGGGTGGCCTTTAGTATTGGGATTGGAAGGTTCGGGATTCTGCTGATAAAGTGGATATTTATTATGTGACCGTTGTACGTTATAAAGACAACACATGTAAAAAAGTTATAGATGTGCAATACTATGAAGCTGATAGAGTTAGTTATAAATAAAAATTAATTATAGGAGGGAAAGAGAGGCGACCGTCCGAATCCCCTAAATTCGGACATTTCTTTGTTTTGATTCATCCCCATTGCATCACTAACTTTCCATTGTGTTTTCAATATCAAAATCAAAATAAGCTCATCAGCTAACATTTTATCCGCAGTTGTGTCCCCCTTCGTATTTGCATTCCAAAAGTTTTTTTCCATACAGTTCATAACCACATTCCCTTCAATACCAGCCCACCGATAGGTCCCCCGTCAGGGGGGCTACTAAGAAACTTATTATTAAAATAGAAACTTCTTAAAACATGCTAAAAAAGGAGCGAACGGAAAAACAAAAAAGTATGCGGCACGAAGAAAATGTTCTGGTGGAACTAACTCTTCTACAGAAACTGATACACGTTTATCACGAGGATTTTTTCATGCCCCTATCATAATAAATCTCTCCTTTTCCTCTTTTTTATCAGTGTTGACACATAAAAAGAGGAAAAGGAGAAAGTTTTCTCCACAGCCTGGAAAAAGCACTCTTTCGAGTGGTTTTTTGTGATACTGCATAAGAAGCTCTGTTTTCCACTCTCAAAACATATTGCAAATAAAGTATACCAACAGCTTCAATTGGGAATTATTTAACAATATGAATAAAATGCAATTTTATTTCAACAAATTTAGCTTTAGAGTGGAAGAGAAATTTTATATGAGTTAGTTCAAGTTTAAGCTAGCCTCTTTCTAAAGTTTTATCGAGGTATTTATTCGGAACAATATTAAATACTTCTGTAAGAATCTGATGATACTCTTCTTCATTTATGGTTCGTTTTCTTTTTTGGCCTTTTTTGGTTTCTGTAAAACTTCGTTTAGTAAGTGAAATATGCCCATCTTCAATTAATTTACAGATAATATATCCTTTGTTAAAGGGAGATTCTGGGTGCTCAACAATAATATTTTGTATAACATTTACTTTATTTGTATCTATTTCATCTAATGTAAATGCATATCCAGTGCGCCATGTATTTGTAGGTTCAGAATCAAGGAATTGAGCGCTCTCCCCATTTTCTCCTTTTTTCATTTCTAGTAGGTAGGTTCCTTTTTCAGTATTTTGTTTACGAATACGGTATTTTCCTGTTTGAGATGAGATGACTTCCCCGCTAAATGGGACTGGATATAAAGGAAGATGTGAGGCAAACCCCCCGTCTATAATGTATTTCTGATTATTATAATTTAAAATAATAATCACATGCCCATCATCAGGTTTCCACTTACCACCCCCTAAATCGTAGACCGTACCAGATACTCGATAGACATCAAATCCACAATCAATTAAAAAATAATATAATAAGGAATTAAGCTCGTAACATAGTCCTCCGCAATGGGTTAATAGTAATTTTTCTTGGACATTCTCTCTAGAAATTTTTTGGATATTCTTGTCCATAACGTCTAAATTTTCATAGGGTAGTACATATCCCATTTGCAGAAGAATTCCATGTAAATCTTCAAAGGTTACATCTTCTTTTGGAGATATCTGTAACCGGGAGAAAAAATTTTTTTGTAATTCGGTTAACATTGTATACCACCTTCCATTTATAGGTAAATTATCCATTGATTATATGTTACACTTTTAAAATATATAATCAAGTATAAAAAATTAAAATCGAATTTTTCGATGTTAGGTATTTTATATGGGACGGGCTATAAAAGAGGTTGGCCTGCTCGGTAAGAATGATGAAGCTCGCCTCGCTTTCCATAGAATATAGCTCTGGCCAAACTATGTCTTGCTTCACCTCTATTTAACTGAGTTAGAATTTTTCGACGATAGTTCTCATCATTTACGTATAAAAGCAAATAACGTGTCTTAAAAATTCGTCCAAATTCTCCAATTGCTCGCCCTAACATGGTAGGTTTTCCATTTTGTTGTAATGCTTGGATAAGATGAGTTGCATTGACTTTATTTAGTGTAAGAGAACCAGCAATATGTTAGCGGACATTTGAAACAATACTGAAGGTAGGTTAACACATGGCTATTCGTAAAGAAGAATTGTATCGATTGATAGACCATCTTGATCAACAAGATGAAAAAGCAGCATTTGATTTTTTAGAATTTCTTGTTCAACGCTCAAAAAAGAAACCTAAAGATTGGGAAAAAATTGATATGGTGGATCCGGATCATGAACCATTGTCTACACAAGAATTAGAACAGTTAAATAGTGAAGAAGGTATGTATCAGGGGAGGATGCAAAACGAGAATTCGGACTACAAATTGATTTACCATAAATCCGCGGTGAAATTTATTGCAAAGCAAGAAAAAGGAATACAAAAAAAGAATTGCTGATGGACTGAAAGGACTCCTAGAAATCCCTCCTGAAGCGGTGAGGTGGGAAAGGTTCCTCATGCGCCCTCTGGGTTAAAAGAGATGCAGGATACGCCGCCCTGCCATTTAACCAACGAAAAAGGGACCCTCGTTTTGAGGGTCTTTTTGCCTTTTCTATGGCTGTTGTTGAATCTTGTACGGGCCGTTTTTCAAGTCGTAAAAGCTGGAAAGATACAGGTATCCAGTAGGATCGAGCTTAATTGCCAGCAACAGATCCGGCGTAACGCATTTGATTTAACTCTACGCTGTCCGGCTCTGTGGGATTCTGGCCAACATAATCCGGGTTAGCAATGATGTCCGGGATCAGGTGATGGTAGGCCTCAAAGTTCCCCTTATGCTTTTTCTTCACATGCTTGATAAAGCCAGAATACATCCAAACTTCCGTGGATGGGAGGTTGGTGCCAAGCAATGCGTTGATCGTGCCAACGTCCAAGACGCCGACAATTTGCCTTCGATTTGTATTTTGATTAACGGTGTACACGTTTTTCCTCCCTACCACCTGTTGAATTTTTCTACATTACCTATAGAGGTACCGCCAACATTTTGACGAAAACTCCCCCCCATACTGAGTGAACGAAAAAAGGACCGGAATAACTCATCCGGTCCCTGTTCTTAGGAGGGTCTACGGCATTTATCTGTGCATTTATCTGTGCATTTCGCTCTCCAGACACTATTGCACCCCCAATGACATTCTATTCGGGAGGGTAAAGTGCCCGGTGCGCTCATTATGGGTAAGCTTGGCTCCTATGCTCGCCAGAACAAAGTTGCCAAAGCACTTCGAGAGATGGGACGAATTGAAAAGACAATCTTTATCCTATATTACATCTCAAGCGAATCGATGCAGCGCCGTATCCAACGGGGGTTAAACAAAGGAGAAGCAATGAATGCACTGGCACGAGCCATTTTCTTCAGGAAACATAGGGAACTCAGAGAACGTACTTTGCAGGATCAGTTGCAGCGAGCAAGTGCTTTGAACATCCTAATGCAATTAGTATTTGGAATACGGTTTATTTAGGCAAAGCTACGGACCTACTCCGAAGTAAAAGAGCGTTACGAGAGGATTTATTAAAGAATATGTCTCCATTAGGATGGGAACATATCAACTTTCTTGACGAGTACCGTTTTGACTCAAAAGGAGTTACCACCTTAGAATCATTGAGGCCATTGAACCAAGAATAGATAGCAATAAAGCCGGTTACACCTTAGAGTGGTGAAAACCGGCTAACTTTATGGCCAAAGCTCCTTAGCGTTGTAAATTCGCGTTTTATGGTAAATGGTATTTATGTTAAATCTTTTGTTTTACATGTAATTACAAATCCTAATCCACCCCAGGTATTTCTTACTTCTGGAATGCCTCCAGCTTCTTTACAATCTTGTGATTGCACTTCTGCAAACTTGTAGTTTCTAATATGTAGAAGGCTCAACAAAACAAAGCAACCAATAACTAAGATTATAATCAACAGGGGGTAGAACATTTTTTTCCTCTTACTGATTATTGTGGAATTTTGCATTTTACATCAAATCCAATACCAGGAAAAGTATTTTTTACTTCTGGAACTCCCCCTGCATCTTTACAATCTTGAGCACGTCGTTCGGCCATTTCAGAATTTCTTTCATGAACGGTATAGACAGTATAAGTGGTAGCTCCTGCTGTTACTATCGCTGCAATGGCCCAGATTACAGGAAGAATACCTTTTTGATCTTTAGTAATATTGATTGGTATAGCTCCGTGATCGGCTGCTGAAATGGTTGCAGGACTTAATACTAGGGAAGAAGATAAAATCGATAGTGACAAGATGACAGAAAGGAAGATGGAATTACCTTTAAACATTTTTAAATCCTCCTAACACTGTTATAATATTTTATACATAAGAGACTTATTCTAGAGTTATATGGTAATCCCTTCCGATTATTACAAATATTTATTTCCGGTGGATTTTTATTGATTTAATGACACCTTGTACCCCTCCTTACAGCTATGATCTTTAATGTTTCATCATCATCCTGATTAGATAATTCCATGGGATTTTTCAGTTGGCCAAGCCAAATAAGCCTTTCCCTATTTTTAGAAGGCTTATTTGTAAGAGCGACCACTATGTTGTTGTCAAAGACGCAAGCATCCATTCCCGTTTCAATCCGCACTCCTACGTCCAATCGCTCCACTTCGTGAACGCATCTCTGACTTTGACGATCCCTGAAGTTAGAATCTTACTTTCCAAATCCCCTTTTTCAGCTTTTGCCATTGTGCTGGAAACGCCCTGTTGCTTTTCACCAGAAAAGACCGCGTAGCTCCCTATTCCAATCACAAGTGCCCCGGTAAGTAGCAATGTCCACCATTTTTTTCGCATATCATATACCTCCCTACTTGTTTCTTGTGGTCATTTATACCTCTTCCCTTTTTTATTCATCGAATGATTTTTCATCTCCATTTTCTTGTCAGTTTCATTACAGTTTAGGAATTAGGACACTAAGTGACCTCATATTTTTCACGATCGATATTACTTTTTTTGTGTAATCCGCATCCTGTAGGATCGTTTTATATCCCAATAACAAAAATAAGATGACAAGTAAAAAACCCCACTTTTTCATCCACAGCTTCCCCCTTCATCCGTAGGATAGGGAAAACTGTTTTTAAAAAAAGTAGGGTAAATATAAAATTTTTCTTACATTATTGACTTGGACTTTCTATATTGTTCTTATGGTCAGACTTCTGTGGTAAACGCACTTCAAAACGTGTATGAATCAAATTACTTTGAACTGAAATCGTTCCATTATGCTGCTCCACAATATTTTTCGCAATGAATAATCCCAGACCTGTACTTCCTCCCTGATGGGTTCGTGCTTGGTCACCTGTATAAAACATTTCAAATATATGTGGCAGCTCTTCTAAAGGAATACAATCTCCATAATTGACAACCTCCACTACCACATCTTCTACATCCAGATAACAGGTAATATCTACAAACTGACCATCACTTCCATAACGAATTGCATTGGTCAAAAGATTTTCAAACACTCGCGCCAGCAGTTCTCCGTCCCCCAAAATATTCAGATGCGGAGTTACATTCAATCTAGCTGTCAGTTGATTTTTCTCAAAAGCAGGGTATAGCTCTTCTGTTAATTGTATGAGCAGTTCACTTAGATCGATTGGTTTTTTTTCAATTGTAAGCATTCCGTAGTTCATTCTAGTTATTTCGAATAATTCATCAATCAGCTTTTCTAAACGCTGAGACTTGGTAAAAGCAATGGTCGTAAAATGTCTGACCTGTTCTGAAGTCAATTGATCGTCCTGAAGAATGAAATCTAAATAACCTAAAACAGAAGTTAGCGGAGTACGTAAATCATGAGCTAAATTCAAAACTAACTGATCCTTACTACTTTCTGCAAAATCTCCTCTTTCTACAGCTTTTTGTAATTTCTCGCTTGCCAGTTTAATATCTTTTGCAATATCTCCAAACTCATCATTGGCTGAAATATGAACCTTCCTTGTAAACTCTCCATTGGCGAGATGATGAATTCCATTTGAAATCTCTTGAAAATAAGTGGCATAAGGCTTGGTAAGGAGAAAGAAAAACAAAATGGAAAGAGGGATAAAAATAAGCAGAAAAAAGTTAATATCCCCCATATCTCTCATGAAATAACGAATCGTAGTCAATGGATTTTCAAACCTAACCTGAGAATGATAATAAAACTGAAGAGCTTTATAGAACATGTAGGTGATCGTGCCAGACAAGAGCATGCTTAGACCCAATAACAGGAGCATTTTGAAACGAAAGCTTCGTATCACTTTACCCATTGAATGAATACCCCACCCCCCAGATTGTTTTTATCAGTTTGTTTCTATTTTGATCTTCTCCAAGTTTTTTCCGTAAGGTACGAATATGAACCATGACGGTATTCCCACCTTCATAGTACGCTTCGCCCCACACCTGTTGAAAAATATTTTCGGCACTATAGACTTTCTTAGGATAACGGGCTAGTAAATACAAAATATCAAACTCTTTTGGCGTTAGCTCGATGGTTTTGCCGTAAAGACTAACGGTTCGCTCATCAGGATAAATGATTAAGCCCCCTGCCTCCACAACAGGTTTGTTCGCCGCGGCCAGTTGATTCAACTGCATAGAACGCCTGAGCTGAGCATTAATCCTAGCAACCAGTTCCATTGGGTTAAATGGTTTGGTCATATAATCATCTGCACCCATTACTAATCCTGAGATTTTATCTAAATCGGAATTTTTTGCACTTAAAAAAATAATAGGCATTTGAGACTGTTCTCGAATTAGCCTAGTTACTTCATAACCATTCATCCTTGGCATCATAATATCTAAAATCGCTAGATCAATAGAATGATTTTGGACTGCATGAATCGCTTCTTGCCCATCAGACACTTTAATATAATGGTATCCCTCTTTTTTTACATGTAACGCAATTAATTCTGCAATCTCTGTCTCATCATCAGCTATTAAAATAGTGATACGCTTCATTGTATCCACCTCTAAATAAAGTTCACATTACTGCAATTATGGCAGGTTCCAGATCGTCTATCCGCTTGGGCATTTTTTATGCTTGTTACGACCTGACCAACTGGATATTTTTAAGTGTATTGTAAGATCACTGACCTTACAGCTACTCTCATGTAAGATTTTAGCATGGAATAGATAGGATTCATATACATTCTCTTACTGACATTTATTTACATATTCTAAAATTCCCCATAAAAAATTCCCCTCCAAATAGAGTGTTTATTCCCAACATGAATTGGGATTTCACACTGTCTACTCAAAGGGGATGATATGGAAATTACGTTTCTACATTGAAATCAAATACACCCTACAACCACTCTGCCAATGAAATCTTTAAGGCTTGCACATCTTCTACTTTTGTCAAACCAGTCGCTTTATCCACTATGGACGTATAGATATGTGGGATGACTTCTCTCGCTCCATTTGCGATACAAACGCGCACCGTTTCAGCCATATTTTCGACGGTGATTCCACCTGTCGGCTCAAAAATCGTAATACCTGCTTCTACAGCAGCCTTCACCATGACAGCCAACTCATCTAATCGATTATTTAACGGATAAAATTTCACGGAAGGTATACCCATGTCCGCAATTAATGCTGCCGCTGCTTCACATGAGATAGCTTCCTCATACTTTTGACTCTCAGGTCCTGTCGTCACATATACCTTACCTATGGTACCGCTTGGGGTAATAACCGCATTGACGACTGTATTTGTCGCACCTTCCCCCTCCAATAGTCCAATCGTATAACCTGCTGCTGGAAATACTTGATTCACATGCGGTGGGATGGTGAGCTTGGCCACGTCAGCTACTTTTTTCCACTGGGTGGGGTCAGCCGCCCCTAAGCCTACTGATACTGGAATACCTGCTCTTTGATACTCCTCTACCTTTTCGACCGCCAGTTCGACACTTGGAAATGATTTTACCATAATGCCAACTAATACCTGTCCGTTTAGTATCTCCATGATATCTTTTGCATTCTCAGGATCTCTTGCTAATAAATTGACGCGTACTTTTACATTGCTACTCATCATTGTCCTCCTTTTATGCTTGCCAAATCTCACGTAGACGTAGAGCAATCTGATTTTCTTGTTGGGGAAGCAAGGGTCTCGGATCGATATTGATGATTCCTACATTGGCATAATGATCCCTGGTATAAATAGAAGGATTTCCTTCCTTCAATTTTTGTGCAAGCTCAATTGCCGTCATACCAGCTATGGCTGGATCAATGGTTAGTTGTGCCCGGTAGATTTCGCGACCTGCTTCATCTTGAACAATACGCCCTGTGACTCCTGGCAAGTCTTTTATTTGTTCCAAAAATGATTGCATTCGCTCCTTCTGCTCCTTACCCGTATCTTGCTTATTGGCATAACGTTCTAGTGCCACTACTAAACCAATCAACGCCTCTTTACCAACCTTCATCGCACGCCCTACGCCCTTGTATTGTGCATGGCACGCATCAATTAAGTGCTGTCTGCCACAGATAAAACCAGAGGTTGGTCCCTCTATGGCTTTACCACCACTGTAAATGACCAAATCCACCCCCATTTGAACATACTTGTGCAAATCTTCTTCAGCAGCTGCATCCACAATCACTGGGAGCAGATGTCGACGCCCGATCTCTAGCATGGACTGTAGAGATTGCATCCCTTTCTGTACGGCATGGTGAGATTTGATGTAAAAGAGCGCGGCCGTTTTCTCGCTAATAGCACCTTCAATATGTTCAGCCTCTACCAAATTGGCATGGCCTACCTCAATCACTTGAGCTCCCCCTAAAGCCATCATTTGTGGGACAGCTCCACCAAAATGAACAGAATGCCCCTTCTGTATAATCACTTCATTTGGAACACCTTGTAAAAATGGAATTTTCTCTAGCTTTGCCAGATCGCTTCCCGCAATAATAGCCGCTGTAGCAATTGCTATACCTGCCGAGGCCCCGAGCGTTGGGCAGCCTCCTTCTGCACCTGTTGCTTGTGCGATACGTTTCCCGACCGCAGTTAATAACTCCTGCATATCCACATAATCCATCGAGGCTTCTGAAATAGCACGAGCCACCTCGAGGTGGACAGCACTTGCACCTAGCGCCGTCATCTTTCCACTCGCATTAATGACGGCTTGAAGACCTAGCTGTTGATAGATTGACATAATTTCTTCAGCCTTTCTGTTTCTAGCGTACTTGAAAAAACTAGAGTAGTGGGAGTTTTCGTTAGGCAAATTCAAAAGCTTCCTTTTTTACGTTGGAATCGGAAAAATCCCTCCCATAATCATGGCACCAATGATTGCTCCACCTGCAATCGGTTTTTTAAACGCATAGAACAAGGCGGCACCAATTGTTGCACCAATTCCAACTGGTATAGATGCCATAATCGCTGCGATAACAATCAAAGGTCCCAAATAACGACCGGCGGCATTACCCGCACCCATCATGACATCTGCCCCAAAGGTTGAGGTGGAACCAGCTACTGTATAGCGCCGAATTAAGATAATAATTACCCCGATCAATAAACCTAGACCGGCACCTACTAACAACGCTAACGGAAATGATTCTATTGGAGCAACGATCCCTGCTCCCAGCAACATCGCAGGTACTCCAATACCAATTCCCGTTTGCAGGGCACCACCGATGTCCAAAATCCCAACTAACGGACCTTCTAAAACTCGGGCAAACAAAAAGCTAGCTCCAAATGCAGCAGCAGCACCATAGCTTCCGCCTTTGATACCTGCCTCTAGCATAGCTACGATAGCAATATCATTAAACGCCCCTACATGATGCACATAATACATATGTGTACCAGCAAATATTCCAGAGCATAAGCAAGCAACAAAGATAGGAAAGGCCCATTCAGACATCCAAAAGCCTTGTTTTTCTAACGATTGATCCATTTTATTTCACCTCTGATCCAAACAATTTGTGTAAATCAATAAGCCATTGAGGAATATCCACTTGAATACTATGCAGGAACGCTACATCGAAGCCACGGAAGAAACCACTCAATGTGTACAATAGCACTACCGCAACCACCAAGGTTTTCGTAATACGGTTCCAACCGCTATCGTCAACACCTTTACCGATTAAAATACCAAGGACAATACCAGGGACAGCATTCCCCATGATTAAGTGAGCAAATCCCCCAAGCACCGTACCCCATAAGCCGGTACGTTTACCAGCATCCATCGCAGCCATCCAGAAAACGATTGGCATGATTGGGTTAATCAGCCAGTTAGCAGCAGGCACCAATACTTTGGTCGCCACTAATTGCATGGAGGATGGAATGGAGGAAGCTGTAGAGTTTAATAGGGCAACCACGACAATACCTACAAGCGCTCCTACTAATGCCATTTTTTTCGGATTATGTAAAGTTTCAGAAACATTCCGATTTTTCCATAATAAGCCTGCTGCTGCCCAGTTTGGGATAATACGATGATCAACGTCCTGTGTCAATGCACCTGCACCTACTACAGACGCCCATGCATTAAATAAAAAGCCCAAACCGAATGAAAAGTGAGATATAGGATCTCCTTCGCATGCATTTAATTCACCAAAGGTACGAAAAGCACCCATCCCTTGCACATTGGGAGCGTGAAACATGCGAGCTGCCCCTGCTCCAACTCCAAACCCAACGAGCGCACCAATAATAATTGATTTTACAATAATAACCAAGGTGATCCCCATCTGCTACTCCCTCTTTTCCGTGCTTACGTGTTAGGATTCTTCGCAAATTTCAATAGCCCACTACCAGAAGTTGACTGTTCTGCTTCTGTAAATTCTATTTTTGATAGCTCAATTACACGTAAACGGACCAAAATGCGTACTTCAATCGAATACTTTGTTCTAGTACGTGGAAACAAAATCCCTAGAAAGCGCTCTTTATAGGTAATTTGATTTGCCTTCAAAACCTTAACATCCATTGGTTCAATTCGTAAAATAAGATCGGGAATTTCGCGAGCCATCTGGTTTTTAATCTGACCAAACACCTGTTGAAAAGCAGCTTCTTTAGAATCTCCGCTCCCACTTAACGTCAACGTGTAATCAAGCTCTTTATACATTCTCCTCTTCCTCCTACCCTTTCATTTTTTTAAACTCTTCTGTCATCCGTCTCCCTAATTCCTCGGTATCCATAAACCCAAAGCCAATCACCTTTTTTCCTTCGCGCAAAGCAGTTATTCCAGCATCTATGGAGCGTAAGCCAAATTCAATATCATAGCCATATTTCGTTTTAGCTGTAACAGCGCCTGCTCCACCGCTTCCACAAAAAGATAAGCCAAAATCGGCATTCTCCTTATGCATGTAGTCTCCTACCTTCATATCTGCTCCTACTCCTGGAATAAGGATAGGTATCCCTCCAGCCGCTTCAATACCTTTCGCAATATTTTGTCCTTTACCTAAACGATCTCCAATAACCACCTTAATTTGACCCATTACAATTCCCTCCTAATTCGTCTCTTCTAGAACAGCCTTTGCTACTTCTAAATGCACTTGTAAAAGAAAGATTTCAATTGGTTCTAGCGAAAAGTCATATTGAAGCCCATAAGCATCCAATACCTTTTGCGAGATTTGCTGTAACCGCACATCTCCTTCCTCCATTAAAGATGCATCAATGGCAGGTAATTTCTCCTGGTTTTGAACTCGTCTCATAAAGGCTAGCAGGTGAACTCCCATAGCAATCCAGCGGTCCTTGCTAATCGTCAACGGAATCTGGTTCGTCAGCTCTTGTATGGCTTCAAGCAACCTGATTAGCTCGTACGCTTCTGTATCTTGCATTGGAGATAATATAGCTACTTCCTCTACGATGCTTGTCATCATATACATTTCAATACCTTTCCTGATTTAATAGTGAGCTCTGGTTGCAAATAGCTCGATGTAGTGAGGGTAGCCTCCTCAGAATCAGTTAGCTGCAAAGACTCTTTTTTCACTCGCAACAGACTTATATCAGCTCGTGTCCCTTCTGTTAAGGTTCCAATCTCTTGTTCTTTTTGTAAGATCTTAGCAGGGTTGAGTGTGCTCATCTCTATCACTTCATCCAAAGAAACACCTAACGCTAGCAATTTACTCATCGTCATTGCCAAACTATGTACAGGACCATCTATGTTATGCCGATAAATATCTGTACTAATAGTGTACGGTTTAACCCCAACCTGTAGAGCACGTCTCATTGTGGCAAAGCTAAAACTAGATGTACCATGCCCGACATCAAAGATTACACCACGTTTTACCGCACGTTCTGCTTCTGGAAGTAAGCTACCCTCCTCTGTAAAAATACCGCCTTTTTTTCCATGAAACGCATGTGTGACAACATCCCCAGCTTCTAGTAATTCCAATACCTCGTGAAGTGCTGGAGGTGCATTTCCAATGTGAACCATCACGGGCACTTCCAGCTCTCTGGCGACCTTTTTGGCTACATGCAAGGGTTTACTTCCGTTTTCTTTTACAACAGAAGCGCTCATTCTTGCTTTGATACCGCAGATACGTGAATCACTTTTGATCAGGCGAGCTGTTTCTTCTGGTGCCAATTGAGATAAATCAGCTAATTCCGAAAGTCCTCCACATAGCCCTAATCGTGAAATATTGATCCAAGCGAGCACTTCCGTCTCACTATTCGTAACGGCTTTTTCCAAAAAAGTAGGATAGGTTTCCACACCAGCGCTCCCAGCATCCACCACTGTTGTCACACCCTGCTGCACACCAATCCGATCTGTTTGAATGCCAAGCGGAGTTTTGTCCGTAAATACATGCACATGCAGGTCTATTAGTCCAGGTGTCACGATGAATTCTTTCGCATCAATCACCCTTTCGGCAGTTGGAAGAGGCAGACTATCATTTGCTTCCCAAACCTTTTGAATCTTTCCCGTTCGAATCCCAATATGAAAGCGACCATTCCGCTTGTTAGCTGGATCTATCACATGTCCATTGCAAATAAGTAAATCGTAGTCCATTTTTATTTTAGCCCCTCTCTTCTGTGAAATATCGCATGATGGCAGTTAGTTCACTAGTTGGCAACGTAAGGTGTTCTTGCTCAAAAAATTGGGCTAATTCGTTCCGATAGGCCTGCATGTGACGAGATTCTTGCAATCCGCTTGTCTCATAGTTTAGATACGAGCTACCATGTGACAGACGATTCATCATTAGCAGGACGTGTAAAAGCAAGCCTTGTTGCCTCTTTTCAGGTAGAAGATGAGCGAATTGGCTAGTCAATTTCATCCCAATCTCAAACCCTTGCAGGATAATGTCCTGTGTTATATTTTCCATTTCCTGAATCATGGCAGATGACATGTTTTTCGTGAGTAAAGAAGAATTTGTTCGCTCCCCTCTTGATAACGGATCATAAGAAGATATACCTGCTACACTAGATGTGTGGATGGTTGCAGATGACTTTTCTCTTATAGCTCTCCATTTTCCTACTTGCGAGGCTTCTTCGACTTGCTTTGCTTTTACCAAGTTCAAAACAGATTGTAGTTTTTCCCGATCCTGTTTCGTTGGCAGGGCATTTATTTGCACAACAGGTACTTTCGCCTGTAGAGGGATTACACTAACAATTAGGTCAACAGAGCGACTTTGTAGAAAGCTATCAACCTCTAAACTAGAGCAAAGGCCTACCACTTGTAATGTTTTTACTTCTTTTTCCAAATGTGTTTGTAGAAATCTTGCTACTCCTCGACCCGTACCACAAACAACTAATGCACGCACTCGCCTATGTCCTAATAAACGCTCCTGAGCGGCTTGGAAATGTAGCACAATGTAAGCGATATCAGAATTAGAAAGTAGAATTTGATATTTCTCAAACTTCTCTAAGCAAATTTGCTTCAATGCTGTAAACAAAGAAGGATACGTCCGGATGATATCATCGGTCAGCGGATTCGGGTCCAAAACACCATTTCTGTATTTCACAATACGATCAGCTAGATGCGCAAATAAATGTTCCATAAGGCCGGGATCTTCTCGAAATATAATTCCACATTTGTCGGATACAGCTTGAATGAGCTCATCAGTTAGCGCATAAATCTCTGCTTGTTCGTAGGAATCGACCGTATGCTCATATGCATGTGGATCTACTATCATACCGATGGTCGGCATACAAATAAACGCTATATCTTTCTCAGTAATTGTAAGGAACAGCTGGTCAAACAGGACTTGCAGCTCATCTTGAAAATAGGTAAAAATGGAAAATTGGTGAATAGCTGAAATCTCTAGTGTATCTAGTTGATTGCCATATCCGCTACGTAAACGCTGCACAACAATACCTATACGTATCAATAGGCTGATAAGTACTCGGTCTGACAGGTGAATCCGTAGCTCTTTCCCTATACGAAGCACTATGCGATTTAATGCTTCTTGCAATCGATATGTTTCCCCTTCTCCAATTTTCAATCTGTGAAAAATAGGGGTAACGAGAGCCATACTATCCTGTTCTTGTGAAATACTCTGGACTAGCTGAAACATATCGGAGCCATCTAGTAAATCTAACATTAACTGCTCTAGTGCTAACCTACGCTGAAGTTCTGTACCAACAATTCGTAAGCCAACACGTAATTTCCGTTCAAATTGCAATTGCCAATAGCTACAGAACCGCTCTACCTCATCAAGATCTGAGATGATAGTATTGCGACTTACCAATAAACTCTCCGTAAAATCCTTGATCCGTAGATATTCTGCTTCACATAACAGCTCTAGAGCGATATAGCGAGTCCTTTCGTTTTGGTGTAAAAAAATTTCGTTCGCCCTATGATTTTGTAACCAATCCATTACCTGATTTTTGGTTTGCTCCTGACATTCCAGCCATATTCCCTTATTCGGTTGAGATAACAAAGGTATATTGCGTTCTTTAAGCCAAGCGCGGATATGCTCTAAATCATATTTGACGGTTCGTTCACTAACTTGAAAGACTTTTGCTAATTCTTTTATTCGGAGTGGTTCTGGTGCTAACACCAACGTTTTAATAATTTCACGTGATCGCGAAGACAGCATGCCTTCCTCTCCTCCCCGTCTCATCAATGTTGTAAGCGCATCCATCACTTGTTGATTTCATTATATGTCTGTCTCCTCTTTTCTTAAAGTTCGATTCCTTTCCCTATGAGATGGTGCAAAATTCGATACTTCATAGATACAAGCCGAAACTATCAGCTATTTGCATATTTTTATAAATAATTTAACAAAAAGAAAAATACGTTACAAAAAACTATTGTTAATTAACAAAATATTTTTTATGATTTCAGATTAAAAAAAGTATTGAAAAAAATAGGCAATCAGGAAATAATAGGAATATAGTAGATAAAAATATTAAAAAGGAGGCTGAAAAATGAAAAGATTTTTCTCATGGCTATCTACACTTCTCGTTTTGGTAGCAATGCTTATACCAAACACATCCTTTGCCGAGAACAGGAGCAACTCCTCAACCTCAGATTCGAAGACGGCTGCTTCTCCGTATAACAAGCGAATTGTAGCGTATTATCCAGAATGGGGGATTTATGCAGGACACAACAATTATACGCCTGCCAAAATTCCTTGGGGTAAAATTACTCATCTCAACTATGCATTTGCAGACATTAACATGGCAACTGGAACTATCGATTATTTTGATAAATATGCAGCGACGGAAGCCTTAATGGATGGAGCAACGTGGGGTTCTCCTGATGCAGGTACACTGGGTTCTATTCGCAAGCATAAGAAACAATATCCCCATGTTAAAACTATGATTTCTATCGGTGGATGGTCTAGGTCTGCCGGGTTCCATGACGTGGCAAAAACACCAGAGGCAAGAGCTAAATTTTCCAAGAGTGTGGTCGATTTTATACGTCAATGGCAATTCGATGGAGCAGATATCGACTGGGAATACCCTGGTTTTAAACGTGATCCTGACAAAGTAGATAATCCTAATGATCTTGGTACACCAAAAGCAGATGATACCGAAAAGCAAACCTTTACTCTCCTTTTAAAAGATCTTAGGAAAGCGCTTACTAAAGCTGGACAAGAAGATGGAAAATACTACGAGCTAACAGCCGCAGTAGGTTGCGGATTGGATAAAATCGCCAAGACCGAACCTGATAAATATGCCCAATACCTCGATTTCATCAATGTAATGACCTATGACATCCACGGGGCGTGGGAAAATAAAACAGGTCATCACTCCCCTCTCTTCCCAAATCCGAAAGAACCTTATGAAGAATTAGTCAAAGTTAATTATAATACAGCTCAAGCATTGAAAAACTTTGAAAAGTATGGCATTCCAAAAGACAAGCTAATTGTTGGCTCTCCTTTCTACTCGCGTGGATGGGGACAAGTAAAAAATGATGGACCAATACCTGAATTGCCTGGTTTGTTCGCCTCCACTGTTCCTGAAAGTGTAAAGGGAATTTGGGATGGTGGTCGTAATGCAGGTAACAATCCTTACTACCATGTTAAAGATGTATTAGAAAAAGATTCCTCCTTCAAAAAGTATTACGATCCTGTTTCCAAAGCTCCCTATATTTACAGTGAAAGTAAACAACAAATGTTTACCTATGAAGATCCAACCTCCCTACAGGAAAAAGTAAACTTTGTTAATCAAAATGGATATGGCGGTATCATTGTCTGGGAAGTGACAGGTGATCCGAAAGAAGATTTGATTAGTGTGATCGCAAATGGTTTCAAATCCGGCACCACCCCTACGGAATATGGAGCTATCTCCTTAGAAGTTGCAAACCAGTCTTACACCTTCACACCTGAAATTACCTTTAATGGAGCTGCTTATAGCGTTGCTTTTGGACAAAAGAAGCTAGTGGATCAAGTGCCAACAGGTACTTATGCCATCACTGCAAAACCATTTGAGGATACCACCTACAAATACACTCCAATCGTTAAACCAACCACTGTTCAAGTTGCCAAAGGGCAAACACATACCGTCACAATCGAATACAAACAGGAGCCTAAAGGCCCTACCGAACCTGATCCAAACAAAATTCAAGCAAAGGTGGACTTTCAGGTAACATCACAATGGGATACTGGCTACAACTTTACCCTCGTAATTACCAACACAGGGAAAACACCTATTTCAAATTGGACCTTACAATTTGACTATTCAGGCCAGCTTACTTCTGTTTGGGATGCGACACTAACACCTGGTCAAAACAGTTACCAAGTTAAGCCTCCAAGTTGGGCAACGGAAATTGCACCTGGGAAATCTTTCACATTGAGTGGAGCAGGATCAGGTAAAGCATCTGTTCCTACCAATTACAAAATAAATGGTTCGCCAATTACGGGCATATCTACAGAGGCCTTTGGAGAACTTACTAAAGAACGTCAGTAGTAGGCAGAATGGTTTGAAAAAACGACTTACATTGGGACCAGCTACAGACTATGCATGTGAATTTTGTCTGCAACAAAAAGAAGAGCCTGCAATGTTATTTGCAGGCTCTTTTCTTTGCCAATCAAAAACCCCCCGTCCACTATTGAAGTAGTCGGGAGGTATATTCAACAAGAAAACGATCTAGAAACTGTTACGTTATGTACGGAAGACCTTGTAAATTACATTGAAAAATTCCATTCATGATGGTAGAATGGAAGATGCTTCAACACAAAGATTTAAAACAGTCGCAATTACCTATTTAGATTTTATCATTTAAAGATGTCATTGTCAACCCCCTCTACACATTCAATTTCATCAAAAAGGAGCGAATGAATTCGTTATGACAGATCAGAATTGGAAAAAAGAGCAAAAACGTGTTAATCAAGTGATTCAAGAAATTGATCGTCGGATGAAACAATACGAGGCTGACGTACATGTTCTTCAGATTGATGTAATTGAGATGCGTAAAACTTTTTGGGACGATGTGACCGTAAATTTAGACGATCCCCATGAGGCTGCCGAAACCTATGCTAGTGTCAAGCAACAAGCAGAAATATTATCAGAGCGGGAACGTGTGCATGGGCATACCGAAAATCAATTACGTACATTAACACGCTTACGTGAATCTCCGTACTTTGGGCGAATTGACTTTGTTGATCATGCCTTACAGAAAAAAGGGGCAGAACGCATTTATGTTGGCCTCGCCTCTCTTCTTAATCAAACAGACGATGAGCTATTGATCTTTGACTGGCGTGCTCCTATTGCTAGCCTATACTACGATTATCCACCTGGAGAGGCTCAATATGATACACCAGATGGCATTGTAACAGGATCACTTGAATTAAAGCGACAATTTATCATTAGAAATGGTACTATCGAGGGATTATTTGATACAGGCGTCACTATTGGAGATGAGCTGTTACAAGAGGTACTTGGCAAAAAAGGAACCAATCAGATGAAAACCATCGTCTCTACCATCCAACGTGAACAAAATCAGATTATACGTAATGAAAAAAGTCAGCTTTTGGTCGTACAGGGAGCGGCTGGGAGCGGCAAAACCTCCGCCGCCCTACAACGCATCGCATACTTGCTTTACCGCTATCGAGATCGACTAAGTGCGGACCAAATCGTTTTATTTTCACCTAATGCGATGTTTAATAGCTACATCTCTACCGTGCTACCAGAGCTTGGTGAAGAGAACATGCAACAAACGACCTTCCAGGATTATTTGAGTAAACGTATCGGGAAAACCTTTAAAATGGAAGACCCTTTTTCTCAATTAGAGTATGTTCAGACAGCTTGTAATGAGGTAGATTATAATACAAGATTAGAGGCAATTCGCTTTAAGGCTACCTCTGATTTTATACAGGTAATTGAATGCTATGTTCACCAGTTAGGTACGCATGGGCTTATTTTTCATGATATAACGTTTCAAGGAGATGTGTTAATTAGCCGAAAACAAGTTGCTGACAAATTCTATTCATTCGATCCTTCGATCTCCATCCCCTTGCGAATCAAACAGCTAGCTGACTGGTTACTTACTCAATTAAAAATACAAGCAAAAAAAGAGCAAGCGAAATCTTGGGTGGAGGATGAGCTTGAACTTTTGGATAAGGATGATTTCCAACAAGCTTATGAAAAATTAGTAAAACAAAATCGCTTGAAAGGAAATTCATTTGACGATCATGAGCAAGAGAAAAAAGTACTAGCGCGCATGATTGTAAACAAACATTTTAAGCCGTTGCGAGCACGAATCAAACGGTTAGGATTTCTTGATTTTCCTACGATCTATCAAACGTTGTTTACAACTCCTCTATATACAGAAAAGTATACGGTTACTCTCCCAAAACAATGGGATAACATTTGTTCCTTGACGCTTGAGAAGCTTAGTGATCGTGAGCTTTTTTATGAAGATGCTACTCCCTATCTCTATCTGCAAGGATTAATCAAAGGATTCGAAGCGAGTACACGGGTTTTACATGTTTTCCTAGATGAGGCACAGGATTATTCGCCCTTTCAGCTTGCCTTCTTTAGAAAAATGTTTCCTTTTAGTAATATGACCTTACTTGGAGATTACAATCAAATGATTTTAGCCCATACAACCCCTACTCACGAATGGACAGCATTTACGTCCACATTTTCTCGTGACAAAAGTGAAATCATTCAACTCACCCGCAGCTATCGTTCCACCCGACCTATTGTTTTGTTTACACGTGAACTTGTTGAAGGTGGAAAAGACATTATTCCATTCAATCGAGACGGTAAAAAACCTACTCTAGCAATAGTGGGAAGCGTCGCTCAGCTTACTTACAGTCTTACAAAACGTCTACAAGAATTGCAACAAAAAGGTCATCGTACCATTGCTGTCATTTGTAAAACAATGCAAGAAAGTAAAGAAGCATATGAGCTTCTCCGAACAGAGCTATCCATACGGCTAGTAGAGCAAGACACAGCTAGCTTTGAGCCAGGCATACTTGTCGTTCCTGCCTCTCTTTCAAAAGGCGTTGAGTTTGATGCCGTTCTAATCTATAATGCCTCAGTAAATCAATATGGAAGAGAAAGCGATAGAAAGCTACTTTATACAGCATGTACCCGGGCTATGCACGAACTTCACATCTATTGCCTCCAAGACATGAGTCCATTTATTGCGGCTGTTTCTCCTGATACGTATGAACGGCAACAAGAGTAGGCGCACCCTATACGTCCTTCACAAAAATCCCGTTCTCCTAAAAATGAGAGATTCATTTTTAGGAGAACGGGATAATTTTCGTCTAAACCTGTATCAATTTTTTGTAGAGGGTCTACTAAAGACAATTTGATAGATTAATTTCCGCTCCCTATCATTCATCTGAAGCACGGTCTGTTGCTCATAATCCCTTTGATCATTCTCCAGATATTTATCATATTCCGGCTTTGCTTGGTTGTCCTGTTTAATCTGTACCCCTACCTGTTTCAGGCTACCCCCATCTGTAATCACAGGAATAGCAATAAACTGATAGGAATTAAAATACAAACGAACCATCGTATCGTTTTCAATCAATTCCCATTTAGCCAAATGACGATGAATCGGAGGTGCTACCTCTTTTTCCGCATCCTCAGCTACATCAATGATCTGAATCTCCATAGCGCAATTCACAAAACGAGGTAATATTTTTTGCAAAAAATGAACCTCCTGTTTTTCTACGTTCATCGTCACTCCTCCTTCAGATCGGCCATCAACTATCTCCGTTTATCAAGGAAATAGATAAAGGAAGCCACTGGTACAACAATGACAGCTAGACCGCTATATAACAGCACCTCAGCATAACGTTGGGCATAAAACATATCGACGCACAATTGAACAAATGTGATACTCGCCAACAATAGCAAGCACATGCAAATAACTCTCCATTGGCTAGATTTCATATGGTTTCACCCCTGTCGCATAAATAGCTCCACCATCAATTTTTAGTTTAATTTCCGGTAAAGCACGTTTGGGTGGGCCAGCGATCGGATCTCCTGTCATAACGCTAAATTTTCCATGATGGCACGGACATAATAATTCTTGTTGCTCCTTATTCCAAAACACAGGGCATTTCAAGTGTGGGCAAGAATTCTGATAGGCTCTGTATTCATCTTTCCCTATTCGTACTAGTAGCGCTGGGTCATGCTTACTTGGATAAGCAAAATTGACTGCTTCTCCGATGCCTACCTGAGCTATATCCGCTATTTTTAGAATGTTTTCTTCCTGCTTAGGTGAAAGCCCGAGAAGTTCACGTGCAGCTAGCGTTCCCCATGGTAATGAGGCCACTGCAAATACTCCAGCTGCCCCTACCATCGTTTTCATGAATCCACGTCGATCCAGCCTGCGCTCATTATCTCGATGAATATTATGTGTATAGTTATCATCCTGCTTTGGGACGATCATTTTCTGTTTATCTTCCATATCGTATGACACCCTCCCTTAGAATAGCTTCTGTTTTCCTTGTAAGATGCCAGGCAGACTAATCTTGACATTTGTTTCCCCTTCTAGGGCACCAAGCATGCTGGCTGTCCATTTACCGTTGGCTAGCTCTATTTGAGCGTGCTTCTGGGCTAACTCTTCTTCTGTTAACCATTGCAAGGTATTAGTAGGACAAACAGAAGCACACATAGGAGGAATCCCATCCTTTGATCGATCGTAGCAAAGATCGCATTTGTACATCAGGTTCTGTTCTTCATCAAATTTAGGGATACCATACGGACAAGCAATCGTACAATTTTGACAGCCGATGCATTTTTCTACTAAAGCGGATAAAACCGCCCCATTGTCTGCTATCTGAATCGCTTGAGCAGGGCAACTTCTGGCGCAAGCAGGATTTACACAATGCAAGCACATAAGCGGAATCGTCTGACGGCTGACAAACGGGTCGGTCTCCAATACATAATTACGATTACGCATATCATGGCCTCCACACTGCGTACAGGCTGCTAAACAGCTACGGCACCCGATGCAATTTTCCATTTCAATATATAAAGTGTGCTTAGCCACGGACTTTTCCTCCCTTGTCTAGTTTGACGATTTCCGCTGCACATGCCTTGAATTCTGGCATACGACTATAAGGATCAAGTGCTGGATTCGTAAGCAGGTTAATAGATTCGTCCTTCCCCCAATGGTATGGTACAAAAACAGTATCAGGTCGAATCGCTTCGATTACCTTCACCTTATATTTGGCTTGACCACGACGCGTTTTTAATAAGACCATCTCACCATGTTTGATGCCATATACTTCTGCTGTTTTGGGATGAACCTCTAGCAATGGTTCGGGATACATTTCTTTTAAAAAGGGAATCCGGCGTGTCTGATTACCAGATAGGTAATGAAAGACTACACGCCCTGTTGTTAAACGCAATGGATATTCCTTGCATGGCTCTTCTGCTGGAGGGCGATAAGGTAGAGCACAAATTTTTGCCTTACCATCTGGATGATAGAATTGTTTATCTAGGAACAAATGAGGCTGTCCTTGATCCTCATCTGACGCACAAGGCCAGAAAACGCCATGATTTTGTTCAATTTTTTCGTACGTAATTCCCGAATAATCTGCAATAGCGCCACGAGACAGCTCCGTTAGTTCAGAAAATATATCACGTGGAGATTGTAAATGACTAAAATATTCTCCCCGTCCCATTCGTTTGGCAATTTCAATTTGAATCCACCAGTCAGGCTTAGATTCTGCATACCAAGCTTGGGCTTGTTTGTGACGAATCACGCGTCCTTCAAGATTGGTAGTAGTGCCTTCATCCTCTGCCCAGGTTGTCGTTGGTAAAATCACATCTGCGTATTCAGCCGATTCCGATAAATAGAAATCGACACAAACCATAAAATCAAGTTCTTTAAGTGCTGACCGCACATGTTGCTGATTAGGTGCACTTACTGCTGGATTAGAACATAACAAGTATAGAGAACGGATGGTTTTATCTAGCATCAGTTGGAACATCTCATAGGCAGACACCCCTTTTGACGGCATCTCACAAACAGGTACCCCCCAACGCTCTGCTACTAATTTTACATCCTCTGGATTGTCCATTTTACGATAGCCTGGTAACTGATCCGCCTTCTGTCCGTGTTCACGTCCACCTTGTCCGTTACCTTGTCCTGTCAATGTGGCAACCCCTGATTTTGGACGTCCAATTTTCCCTGTAACTAAAGCCATATTCGTATATGCTGATACGTTATCTGTTCCTTTAGATTGCTGTTCCACACCACGGCAGAACATGACAATCGCATCAGGAGCCTTCCCATAAATCTCTGCTGCACGGATTATTTTCTCTGCACTACATCCTGTAATTTCACTCACATACTCTGGCGTAAAGTCTTTTACCAATTCCTGTGTTTCTTCAAAACCATTTGTGTGGTTTTTCACGAATTCTTCATCGACATACCCTTTATCAATCAACAAATGAACAATTCCATTCGCTAAGGCTAAATCAGTTCCAGGACGAATATCTAAATGAATGTCTGCTCGCCGCGCCAAAGGTGTTTCCCGTGGATCAACTACAATTAGGTATCCCCCTCGATTCTGTACTTCCCAAATACGAAACATGCTCGTTGGATGACACTCTGCTGCATTTGATCCAGTGATAAACAAACAATCTGTCTGATGAACATCTGTCCATGGAATAGTGGAGCCTCGGTCAATCCCTAAGCTACGGTTTAAGCCTGCCGCCGCAGATGACATGCAAAAACGACCATTGTAATCAATATAACGTGTTTGTAAAGCAATACGAGCAAATTTACCGGTCAAATAACATTTTTCATTGGTCATGGAAACTCCAGAATAGACGGACAAAGTATCTTTTCCATGCTTTTCTTGCAGTTCCTTATACTTTCGAACAATAAGATCTAAGGCTTCGTCCCAGCTAGCTTCTCGAAAGCCCTCTGGCGTTCCTTTTAAAGCAGCATTATCACGAATCAACGGGCGTTTAAGCCGATCAGGATGATTCACCTGTTGATATGCTGTCGTTCCTTTCGGACAGAGCTTACCGAGATTAATAGGAAAATCGTAGTGAGGTTCTACCCCAATGATCTTGTTAGATGCTATGTCCACCCGTAATTTCATCCCACATTGCATTCCACAATAACTACAGTGTGTATCAACAAGTCTTTCACCTGGATGAATTTTGTTGGGAACCTGTTTAAGAAATTTATCCATTGGCATGCTGGTTGCCCTCCTCCTTCAAAGTGTGATGTGTTGGTTTGCCTGTAAAACGCGACATTCGATATTTACGACGACATGGCAAGCAAAGCTCTGCTAGGTGGAAGCCCTCCTGCATCTCAAAAGAGATATGATTTTGTTGTAATACCTCAATTACGTCGTTTGACTGCTCCCTTGAGACGAATTTTGCATCGCATAGCTTACAGGTTTTCATTGATTGTTCACTGTAATGAAGACGATAATTTCGAGCAAACACACTGAGTGGACGGAATGGCACATGCGCCAGCTTACCAAATGGTAGATAAATTAATGTAATAATCACAAAAAATTGATGAATCATTTTTAATACGGGATGTCCAAAACCTGCAAAAAAGAGATTGGATGCTGTCAGGAATAGGCCTGTAATACTAATAGCCATTAATAGATATAACGGTAAAAAATCATATACAAAGCTTTGTTCTGCACGAGCTTGCATATCTTTAAATCGACGATACAAGGCCATCGAAACACCGGAAATCACCATAAAGGCGCTAATGTTCAAGCCATTGTAAAAACAATAAGCTAAGAATCCATCCGCTTTAATTGTCATCAAATCAATTCCCATAAATACAACCGTGTACATTCTGTTAACCGGCATAGTAAAGTACATCCAGCCAAAAACAAGCGGGAAGGTAACGAAAGCAGCAAGCATACAGCCCCAGCCTATCAGGATATGTTGGGTCCAGCGATACCAATGGCGATTCCAGATAAAGCGATAAGTCACCAGCTGTTCAGTCGCTGTTTGAGGACTATTTTTACGGAAAAGCAGCTTTATCCCTTTTTTAATGATAAGCTTTGTAGGTGGACGTTCTGCCCATGCGCCAAATCGATATAAAAACCCACCAATAAACACTAATGTTCCAATCATATAGCCATATAATGCTAAATCCATATGTGTAAATGACCTTGATCCTACATAAGATAAGAAAAACAGCACCAAGATAATGCAAAAGGCTCTCTTGGCAAATTTGGATGCAAAAGCACGATCCATGATCAACTACCCCCTTGGAATTTTTAGTTTTTATTACCCTGTTTTTTCTTTTTTAGGTGATGATCGATTGTCATTGTACTTAATTCATTTCATGCTCATTGTGATGAGTATCACTTGAACCTGCACAAATTTTTAACATTTTGAAATAGTGCCTTTCATTTCTAGTTATTGATCGCTATAATAAATACGCAAAGAAAACGTCAATTTGCATGGAGGTCTCGTTGTGGGCAATCAAGGATTTACATTCATTCAACAAGTCTCCCCCGACTTTACCCAGCATCTAAAAGAGATTTCTATTTCTAAAAAATTTGCTGCTGGCTCCGTGCTTTTCATGGATGGAGACAAGGCTGATCATTTATACCTGATTGAATCCGGACAATTGAAACTGACCAAAACCACGACGGACGGAAAAGAATTAACCCTGCAAGTCTTTAGCGATGGAGAACTAGTTGGTGTACCCGGATTGTTTGAAGAGAATTTAAGCTACAACACTACCGCCAGCATGTTGCAAGCGGGTGAAATCAACATTATTCCCCGACAATCATTAGAGCGCCTTCTACTAAAGAATGGGCTGTTCTGTGCTGAATTTTTGCGGTGGATGGGTATCATGAATCGCCGCATCCAATCTAAATTCCGTGATTTGTTGTTAAATGGAAAAATTGGAGCACTATACTCCACTCTCATTCGACTAAGTAATAGCTACGGAGAACAACATGAAAAAGGCATCTACATTACGCTTGCTCTCACCAATCGGGATTTGGCCCAATTTATTGGGCTAACCAGAGAAAGTGTAAACCGCATGCTGTCTGATTTAAAGAAGCAAGATGTCATCGAGCAAAATGCACAAGGAAATATTTTAATTAAAAATCTTTCCTTTTTAAAAGATGCCATCTGCTGTGATGATTGTCCCAATGAAATATGTCAGATTTAAAAGAGAGTCTTGGTTATTGGCAACCAAGACTCTTTTTTAAATCAAGCCGGCCTATTATCTAGCACTTTACCTCTGCGTTTTTACGTGCATAGAAATACCACAACAAGACTAAAGCTACAGCATAAAACACCAAGAACCCATATAAAGCAATATCTGGAGCACCTGTAGACTTAATCGACATGCTAAAGGATTTTGGAATAAAGAATTGTCCATATGCCGCAATAGCCGATGTAAAACCTATGACCGGTGCCGCTTCTTTTGGCGGGAAAATCGTAGGCATCATACGTGTAACGGAACCATTACATATTCCCGTTGTAAAGAAAATCACGATGAAACAGGCGAAAAATGCCCAGAATGCTTTACTATTCATGAAGTAGATGACACCAGCCGTAGCAGCGATCAGCAGAATAACATTGTAGAGAGTTACCCTTGCCCCACCCAGCTTATCAGCCAGCATACCACCAATCGGCCGAACTAATGCCCCTAATAAAGGACCAATAAAGGCATATTGCAACGGATTTACATCAGGAAACTGGTGCTGAGTTAACAAAGGAAATGCTGTTGCAAACCCGATAAAAGATCCAAAGCTCATTGTGTATAAAAATGAACAAATCCACATATGCTTGCGTTTAAAAATAACCAATTGATCTTTAATCGATTGTGTCATCGGAAGGTTGTTCATCCCAAACATAGCTGCAATTGTAGTAAGTATGATCGGAATTACCCAGATAAATCCAGCATTTTGCAGCCATAATTGCGTTGTACCATTTGTTTGTGGACCACCACCGAAATTCCCAAATACGCTAATTCCAATTACTATTGGTATTAGAAATTGCGCTACACTTACACCAAGATTACCAAGTCCCGCATTTAAACCCAGGGCAGAGCCTTTCTTGGCTTGTGGAAAAAAGAAACTGATATTTGCCATGGAAGAAGCGAAATTACCACCGCCAAAACCACATAAAATTGCGAGCAATGCCATTGTTTCATAAGATGTAGCCGGATCTTGCACAGCAAATCCAATCCAAATTGCTGGGATTAACAAAGAAGCTGTACTGCATACGGTCCAATTACGTCCTCCGAAAATCGGAACAACAAATGCATATAAAATCCGCAGCGTAGCACCTGAAAGACCTGGAAGAGCTGCTAAACTAAATAGTTCATCTGGTGTAAATTGAAATCCAACTTTATTGAGATTAACAGCAACAACCGACCAAATGGACCAAATGCTAAAAGCAAGTAATAGGGCTGGAATAGATATCCAAAGGTTACGGTTCGCCACTTTTTTACCTGTAGATTCCCAAAATTCAGGATTCTCCGGTTCCCATTTCATTACTCCTTTTGTTGACATAGGTTACCTCCTCTACTAAGTTCAAACACGCTCAACCCATGTTTATAAACGAAATTGAACTTTTTTATATAAACAACCTTTTTCATCACAAATCATATCCAACTCTCACATAGCACTTTGTGATTTTAATCACATGGTTTTGCGTTTTCACATTTTGTACAAAACATCTTTTCTTTTGTGAATGTATAAAAAATTAAAAATGAATACAAAAAGAAGCAAGGCATGTCAACATCACATCTCTTGCTTCTTTTTCTTCGTTTCTATTCACGATCACATTGTCCTATTAAAAGTAGCCCAGTTGCTTTTGTCCATAACCTTCTTCCCATTTTGGAGGTATGTACATACATGAAGGATCGCTTGCCAAATAATCTTTCGTCATTGCATAAGCACGGGCGCGTGATCCCCCACATACCTGATTAAAGTTGCAGACGCCACATTTTCCCGAATAGCCATCCGGATAGCGTAACGATCGAAAGACTGCATGATTACGGTATAAATCTGCCAGAGGTGTACTGCGTACATTTCCGCAATAAATCGGTAAAAATCCGCTTGGTTGAACATCACCCACATGAGAAATGAACACAAATCCTTTACCGTCCGTAACTCCCCCAACCGAGCGCCCTAGATTATCCATCCTTTTTACTTGCTCAGGTTGTGTTTTCATGTCTTTTTGGGTTGCAAAATAAAGTGCTCTCCGATAAGCAGGTGCCGCTGTTGTTTTGATGCTATAGCTAGCAGTCTGACTCTTCTCGATCAGCCAGCGATAAATGCGCTCCTGCTCCATTGGGGATACCGCATCACTTGCTTGCCCTCTTCCTGTAGGAATTAAGAAGAAAACACTCCACAGCACTGCATCCCATTCCTCCACCATCTGGGACATTTCCTCTAATAAATGCGCATTGTAAACAGAAATCGTTGTATTTAATTGAACAGGTAGACCATGCTTTCGCAAAGTAGCCAACGACTTTACCGTAATATCATACGAGCCTGGTGTCCCGCGGAAGTAATCATGCACATCTGCTGTAGGACCATCTAAACTAAAAGCCCAACGTGATAATCCGGCCTCTTTTGCTTTTACGATCGCTTTTTCTGTTACACGTGGTGTAGCGCTAGGAGACATCGAAACGCGCAATCCAATTTTTACTGCATAATCGATTAATTCATATAAATCTTCACGCATTAATGGATCGCCACCAGTAAAAACAAGAAGCGGATTCCCCATGGCTTTGATCTGATCTAACAATTCCTTCCCTTCTTCTGTACTCAGCTCATCTGGATGACGATTGGGCTGTGCTACCGCGCGACAATGCAAACAACGCAAAGCACATGCACGTGTCACTTCCCAAATCACGATAAAAGGATTCTGGTCGTAATTCATGTAGTTCACTCACTCCATTGGCAAGATGGTATCTATTTATAATGTTTGGAGATTGTCTGATACAAGATATCTTTTTCAGCTAACGTCAGCAGTTGATTAGCCATCGGGTACAACACCCTATCCTCCTTAATTGTATGCTCTTCAAATAGCTCATCAAATTGCTTAAGCAAACAAACCATCGTAGATGTTTTTTGTTCCTGTAACACACACTGGTTCAATTCTGACCCAATGCGATCTGATATCTCTAATAAGCGATCATGTTCTGATTTAATGAGCAGTAATGGCGCCTCTAACGTTGCCAGTCGATTTGTTAACGTAAAAAATAGAATATCGTCCTCCACCATAATGTGCCGACGGAAATCTGTTTGAAGGAATTGAAGGAAACGATGCAAATCTTCATGTAACTCTTCGTTCCATTTTGTTCCATAACGTATGAGTGACAGAATGTGCTTTAGTCTTCCATCCAGTTCGCTATGATCATTGTACAAATAGGAAAGCAATATGTGTTCATGTTTCTTTTTCATAGCAAAATCGCTCTCGTATTCCAGCATACCAATCCCTCCTTACTCTTTTTTGATTGTAACCAAGTTGCCTTTTCCAAGAAGTGATATTCCTCACAAATTATTTTCCAGCAATTTGCTAGAATTAGGCCGTGAAAGTTTGTACAAAGGCTTAAGGGAGGATATGATGATAGGACTTTCCAGTTTACTTGAAACAACTACGACCTTCGGAGATAAATTACGATATTCAGAAGCTTCTCGGAACCAAAAAACAGGAACTCATCAGGGGCATGGACCTGTCGTTGCTTGGAATATTACAAAAACTTGCAATCTTCACTGCTTACACTGCTACTCCAGTTCCGAAAATAAAAAATATGAGGGAGAGCTGAGTACAGAGGAAGCTCATGATGTCATTAACCAATTAGCAGATATGAAAGTACCCGTTATCCTGTTTTCTGGTGGGGAACCTCTCATTCGGCCTGATATATTTGAACTAGCAGAACATGCTATCTCTAGAGGTATTCGTATTACCTTTTCAACCAATGGCACGCTGATCGATGAGAAAAAGGCAAAGCGCTTAAAAGATTTGGGTATTAGTTATGTTGGCATAAGCCTAGATGGTATGCAAAAGACACATGATTTTTTCCGTCAAAAAGAAGGCGCCTTTGATCTAGCCATTCGTGGAATCCGAAATTGCATGGCTGTTGGTCAAAAGGTTGGCCTTCGTTTCACAATGAATAAACACAATATTGAAGCCTTGCCAGATATTTTTGACTTGATTGAAAAAGAAAACATTCCTCGCGTCTGTTTCTACCACCTCGTTTATGCAGGTCGTGGTGGAGTCGAGGATGATATTACTCATCAGCAAACACGTGAGGCTTTAGACTTTATTATTGAAAAAATTCATTATTTCCAAGAATCGGGACAACCACGCGAAATTTTGACCGTTGATAACCATGCAGACGCTATCTACCTCTATCTAAAAGTGATGGAGACCAATCCCGAGCTAGCAGAACGCATCTGGGAAAAACTGCAACGCAATGGCGGTAATCGTTCTGGTATCGCTTTTTGTAATATTGATCACCGTGGAATTGTTCATCCTGATCAATTTAGTCAAAACATTGCTCTTGGAAATCTACGCGAACAATCCTTCGCAGAAATTTGGCAAGGAGAACATCCTATTCTTCTTGGATTGCGTGACCGTAAAACCAAGATTCATGGGCGCTGTTCAACCTGTCAATACTTCTCCGTCTGTAACGGGAACTTCCGGCCTCGTGCACAAGGGTTCTATGGGGATTTCTGGGCATCTGATCCACAATGCTATTTAACCGAAGATGAAATTCACTTGGCCGCATCAGTATAAGTAAATAGAAAGAGCTTTGCCATATGCAAAGCTCTCAGCGTGTAGACAAAATACCGAAAGGTATGGAGGTCTGCACGCTTTTTTGTTGAATGTACAAGTTGTCAAAAACTACGACCAGAAGAAAGTAAAACTTCTAGTGTATACAATCGATAAGAAGAACTCTTTTTCAGCAGAGCATAGATGCTATTCAACTGCCTAAAGTATTGGCTGCGCTGGAGATTGTGATTAATCTAACATTTGGTGTTTCTTTATTAATGTTGGGGTGGTTTGCCGACCAATTCGGTATGACTAATTTGTATCTTTTTGTAGCGTTCTTAACATCAGTCGCTGTTGTTGTAGTTTTTTTAATCGCTCTAATTTCAGTGATACAGAAATTGAAAAAAAACCAGAAGTGACAAGCACCTCTATTTAATTCACTTATTTTTTCTAATTGGGGATATTTTAAGACATGAGGTTTCGCAACCTCTTAGTAAGATAAAACGACTATTAAAGTTAGTACATAAGGAAAGAGCACAACGCTTAAATATAAGTAGTATTGGTCTAGAGAATGTTCGACGCTAATAGAGCAAAAATGGGTAAACATTATTACTTTTGAAGTATTAAACTACTCGGGCCCGCCAATAGGTGTTGTGGCTACCGATTACTCCTTTTGCGCCTTGATCAACCTGGATGTCCGAGCTACATCTGCTCAAGACTAGCGCAAGCTGCCAGGATGCGCTAGTCTTGGTACAGCAAAGGAATGTCACCGACTCGTTCCTTCTATATAATGTGACCTAATGGTGAGAACACTTTCAGTAGACGGTCCCAGAGACATATCGGGATGGGGCTTCTTCTATCGTCCATTTGATCTGGAACATTAGTTTGGCATTTTTCTATCATTTGGTTTATCGGATTTGTCGGAAAGAGCTTGGAATGGGCTCTTTGAAATTACAGTGTCCGTTAGAGCTAAAGAAACCAAGAAGAGTTCTGTAATTTATTGGTTTTTTACAAACGATAAGTACACCCACATCACTGTCAGCTTACGTTAACGATTGACTATCAAAATGCAGATCAAACGTAGGATAGCAACATGTGTTTCATTTTCATGTAAACAATGCCATAACTCTAAACTAGACAAAAATGTGGGAGCACCTCTATTTTATGTTAATTTTCCCCTTTTTTTCACTGGCTTTTGTGGCATGACATATCCGACAATAGCACCAATAGCAGCTGGCACCATCCATCCAATTTTCAATTGGTAAAAGGGAATCATTTGTACATAACGGATGATGCTCTCTGACATCCACCCCTGTTCTTCAAGTACTTGAAGGAGACTAAAAATGGTTGCTACTGTCATTGCAACAATATAAACAGATGGTTTTCCAGTTATATACTTATCAAGAAACGATAACACAATTAAAACAATGATAATTGGGTATAGCACCATTAATACAGGCCCTGTAACTTGAAGAAGCGCATTTAGTCCTAAGTTGGAGATACCGAAACTAAATAAACAAACAGCCAAGACAATCTTTTTATAAGAAATACCCGGTAACATTTTTGAGAAATAGTTACCAAATGCAGCTGTAACGCCAACAGCAGTTGTTAAGCACGCAAAAATGATTACTGCTCCCAGTAACAAATTCCCACTTGCTCCAAATAAATGATTCATCACATTTGTAAGAAGTTCTCCTCCATTGCTTGCTACTCCAAGTGAAACACTAGAAGCTCCAATATACCCTAAAGCAAAATAAACAAGCATTAGTCCAATAGAAGCAATTATTCCAGCATAAATCATGTTTTTGGCAATCGCTTTTCTTTCCGTTACCCCATATTGCTTAATCGTATTTACAACAATAACAGAAATTACTAAAGCACCAATAGCATCTAGCGTTAAAAATCCTTCTAAAAATCCTTTAAAAAAAGGAATTTCAGCATAATCCCCTGTTGGCTCAGCAAATGCTCCCATTGGGGAGATAAGAGCCTTCGCTAAAATAACTCCGATCATAACTAAAAAGACAGGCGTTAAGA
Source organism: Brevibacillus laterosporus DSM 25 (assembly GCF_002706795.1). NCBI lineage: Bacteria > Bacillati > Bacillota > Bacilli > Caryophanales > Paenibacillaceae > Brevibacillus > Brevibacillus laterosporus. The sequence continues at coordinate 5,304,853 of NZ_CP017705.1, forward strand.
TTTTACCGATACGGTCTACTAATTTAGTGGGGTTTAGCGATAAGAGGTATGTGATAACGAAGAAAATGAATAGGAAACACCATCTTCCCGCATTGCCCTCAGATAATACAGGGGCCACACTCATTTCAAAAGATACTGTTCCAGTACGTGGAATAACAAAAAGTGGACCAATAGCCAGATAGATAACAATACTTAGTACGGTTGCAAATGTTGGATGAACCTTTGCCCCTAATTTATCAAAACTACCACCCGCAAGAGCAACTGCTATTATTGCTAGTAAAGAAAGACCTACATCTGTCACAATAAAACCGATAATGGTAATCCACATATTCGTTCCTGCTGCTTGTCCCAATGCAGGAGGGAAAATCACATTTCCGGCACCAAAAAAGATAGCAAATAGCAATAACCCAATCGTGAAGATTTGTGAAAATCTCAAAGAAGAATTATTCATAACAAACTCCTGATTCATGTTTTTTTATTTTTGTTAATCAATATAGCAATTCTATCGGATGAGTTATTAAGAAGCAAGAGATAAAAAATAACAAACAATTAGAATTTAAATTTTATTAATAAAATTTAATCAATTTCATAAGTCCTACGGGCTCAAGAGTTTTTGAGCATAGAAAAAGGAGTACCTCCCCAAATCTCTAATAAGTTAAGTGCGATCTAAACTTAAGAGGTGGTGGTGACTCCCAGTGTCTATTGTAAAACAAGGAAGCCTATTTGATGCCCTTGATAAAAAACAAGCATCACGTAATTCCCTCCCAATACATCCAAGAAAAATAGTATCTAAATTAGCTTCCTTCTGAATATGAGTAAAATAGATAAACAACAAGGAGGTGGCCTCATGATCATTTATGTTGTCCGACCTGGTGACAGTTTGTATCGGATCGCCAATCGATATAAAACCTCTGTAGAACAAATCGCCAACGATAATGATCTTACGCCCCAACAAAGCCTAGTAGTAGGTCAATCACTCGTAATCGTTACTCCGAAGCAGTACACGGTCCAGCCTGGTGATACGCTTTATCAGATTGGGATTAGATTTAATGTTTCTGTTCAACAACTAGCAGAAGCAAATGATCTTTCTGCTTCAAGACCTATTTATCCTGGCATGGTCTTAACCATCCCTCAGCCACCCCAGCCCACGATTGTAGTTAATGCTTACATAGAGCCACGTAAAAACCTCGCTGTAACTGAACGGACTGCTCGTGAAGCAGCACCTTATCTAACGTACATTGCTCCATTTAGCTACCAAATCAAACGTGATGGGACCCTTACCTCACTTGAGTTGGACGATTTGCCTGCTATCGCCACCTCAAATGGAGCCACCTTGATGATGGTGATTACAAACATAGAAAATAATCAGTTTAGTGCGGAATTAGGTGGAGAAATTTTACATGATGAGCAAAAACAAAATCGCTTGCTTGATGAGATTATACAGAGAGCGAAAAGATATGGGTTCAGTGACATTCATTTTGATATTGAACACCTTTATCCCAAAGATCGTGAAGCTTATAATCAATTTTTACGTAAAGCAAGGGACCGTCTTCATGCAAATGGATATATGATCTCCACAGCGCTTGCCCCGAAAACAAGCGCTACACAACAAGGGCAATGGTACGAAGCTCATGACTATCGTGCCCATGGGGAAATTGTTGATTTTGTGATTATCATGACCTATGAATGGGGATATAGTGGGGGTCCTCCGATGGCTGTCTCGCCAATCGGACCGGTACGTCGCGTTCTGGAATATGCACTAACGGAAATTCCCTCTAAAAAAATAATGATGGGACAAAATTTATACGGCTATGACTGGACGCTTCCTTATCGTCCAGGGGGCAAGTATGCGAAAGTAGTGAGTCCTAAAGAGGCGGTTAACCTAGCCCGACGTTACCAGCAATCGATTCAATATGACTCGGTTGCGCAAGCACCACACTTTCGGTATTACGATGAACAAGGCCGTGAGCATGAAGTCTGGTTTGAAGATGCACGCTCCATGCGTGCTAAGTTTTCTTTATTGCAGGAGCTGAAATTACGTGGAATCAGCTATTGGAGATTAGGCATTCCCTTTAGGCAAAACTGGGTGCTATTGGACCATACCTTTCAAGTTAAAAAATCTTGATACACCCGATCTGAGTAACCTAAGCGAGACTGTCGTGTGTTCCGACAGTCTCATTTCGCCAAGCTCTCTTCTTGCACAAAACGCAACACTGTCTATTCTATGTACCGCGCCTATTTGCTCTGTTATATAAAAGGAATGCCGCAAAGTCCGGTTTATGAACCGCAAACACTGCTACTGCAACCTGGTTTGCAAGGTTACTATCGTCAAATTCTACGCGATTATCCCAAAAGTGAAACTGCTCATCTATTACAGAATGATTTGCATTCATTACAAGATTCAAACATGAAAATTGGAGCCTATAATCAGCAAAAGCACCTATTGTACACTCCTGCCGTTCAGCAGTTTTACAGTAGTCTAAAAACAAGTATTGCTCCTTTATCACAAGGGCTCATAACTGGAGGATTTTCTAAGTAGCATATGGGCTCCCCCAAGTCGCTAACCTTCCAAAGTAATCTACTCATGCTTGTATTTTGAACTAGATCATTTACCTCTTTTAATCGTGATAAAGCTCTTGAATAAAAATAGCCTTGCGAGAAAGCTTCCTGTTTATCTTGTGTAGTAAAGTCGTTCCGCTCTTTGTAATATCTTACAACTATTCTATAATACCTCCAGCATAATTTAATGATAATTGGTAAAAGAGGGATAAGCTGGTTACACTACTACAGATATACCTGTTTTTTGGAATATCAGCATAGATTTACAAAGCAGAGGTGACAGGGAGCATGAGTCCGACAGGGAGCTTTCTCTTAGTAGAAGATGAGAAAAACCTTGCACGTTATTTACAATTGGAATTAATGAATGAGGGATATAAAGTAGAGATTTGTCATGATGGGGCAATTGGACTTGAAAGAGCCTTACATAACGAGTACGATCTCATTCTATTGGATGTCATGATTCCTCAAATCTCTGGTATTGAGGTGTGTCGGCGTATCCGAGAAACAGGGAGTGAGGTTCCAATCATCATGCTTACGGCACGTAATGAGGTTACCGATATTGTTGCTGGACTAGACAGCGGTGCTAATGATTATTTAACTAAACCCTTTGCTATCGAAGAGTTATTTGCCCGAATCCGTGCTAATCTTCGTCCGGTTGTTTCCAAGAACCAGGAAATCCTTCACATCGACTCTCTTGAAATCCAAGTACAGAACCGTCGTGTTTTCCGCGATACGAAGGAAATTCTTTTAACCCCACGAGAATTTGATCTATTGTTGTACTTGGCCAATCATCAGGAACAAGCTTTGACACGAGAACAATTGTTGACAGCAGTTTGGGGATTCGACTTTATGGGCAATACCAACGTAGTCGATGTGTATATCCGCTACTTACGCAATAAGATTGAACGAAAACGAGCCAAAAAATTAATCCATACCATTCGTGGAGTTGGCTACAGCTTGCGGGTGGAATAAATGTTAAAAAAAGTAGCTAGACGTATGCCCACTTCCTTAACTTGGCGGTTAACCATCATATTGACTACTGCAATGACTCTGTTTTTGTTATTTATGAATTTGTTTGTCTACATGTCTACTAGTAACTTGGTCTATCAATATGAACAAAAGCAACTACAAAAGAAGATTGTTACGATTTTAAATGAATTACAGAAAGCAACATTGGACTATAAAACAACTAATCTTCAAGTTGTAAAGGATGTACTGTTGAAATATGCTGATGTTCATCAAGCGATTCTATTAGAAACCTCTACTAAAAAAAACCTAGCCTCTGTGATTGGTACTGGTTGGACGGAAGAGGACTTAGGTAATCAAAAAAATGTGATTAGCTCCATGCAATCCGTTCAATTACCTGGTTTTCCTGATGTCCTCTTACTAACCATCATTCAGGACAATGAACAGATCCGTCCCATTCTTCGGATTCTGATTCAAATTCTCTGCTGGTCTGCTATCTCTACCTTTGTCATTTCAGCCATCGGTGTCTATCAATTGACCCAAATTGGACTACAGCCGTTAACCCAATTGATTGAGCAGATTCAAAAAAAAGAAGCTGAAGATTTAGGTACACGTCTTCCCATAATCACGAATGATGTTGAAATCAAAGATTTAGTCTTAGCTTTTAATTCCCTATTAGATCGTGTAGAGGATGCCTTCAGTAAACAACAACAATTTATTGCAGATGCTTCTCATGAATTTAAAACGCCACTCGCTATCATTGAAGGCTATGCACGACTACTTCAACGCTGGGGAAAGCATAATCCTGAGGTAAGAGATGAGGCGCTTTCTGCCATGCTTCAAGAGTGTTCTCGCCTTTTTGAGTTGATTGAAGATCTACTATCTCTTGCTAAGTTACAGGATAATACTTCTAGAGAAGCCATATTTGCGACTCAAGATATGGTTCCTTTGTTAGAAGAAATCCGTACCACTTGGACAACAGTTTTTCCTAAACACCTTTCGCTTCACTTTTCTTGGGATACTCCATTAACACTGCCTATGAATACAGGTAAAATTCGTCAACTATTTGATATTTTGTTAGATAATGCAAAAAAATACACAGAGGAAGGCTTTGTAGAGGTTCATGTCTTTTCTACCGAATCTTGGGTTGAGATTCATATAAAAGATACTGGTGTGGGAATTCCAGATGCAGAACGTGCAAATGTATTTGAACGGTTCTATCGAGTAGATAAATCTCGAACTCGTGAAAAAGGAGGAAGCGGGCTTGGCTTATCAATCGCCAAATCAATCGTTGATTTGCACCATGGGCGTATCGAGATGCGAAGAACACACACGGGAGGAACTGAGGTTGTAATATGGCTCCCCTGTTAATAAGAATCGACCTTCTTCCTCCATAACTAGTATATAAAAAGTCGTTTCTTTACAAAATAGGAAACGACTTTTTCATATAGGCTACCAGTCACTACTAGTCTTTACTTCCATAGTAACATCTCATTTAATTGAAGTTTTTCTTAAAAAAGCCGCCTTGTTACAGGCGGTTTGCTAAAAGGGTTTTCTTTTCATTTCCAAACAGATATTAGCTTTGACAAAACCGTACATCTAAAGCCTGTCAAAATTTTGCCCATTCTGCTGAAATAGGCGTTGAGTCTTGATCCTATCTACTTAAAGTAATGAGTAAACAGCCTAGCATTTACAAATACAAACTTTTTCAACTCTACGTATCTGACCACGTATTTCCCCATTAGGATGTTGAGTGGTATGAGCATTTACATAGGTTTCTCCACTTAAAATAAGTTGCACTAATTCGGCGAGTGTTCTTCCTTGAAGTGGACCAACTAAATCTGCACTAGTAATAGATCCAGTCACAGTAGCATCGCATACACTAATTCCACGTTGTACTGGCCCAAAAAGGAATACCACTATAGGTCCATTAACTCCTCTTGCCCCGATATGAATATGAGCTTGAGTCAGGTTACGTAGCTCATGTAGCGATAAACGAAAATCAAGTCGGCTATTATCTGCACTTAGCTTGAACGCAGCGGTTCCAGTAGCATTTGTGAAAACAGGTGGGACTTCCTCAGAACCTCGCAGCTTAGCCCGAAATTGTATTGTCATCTCTATACCTCCTTTATAGTATTTTATTAAGAAGATCAAGAATGGCTTGTATGTTCAACTACTTCAGATGAATACAAAATAAACAGCCCTCTAACGATTTGATTCCGTCAGAGAGCAACTGATCTGCTTACATAAATAGGAGAAGCCTCTTGAGAATGGAGCCAGTCACTCAATTTCTCAGCAATTGCTTGCCCTGTTTTCCGCCTGCGGTATTCAGGGACTACATACAATTCATCGATTTGCCCATAGCAGTACTCTATTATTAAATCTTTTTTTAGGGATGCGAGACCAAAACCGACTAGTTTAGATGTTTCATCAAATGCTACATACACCATTTCATATGTAGATTCACAATATTTCGTAATCTGATGTGTGATAGCTACTTATCGCCCTCTGTTAACTCACATTCTGCTGTTTCTATACAATTCTCATTCCATAATTCTACAATTTCACCTATGATCTAGTGGGCTGCAAAATACAATTTTTTTTTAACAAAGAAAAGAGGATAGTCATCCATGCTCAAATGAACAACTATCCTCTTCGTGATCATTTTCGTTTATTTTGTACTAGTAGAAGAAGTTAGCGGCAGATGATACACCTTATTTAAAAAATAGGTTTGCACGAGCGAAAATACTCCACCCACGACCCAGTACAGCGGAAGTGCTGCTGGTAGATTCATCCCTGCCATAAAGATCATGATCGGCATCATATAATAGAAAATCTTCATATTATTAGCTCCCATAGCAGGAGTCATTTTGCTTGACAGCATCGTTTGGAAAAAGGTTGTAGCTGCTGCTAGTAAAGGCAATATATAAAACGGATCAGCATGACCCAAGTTAAACCACATAAATGAATGGTCAGCAATCTCTGGTGTGCGACGAATCGCGAAGTAAAATGCCATTAAAATCGGCATTTGAACGAGAGCGGGTAGACAACCTGCCATTGGATTGACTCCGCTTGTTTTGTACAGTTCCATCATTTCCATTTGCATTTTTTGTGCTTGTTTGGGGTCCTGATTGGAATTACTATATTTTCTTTTCAGTTTATCAATTTCCGGTTGCAGCTTTCTCATGGAAGCTCCACTTTTCATTTGCTTCATCATGAGAGGCAATAAAAGAGTTCGAATCAACAGCGTCATAATGACAATTGCTAACCCATAATTACCGTCTGTTACGCTAGCAACGTTTTGGATCAACCAAGAGAATGGATAAACAAAAAAGTGATCCCAGATACCAGGACTATCTGATGTTATCGGAGCCGTATTGCTACACCCGCTCAGTAACAACACCAAAGCACCAAGTAAAAATACAGGTAATGATTTACGTACAGCTTTCATGAACAAATCCTCCTCATTGTTTACAAACTCGATAAACAAACAAGGAGAACGATTGGGAGTGTATCATCTGATGACGTGGTTGCTCGCTTCTCTTTTCGCATAGGTACGCGTCGATATAAGTTAATAAAAGACGAACGTATTGGCATTGTCACCAGCTGTTGACGCCATTCAAAACGTTCTTCGTATTGCATTGATTGACGTTTACCAACGATGTGGGTAAATAGTAATTGACAACATGGAATCACGATTATAGATACCCAGAAGAGCAACCAAACATAAGGTAATGACAAACCAATTAATTCATCCACCACGTGCATCTCACCTCCCTATCTGTACATTACTAGCAAGTACAGTTCCTATTGTAACATACTGCCCATCCATTGTGGGAGTGGGTTGGATAGTAACATTTTCAGGAAGGAGAAGACTGTTTTTGAACAAAAAAAAGCAGCCAATCACTCATAAATTGACCTGAGATAGAGCTATGGCTGTGATCGTTTTTTCTTTATTTTTTCGTCCCCTTTTCAGTCTTTGTGGGTGTAGCTTGTTTCTCATTTACCATTTGAGATACATGCATGATAGTGGCTTCTTTTTGTAATTGAGGTAAATAGCTGAGTATGGCTTTGGCAACTTTTTTGCCACCAGGGCCTACATGGCCGATAGCAATACATGCTTCATTTTGCTTCACTTTTTCACTAATGAGCTTCAGTTGTTTCGCGATGTGTGAAGTCGTATGCACATCATCTAAGAATATCATGTTCTCAATGTAAGGAACCTGCAATTCTCGGGCGACCTGCCCAACAATGCTTTTATAAGAGGTCTTACTGTCAATGTAAAAAAGCCCTCGTTCTTTACATACCTGCAATACAATCCGCATAATACGGGGATTTTGGGTAATTTTAGATCCCATATGATTGTTCATGCCTATTGCGTGCGGAACATCATCAATCGCTTTGTTCACTCGCTGACGAATCTCCTCGTCACTTAAATTACTCATAAGTGCTCCAGGACCTAGCCAGTTTTTAGGACCCTTCATTGGTTCCATCGGCATGTGAACAATTACATCGTGTTTCTTTTGATGGGCCATTTCTGCGTCTTTTTTTGTACTTGGCAGAAATGGCATGACTGCAATGGTTAAAGGAATAGGTAAATTAAGAATTTCCTCTGTTCCTTTCATATTGTTGCCAAAATCGTCTATGATGAGGGCAACTTTGTGTGTTTTAATGGGTTCGGGAATTTTTTGTTCAGAAGCTGTGACTGAGGAGCATACAAGTGCTCCACATAGCATCAAGACTATTCCTAGTTTAGAAGCAATCCACATACATAAACCTACCTTTACACCTTTTTTGGTAGTATGTGCAACAGCATCCCTTTTCACTCTATTTTAATCCTTAAAGTCCATGACCATAGGGATACAAAACATTGCCTTTCGTATCGTAGATCGTAACAGGTAGCTTTCCCTTCGCTTTCAATTTACCAAACAGAATCGCAGCTGTGGCTTGAAAGCTTACTTTTGCATATCCATATTGCGCCACATACACAGGGACGTTTTGAAAATAAGTCAGTTGATATGGATTTCGTGTAGAAATCATAATTACCGGCTTTTTCTTTTGTTGAATCTGTTTTGTTAATACCTGATTTACGGATTGTATGCCACCTGAGAGTGAATCTGGCAATACCATCAATACGTCGGCACGATCTATTTCTTTTTGTTGCTCAGCTGTGACCACATGGGCAATAGTAATCGCTACTGTATTCTGATGATATTTCTGGATTTCCTTAGTCAGTTCACTCGTATATTTCTGACCAATCACAGCTATTTTCTGTGTCGAAGAGGGATGAAGAGGTAACAATCCGTCATTTTTGACCACTGTAATGGAGTGTTCAGCAATTGCTCGCTCCACTTGTTTGTGGGCCACTGAAGTTATGGATTTCTCTGCGATTTGTTGAAGGATAGGTACACTTGGCCTCTGTTCCTGCGGAAAAATTCCTCTTCTAATCTTTACTGACAGTATTCGTCTGACAGCTTCATCCAAACGTTCTTTCTTAATCGCTCCCGCCATGACAGCTTCCTGCATTCCTAGACTTACCTTTTCAACATCTGGGGGCATTAAAATAATGTCCGCACCAGCATTCATTGCACGAATACTGGCATCCACTGTCTCGAAATGTTGTGTAATACCTCCCATATCCATAGCATCCGTAATAACTAATCCATCATAACCAAACTCTTTGCGTAATAAACCTTGGATGAGCCTAGGCGATAGGGTTGCTGGTAGGTAAATAGATTTACCCTTTTGATTAGACATTACCTTTGTGGACTCGATCTGTGGAAAAGCTATATGAGCGACTAAGACAGAATCTACCCCCTCCTTAATCGCTTGTCGAAATGGGATGAACTCAACTTGTTCCAACTGTGTTTCCCCATACGAAATGACTGGTAAGCCTACATGGGAATCTACCGATGTATTGCCATGTCCGGGAAAGTGCTTTCCGCTAGCCACGACTCCTGTTTTCTGCATACCTGCAATAAAGGAAGTCCCCATTTTGGCTACCAATTGTGGGTTCTCACCATAAGAGCGTACACCAATCACTGGATTCTTAGAATTATTATTGACGTCTATGGTTGGTGCAAAATCTAAATTGATCCCAAGTGAAAGCAGTTCGTCTGCCATTACTTGTCCTGCCTGATATGCTAGATTTGGATTTCTTGTTGCACCTAATGCCATATTACCTGGCATATTTGTCCCTTGTTTCAGTCGTGAAACAATCCCCCCTTCCTGATCAGTACCAATAAGTAAACCAAATTTATGTTGAGTTGTTTGAAGAGCATTCGTTAGTTGAACAATTTGTTTGGTTTCATCTAAGCTGTCTTTAAATAAAATGATGCCACCTAAATGAAGCTTCTTTATCATATTCGCAATTTCTGGTGTCACTTCATGGAAAGGCTTTCCACCATACATACTAAAGCTTGGCATTAGTGTCTGTCCTACTTTTTCAGCCACACTCATGTTAGCAAGCATCCGAGGAATAACATCGTATCTATCCTGTTTCTCAGCAAGGATTTTCACACTTTTCTTGTCCATTCTTTTAAGAACCAAGCGATCATGGTAGGTTCCATCTGACACTAAAATGACTGTTTGACCCAACTTACCCTGTATGGTTAAAAGCCCTTCTCTCGAAACCGTTGCTACTTGCGTATTGCTTGAGCTCCAGCTTATATTAGCTTGGGCCTTGGTGAGATGCCCATCGGCATAGGTATGTAATGCCTGTAATTGAATCTGTTTGGTGGAGTATATCTTGGGTGTTTCAGGAAGATTTTGCGCGAACAATAAATCCGTAGGGTAAATAGTGGAAACAGTTGATGTTCGCATGATATCTGCTCTGTCCTTTGATAAAAGGGGAATGAAAAAACAAGCAAAGAGAATCAAGCTGACTGACGTATAAGCGAAAATATGCTTTCGTTTCATGAATAGGCCTCCGTCACATGTTGATTACTCCCCTTCTATTGCAGCCAAGGTAGCAATTTTTTGGCGCAAAGCATTGAGGGAGGGTTTCTCTCTTGTCGGATGCACTCGGTTCGTTAATAACAGCACGATAGACTGTTGGTGTTGATTTATTAACAATGAAGTGCCCGTAAATCCAGTATGTCCTACGCTTGGCGTGACAAAACCATGCCCCATGTACCAGGGTTGATCTCGCTCAAATCCAAGCCCCATTTGTTTCGAGCAAGTATTTGATAATTGATTCGAGAGCATTTCTCGTACACTCTCTGCTCTTAGGACTCGTTTTCTACTTCCCTTTCCGTTATGAAGAATCATAGTAGCAAATTGTAATAGATCATCTGCATTGCTAAATAATCCAGCATGTCCAGCCACACCATCTAAGGCCCATGCCTTCTCATCATGTACACTTCCCCAGATGACGTCACGTTTTGTCCATGGCTGTTGTTCAGTGGCTACGATTTTCTTCTTATCTACTTTGGGGCAAAATCCTGTATGTTTCATCCCCAATGGGTTAAATAGATTCTCCTGCATATATTGATCCAGACGTTTACCCGTTAACTGTTCGATCAAGTACCCCAGCACAATATAATTGAGATCACTATACACTACTTTTTCACCTGGATGATTTTTGAGTCTAAGCATTAGTACAGCCTTCATCCGATGTTCACGATCACCTGGTATCCTATACAGTCGTATACTAGGGGCAAATCCAGATGTATGGGTCATAAGCTGCCGAATGGTAATATTCTGTTTTCCATTACAGGCAAAATCGGGGAGATACGTAGCCACTGGCTTATCTAGGTGCACAATTTGTTTCTCTGCTAATTGCATAACCGACACAGCCGTAAATAACTTTGTTAGGGAAGCGATGTCAAATATATGTTTTTCCGTCATTTTTACGGGCTTCTCTGCTAGTTTTCCAGCTTTATTTTGATATAGATAGGCATGCCCGTATGCTCGTTCGATTTTCCTTTTTCCTCTTGAAACGATTGCTACTACGGCACCTGGAATTATCTTGTCTTCAATGGCCTTCTCAATCGCCTGATTCACTTCATCTCTCATCCCCTCTCCGCGTTTTCCTGGTCCACTTTCACGATAAAGCAGATATTTTTGACGCACCTTTACAAAAGGTTGTAAAGCTTCTCTCCACGTGCGAATTATCTGCTGTAGATTGCGAGTATTTGAGGTAAAGTCATAATGATCCACTGCCTCCTGCAAGGAACGAGTACCTGCCATATAGTGAATCCAGCCATCCTCTCTCCATCTAAAATGCTGAGGGTAACGTTTCCTAATAATATGTAACAATGTAAGCCCCGTTAAGGTGCTATCATAAGCTGTTCGATCTGTTATATAAATTTGCACACCATGTATGGTTTGTCCTTTGTATTTACCATACATCGGCTCCATATGTGCTTCGCGAATGGCTACCCCTGGAAGATTTGCCCCTTCAAGATCTACTCGCAATCGATGTGCATCAATAAAAGGGGCACCAATCCATTCGAATGGATGAGTTGTCCCTCTTCCTTCTGAAAGATTTGTTCCTTCTAGTAATCCCGTCGCAGCATATAGCCAAGCAGAATCTACTGTAGGTAGATTAGGAGAAGGAGCTACCCATAATAGTCCAGTTTGCTCCCAGGTCATCTCACGTTTCCAGCCTTGCATTCGAAGTACTCGTAAGTTGACCTTCCCTCCACGTTTGTTAGGCATAATTTCTTCATTATAAAAGAGAGCAAGCTCCCCGATCGTCATTGCATGGCGCAGAGGAATAGGCATTATTCCTATAAATGAGTTCCACTTTTCTTCTAATATAGGTCCCTCTATCCTAACTCCACCTAACGGATTGGGACGATCTAGTACCATGACTGGTTTATCTGCCAATTTAGCAGCCTCCAATACATAAGCAAGAGTCGAAGCATAGGTGTAATAGCGTACCCCCACATCCTGTAGATCAATCAACAGAATATCCGTGGAAGCAAAAAGTATAGCAATCTGTTCTGGTCTCTTTTGATATAGTTCAAATATAGGGATAGGATGTTGTTTTACATGTGTCGGTACAGAAGAAAATGTAGTTGGCTCACCATCCTGCTTTACCCCCCATATCCCATGCTCTGGACCATAAAGCGCAACTACGTTCAGACCTTTTTGCTGTAACGCGTCCAGATCATTAATCAAATCCTTGGTTACCCCCGTCTGATTGGTAATGAGTCCAATTTTTTTACCAGCTAACAGCTCAGGATGTAATAAGAGAACATCAATACCAGCAATAACTTGATTCACCTGCTTTACCTTTGTTTCATGAGCTAAGATAGAGGAGCTCCCATTAACAAGACTGACCCACAAAAGCAAGCAAACGAACACATAGGTACTTCTAGCTTGAAGACGTATGGCTCGCAACTTTTGGCTACCCACTTCCATCACCTCGCCTTGTAGTCTACCCTCAAGGCTGAAATAAATGACAAAAATTAGATGAAAAGACTCTTTAGATTTAGTTTTACAAATTAAGGCAATTCAAAAATTATTTATGATATAATGTTACATATATTTTTTTAGGAGGCGTTTATATGAAGTTCACAGTAATGATTCGGGCGCAAAAAATCCAAGGGGAAAACGCATCATTTGCCCTGTAACCTGCGCGATTCCCCTTTACTTAGGGAAGGGGCATCATTTGGTGAAAAAAGATGGAAATGAATTAAGAAGCAACGCAATGACTGACCTAGAAGCTGATCTACCAATCCACACCTTTGGAAACGCAAAAAAAATACTCTTGTGGCTTAGCTTTCTTGCCTTTTTTAGCGTTTTTAATGAAACAGTGTTTAATGTATCACTCCCTGATATTGCCCAACAATATGGTCTTCAGCCCTCTTATGTAAACTGGATCAATACGAGCTTCATGATCGCTTTTGCTATCGGATCTGCCGTATATGGCAAAATCTCTGATACGTATGGGGTTAAGAAGTTACTAATTATTGGCCTTTTGATTTACAGTGGGGGTTCACTCTTTGGTTTACTAGCACAAGCATATTTTCCTGCTGTTATTGTTGCACGTGCCATTCAGGGAGCTGGAGCATCTGCGGTACCAGCTATATTCATGGTGATTGTTGCAAGGTATATCAATGCAGAAAGTCGGGGCAGGGCTTTTGGTATGATCGGCTCTATGGTTGCCTTTGGCGAGGGAATTGGACCTGCAATCGGTGGAACTATTTCGCATCATTTCCACTGGTCTCTCCTTTTTGTTCTCCCTATAATCACATTGATCTCACTCTCGTTCCTTATACAAGTACTACCGAACGAACCTTCACGTAAGGAAAAAGTGGACGTACTTGGAGCAGTATTGCTATCCATTGGGATTGTATTGTTTACCTTATATTCAGTGGTAAATAGCTGGTTCTATTTACTAATCAGCGTTGTCGTGCTTTTGATATTTTCTCTGTATATCCGTCGTACGAAACAACCTTTTATTGAACCTTCTTTGTTTGGAAATCGGATGTTTTTGATGGGCGTTTTGGTAGGAGGTATTCTATTAGGTACCGTTGCTGGCTTTATTTCGATGGTTCCTTATATGATGAGGGATGTATATCATTTGTCAACAGGGATGATTGGCGGAGGTATCCTGTTTCCCGGTACGATCAGCGTCATTTTCTTCGGTTTCCTTGGTGGAAGTCTGGTGGATAAAAGAGGAAATACGTTTGTATTGTATCTTGGAGCCTTTTTTATAGTGCTAAGCTTCCTTGTTATTTCATTGTTCGTAGATAAATCTCCATGGCTAACAACCGTAATGTTGATACTGACTTTTGGAGGTCTCTCATTTGTTAAAACCGTGATCTCCTCTAGTGTTGCTGAAACACTCGCATCTGTAAGAAACCGGTGCAGGAATGGGAATGCTTAACCTATCCTGCTTTTTATCAGAAGGAATTGGGGTAGCGATTGTGGGTGGGCTGTTATCGAAACACTTACTTGATTTCCCGATACTTCCTACATTGTCCGTTTCTACTGCTTTTTTATACAGCAATGTGTCGCTTGCTTTAACAATTTCTGTATTGTTTGGAGTCATCATTTACACGTTGACTTATAAACGAAAATAAAGTAATTCTAGTATGACTGATGAGCCGATAACCTGACAAAGGATCTCGGCTCATCTGCTCTCAACCTAGAATAAGCAAATACTTAGGTCACTTCATCTATTACGTAGCCAAGCTCTCAGCTAGTACCTCGCCATGGAACCTGCCGTTTTCAATAAAAATTTCATTAGCGTGTAAAGAAGAGACAATCACTCCTGCAACAAATACACCGGGAACATTCGTCTCCATAGTAGCTGGATCAAATATCGGCGCTCCCGTTTCTTTATTTAGCTCTACTCCCAAAGCTTGTAACAGCTGACGATCAGGTCGATAACCAATTAAACTAAAGACAAAATCATTAGGAATTTGCGTAAATCCCTCAGGTTTTTTTATCGTCAGCATTCTATCTGTAATCTCTTGGATTTCTGAAGAATAGTACACTTTGATACGACCTTTTTCACACAAGCTTTCAAATATAGGACGAGTCCACGCTTTCACACGAGAAGAAAGCTCCTCACTACGACAGATCACTGTGACTTTGGCCCCCGCCCGTTCTAAATCCATAGCTGCATCCACAGCAGAGTTATTCCCCCCTACAATAGCTACTTCCATCCCTGCATAAGGATGAGCCTCTGTATAGAAGGAACTTACTTTTGGCAATTCTTCTCCAGCTACGCCTAAGCGGTTAGGATTGTCAAAATAACCAGTAGCGATCACAACGCGCTTTGTTTCATATTGGTTGGAGGAACCGAAGCGATCTGTGCTAGACACAACAAAATGATGATCGACTTTATCGATCTTTCCCACTTCTTCATAGGTCTGCACGCGAATATTATAACGCTTGGCAACCATTCGATAGTAATGTAAGGCCTCCAAGCGCGTCGGTTTTTCATTCGGAGTAGTAAAGGGAACCTGCCCAATTTCTAATAGCTCTGAGGTACTATGAAAAATCATATAGGTAGGATAGCGAAAGATTGAATGTACCAAGCTTCCTTTATCCAACACGAGCGGATTGATTCCGCGTTTTTTTAATGCTACAGCCGCTGACAAACCGCATGGGCCAGCTCCAATAATAATGATTTCCTCCATAGATGAACTCTCCTTCCAGCTGAATCTTTGCATCTCTTTTTTTATCCTTTCTTTTATTATAAGTCATGTAAACCAAGGAATGTGTTGTACAAGTGTATTTCTGCATAGGAAAAACCCTCAAGTCCCACCTTACACTAGGAGATACTCAAGGGTTTCCTTCACTTTTTATACACTTTTAGATTGTTTTCAAATATCCATTGCTTATTTTTGCGGTGCGAATTGCATATCTTTGTAAACTTTTACGTCAGAAGGCATTGTAAGTTCAAATAATCCCTTTGTAAACTCAGGATAAAAATCTAATTTTGTTACTTCAGTGATCCCTTGTAAGCCAAAAACAGTTGTAATTGACTTCATGGCAACACCCGTTTCTTTATCCATCCACATCTCTACTTGAAGATCATCCTTTTCAGTAGGGATCGCCATGATATGATACGTTGCACGATTGTTAATGGTTTCTTCCCCTAGGAATTGTAGCTTGTGGTTGTTTTTTAATTCACGTAGATAAAAAACATCGTTGTTTACTACCTTTTGTTCAGATGCAGCCGTGATTTCACTTGCTGATTTAGCACCTTCACGATAGCTAAGAGAGGATTTACCATTAAATACATTATAGGTGACAACCCCTGTATTGTCTTTTTCCTCAATCCGATATCCTTTATCTAAAGGACTATACCATTCCTTCGCTGTGGAAGTTATGATCTTTCCTTTTTGATCACGTTTTACGGTTGTTTCTTTATAAAGTGGAACCATCTCCATTTTTTTCATTAACTCTTCATATACTTGATCCATCGTCATTTTACTATTTTTCGCCTCAAGTAAAGAATCAGTACCTGCTCTCGTCTGCCCAATCACCTTCCCACTTGCATCGTAAACATTTGTTTTCACATATTTATCATATACACTCTCTTGTGCGTATGCTCCTGTTGCTACTAGGGTTGCTCCCGCTAAAACGACTGCGATCATTTTCTTTTTCATTTGTAAAAACCTCCCGAATCCTCAATATAAAATGTTAATTTTGTTAATAAATAGTCAAAACAATGCATGATTTCTACTCTATCAGCCTTTCAGCTCTCATGTAGCAAATTTGTTTTTTTATTGTTTCATTACCTTTGACGGAGACATTTGATAAATGTTACATGATATAACAACTTTTTTCATTTCTTTTTGGAACAGAAAAAACCTACAGAAATCTATGCTTTCTGTAGGTCGAATCCTTTCCTCTCACCCGCAATCTAATCATTACGGCCCTTTCCTTCTAGTTTAAAGGTTATCAGCTTCTTCCCATTCTTCTGCTGATCCTTTATCTGGAAAAACAGTAACAATAGTAGATTCTGGCCCAAGTTTACTTGCTACTTTTTTGGCAATGATTACATTTGCTGCTGCAGATGTTCCAATACGTATACCTGTTTGCTCATAAAAATTCTTCATTTCCACTAAGGTTTCTTGGAAAGTACAACTCCATTGTTTCGTAATGCACATTTCTTGGCTAGCGACAAAGGTTTGTTTTTTCCCAAGCCCTAATCCGCCTGATCCTGCATATTTTTTCAAACCGTTTGGAGGTTGCTCACTTCCATAGGGAAGCTCAGCAGGTGTTACCAAATGAAGTTCAACATCGGGGTGTGTTTGTTTAATTGTTTCATATGCTCCTATTAAGGTTCCTCCAGTTCCCACTGAAGCTACCCAAGCATCAATCTTCTTACCTGCTAATTGCTTGACAATTTCTTGGCCAGTCCCCATTCTATGTGCCAACAAATTCGCTTTATTTTCATGTTGATAAAGAAATGACCACGATGGATTTTCTTTACTAAGTCTAATGGTTTCTTCCATAACGCCCCAAAAACCCTTTGATTTATCAACAAGGATAATCTCCGCATGCAAAGCTGCTATTTTATCTAATAAGCTTCTGCTTGAAGCAGCGCTTAGAACTAACGTTAATGGTATTTCAAGTTTTTTACATATAACAGCTAAGGAAACAGCTAAGCTTCCTCCACTATATTCTAAGACATGTAAGTCTTCTTCTTTGTTTTCATTCAGATGAGTAGTAATTAACTCTCTCATTAGAAAATAAGCTGTCCTATCTTTTATAGAACCGGTTGGATTTTCCCATTCGCACTTCGCATATATTTTTCCATGAAGTGCGGGGCAAGGGATGTTGATTAGAGAGGTGTTGCCTATTGCATTCCCAAATTCTTGTAAATACTCTACATTCATATGATATTTGTTCATTAGTTCAGATTCCCCATTCTATGGAATTTTAGGTTTTGAAGTACTGGCACTACAGTCTGTTCCAACCCTATTTACAAAGTATTTGAGGTATTTTGTGGTTTTACGATGAAGAGATTTTTTAACACGGCATTCATAAGAAAGGTTGGAAAATATTTAAGAAGTGCTTTCTTAAAGTAGACCATAACCCGATTGTCTGATGAAGAGAAGTGAGCTGCTTTGATTGATTTTTTCTGTGTTTTTTGAACTGCGTGCTTTAAATAGGATTCATAATTTTGAAATGCTTCATTATGTGTTGAGCAGTTCATTAATTCCTCAACTAAATGGTAGGCGCCTAACATTGACTTTCCACCACCGGTTCCTGACATAAATGTCATAGCATGAGCGGCATCGCCAACTAATACAATTCGTCCTTGGCTCCATTTTGATGGCTTTACGAGTGTCATTGTATCTTGAAAGATGTTTAATGGGTTATCAATTTGTTCAATAATCTCTTTAATGCCCCATGTAATATCTTTGCATAAAGATAGCAAAAATTCTTTATTGTTAACGTTCTTCAGTTGTTCACGATGCTTTTGTTTGTAGATAAACATTCCCCAAACATACTCTTCATCCATACCACATTGAACATAATAACCTGGCATTAATGACTCTAGTGTTTGGTTTGTATCCAAATTTCTGATTAGGAGTGCAGGCTTAGGAATTGTAAATACGGAAAATCCTACATCTAGCTGTTCTTCAAATTGATTGCCCATGATCAATTTTCTTATTTGGGAATGGATACCATCTGCTCCAAACACGAAATCAAAAGATTCTTCCTTACCGTCTTGAAAACAAACCTGAACACTTTCTTCGTATTGTGTGAAAGATTGAATTGTAGTATTAAATCTAATATCAATTTGGTTTTTAATAGCCTCATAGAGGATTTGATGTAAGGAAAAACGATGAATCCCAATTGAACCACCTTGTTGTATATGAAACTTTCTGAAGTCAATATTTCTCAACTCACTGCCATCTGCATGAACAAAACGCCTTGTCTCTATTACAACCCCACATTTTTTCACATGTTCTAGTAAGCCTAGTTTACTTAAAACAAAAAGGGCGTCACCGCGTAAACTAATAACCGAACCTATAGATCGAAAAGAACTGGCTTTTTCAATAACAACAGGTTGATAACCATAAGATAAAAGACAATTAGCCAATGTTAACCCAGCAATCCCACTTCCCGAAATTAAAATTTTCAAGGATAATTCACCTCCTATATACATTATTGAAAATCATTATCACTTATTCTTGTTACATATAGAAATTTATGACAAGAACGAGTATTTAAATAGAAGATCAATATGGATACCAGCAATAAATCCAGAAAATCAGATTCAGACACTATTTTATACAAAAGAGCCTGTTAAAAATGTGATTCTAACAGGCTCTACAAATCCGTACTAAACGTATGCTGTTACATCCTCTGAACTGTTATTTGTTAGGTGAAGGTTAAAGTAAACGTTTCTCAGCCTCTTACTCTGCTGCATTCATTAATACAATTCTCCATCCATCAGGATCTTCTATGGTAGTACCTTTTTCTTTCCAATAAGGATTCTCTGGTTCCACCGCATAATAGCCCATAGACTGCAATCTAGCGGTAATTTTCTGAATTTCATTTATATCAGGCATGTAAAATACCAGTAAATTATCTTTTGTTGGAGCTGGGCAAGGGCTTCCGTTCACATGCTTGGTAAATTCTAAATGATATTCTGCATCAGGTAACCCAAACATGATTCCATCATACCCTTCATGATTTTCAAAACTACCTATCCGTTTTAACCCTAAACCTGTTTCATAAAAGCTGATAACCTCTTCAAATTTATCTGTTGGTCTTGCTATTCTGAACTGAACCCAGTTTTTCATCTAAATCCCTCCCTAATTTACTTGCACTTTCATCACCTTTTCAAGTAGACCAAACTATACAAAACCCTCCTTTCTTTTGGAAAATATATAGTTCTTATGCAAAAAAAGGAAATTGTGACTTACAGACATTTTAAATAAAAATATTTATAAAATCAAGACATTTTATACTTTTAAAATATATTTGTTTAAAAACAAGCAGATTATACATACATCCACAGACAAATTAAAATTACAGATCATTTTTGTACTTTGTATTACGCTACCAAGAGAGCTTGAAATCACATTCCAAGCAATTAGGTCAGTCAAACCATCCCTATAAAAAAACACCCGCTAATCCAGCGAGTGTTTAAAGCTTTACATACGGAATCTTGACAATAAGATCACCCTGATAAAAGCCACCACGGGGAGATGACGTTTTTTTACTAATCAGAGCAATGCTTTTCTTCATTTTGGACTGGAATACTATTAAAAAGCGAGTGTGTTTTCATGACCTAAAGAATGGTTACATAGGAGATATTCAAAATAGGCACTTCGACATCCACATACTCATCATAACCGGGACTATCTAGTGTCCTGACCGTTACAGTAGCATTCGTTACATCTCGCAAGATCCCATTAATAATACGCTGTAACACATGGACCTGTACTTCAAAGCCCACATAATCTTCTAGCTCTTTTCTAAGCATTGCTGTAACCCCTTTCTTAAGAGAATGATCTTCAATGGTTTGTCGTTAGCTAGCTGGTCGAATAGCTAGCACAGCTGTATAGGGTATCAGCACAATATGATTACTCGAATCAATTCCTTTCACGAAACCACTTCCAACTTCTACAACAAAAATAACAATTTCACCCGCTGTCGTTGTGATATCCACCTCTACATTTAGGAACCTGTTACATACGTTTCTCAGCGGAGGAATACAAGATTTGTAACCAAGCAATCTGCAAAAAAATCGGCAAAGTTCCATCTTATAGCACCTCTCTATAACAAAATAACCATGGCACAGAAAATTTTACAAATGCTTGCCATACACCAGTAATATATTAAAAAATAATTTCTTTGGAACCGTACAAGCATACAAATTGAGCCTTTTTCCTCAAAAAAAAGACCCAGCATTTCTGGGTCTCACATTTTATATCCATATCCTTCTAAACAACTCAAACGAATCATGGCCATCTCTAGTATTTCTACCAAAGACTGATCCTCTGTCGATTCTAGCTCAAAGTAAAAGCGTAAATGAGTGCATTTCTCTTTTTTCACGTGTGCAATAAACGTAAATTGATCTGATTGTTGTAATACAAGCTTACGTTTCAAAATGGTATCATCTAATGAAAACATACCGTCCCATTCATGATAGTAGTAAATCGAACTTACCTTAAATTCAAGACTCGTCCTATTCTTCCCTCTGGAAAAGGTAACGTGATCCTCTTTAAAAAATCCGAGTCCATTACTTAATTCTCCTACCAAACGAAATGAAATGCCATTGGGCAAATCACTAGGCTTTAATGCTTCTGCCCAACGCCCAGAAAGAAGGGCTACATTATTACTATCTAGTTGTACCTTTTCACCCAGCACAATGATTTCCAACTGCCCTTGAGCATCCTTTTGTAGCTGAACATACATACGATTCTCCTCCTGCTACTCATATGTATGAAACAGTATAATCATTGTTTTGTACTTTCAAACCCAATTCTGTCTAGGAACAGTTTATCACCTTTATAAAAGTAGTAAGCCCTATCTTTTTTGCAGATAAGGCTTATTTTTGTGGAATTTTAATAAGTTAACTACAGCCTTTTTGAATGTTAGTTAAGCGCTGGTCGATGGTTACTAGTTGACTCCGAATTTTCGATAAACGGTTTTCGGTACTATCTAATCGTTGATGAATGCCCAAAAGCCTGTGACGAATACGCTCTAATTGTTTCTCTGCACGCTCGGTTTGCTCGATTAGTTGAGCTATCAACTATGACCATCTCCCTGTGTTTTAAATTCCACATATTGGTTGTAACCGCTTTTATGTAGTTTGAAACATTTTTAAGTAAAAAAATAGTCCCGCCCGATTAAACAGGCAGGACGACTATAACAATTTCTTACGCTTCTGCAATAATTGCTTCCAATGCAACTTCAATCATTTGGTTAAAGGTAGTTTGACGCTCCATAGCTGTTGTTTCCTCACCTGTCAAAATATGATCACTTACTGTGAGGACAGACAACGCACGAGCTCCAAATTTTGCTGCGATTGTGTACAGCGCAGTTGTTTCCATTTCAACCGCTAGGACTCCGTATTCAGCCAATTTTGGCAGACGAGTCGCATCATCATTGTAGAATGAATCACTTGTAAATACGTTACCAACTCTAGTCGGCATGTTACGTTCAGTCGCTACGTCATACGCTTTTTTCAACAAGTCAAAGTTAGCTGTTGGTGCGTAATCGATATTGTTAAAGCGTACTTTGTTAACGGCAGAGTCTGAAGAGGAAGACATCGCAATGATGACATCTCTAACCTTTACGTCTTTTTGGATCGCACCGCATGTACCTACACGAACCAAATTTTTCACGCCATATGAATTAATTAATTCATGAACATAGATAGAAATAGATGGTACACCCATTCCTGTTCCCATAACAGAAACACGTTTTCCTTTATAAGTACCTGTAAATCCTAACATACCGCGAACATTATTAAAGCACTCTGGATTCTCCAAGAATGTTTCAGCAATGTATTTGGCACGCAATGGGTCACCTGGTAATAAAATTGATTCTGCAATTTGGCCTTCTTTAGCTTCGATATGTACACTCATGTTCGTGTCCCTCCAGTTATGTAAGAGATAGTTGGACGGGCATCAAAAGAGACGCCTCCCGTATTATACCCTATCCTACTTACATATCATAGCTAAATTCTCACAATCCTCATTCTATCGTTAGACTTTCTTCCACACAGAGTATTCCTTCATGAGAGATAACAGTACCTCTTACACCTAATGGCAAAGGGAGATTAGTGGAATCGTGTCCGATTTGCATATTGGCTAATGTAGGTTTCTGAAAGGGAACAATAATTCTTTCAAATAACTCCTCCACCGTAAAGCTTTCTTTCCCCTCTTTTGGCAAACAGGCCTCCCATGAGCCTAAGACGATTGCATTTGCATCGGAGAATTTTCCTGCTAAAGCTAACTGAGTTAACATGCGATCCACTTGAGATGGCTCTTCATCTATATCTTCCAAAAATAAAATTTTATTGGTCGTATCAAGCTCGTATTCTGTTCCTAACGTCGCACAAATTAAGCTTAGATTTCCCCCTACAATAGCGCCAGAAGCTTCACCAGGCACAAGACAACGAGTAGCTATCTCAGGCGGGTTTACAATTTCACCCAATGGCTCTGCACAAAAAAGTACCCGTTCTAGGTACCCTTTGGAAAGGGGATTAAAACCATTAACTGGTTCTACTGCTGCCATTGGACCATGTAAGGTGGCTAAACAAGCCTCTTGCATAAATGCCGTATGCAAAGCTGTAATATCACTATAGCCAATAAATAGCTTTGGATTCTCTGCTATAATAGAGTAATCTAATAAGTTTAAAAGTTGTGGTGTACCATAGCCTCCTCTCAGACACCAAATCGCATTCACCTCGGGATCGCTAAACATATTCTCCAATTCACAAGTCCTATTTTCCGGTGTATCACTCAGATATCCGCCAAAGGATCGGTAGCTACTAGGCCCTACTTTAACACGTAATCCCATTGCTTCTACCTCTTGTATCGCTTTCTCTACTCGATCACTCTCTACTGGACTTGCGGGAGCT
This sequence comes from Brevibacillus laterosporus DSM 25, assembly GCF_002706795.1. Classification (NCBI taxonomy): domain Bacteria; kingdom Bacillati; phylum Bacillota; class Bacilli; order Caryophanales; family Paenibacillaceae; genus Brevibacillus; species Brevibacillus laterosporus. The sequence goes on from NZ_CP017705.1 coordinate 5,328,404, forward strand.
AGTAACCCAACACAATCTCCAACTTGTAATGTACGTCCTTTATTCATGTACGACTCCCCCTAGTTGTCTGATGCATGGTTATTTTTCAAACTCATTTTCTATACGTATGAGCTGTATCAAGCTTCTTATCCCTCTTCTTTAATGAATCTTTACCTATCTTTTCAAAAAGTCGAATTTTTATAAAGGATTTATGGGAAGGGCAATGGTAACAATCGTTCCTTCCTTTTCCTGACTATGAATCATAATTCTCCCCTGGTGTTGTTTCACAACTTGATAACACATAGTAAGTCCCAATCCTGTTCCTTTTTCTTTCGTCGAATAAAAGGGTTCTCCCAATCGCTGTAAGCGTTCTTCTTCAATGCCGATACCTTCATCCACTACTGCTATACATACCTCTAACTCATTTACATACACCGTCAAAAAAATATCTCCCCCATCAGGCATTGACTCGGCTGCATTCATGAAAAGGTGGAGTAAAACTCGCTTCATTAAATCGCGATCACAGCTAACCATGGGTATTTCTCCATAGAAATGAAAATCAATCTGGATATCTAGGATTAGTGATTGATTTTCTTCATAGAACAGCTCAATCGCTTCCTCTACAAGGCTTGGGAGGTATAGAAAGTCACGTTGTATAGGTTCTGGTAAAGACAGCTGCATAAATCCATCAACAATCTGTTCGATTCGCTCGAATTCTCCCCCCATGATCTGTAAATACTTCTTTATCCCCTCATCCCTGTTTTCCATTTGCTTCTCCATTAATTTAAGAAAACCCTTTAAAGAGGTTAAGGGATTACGTAATTCATGAGCAATGGCAGCTGAAAGCTGGCCTACTACCCATAGCTTCTCAGATTTACACAATTTTTCTTCTATTAATCTACGTTCTGTAATGTTGCGTACAATCCCTATTACAAACTGAGTTGAGTTTACTTGCTGGATGGGATGTAAGGCAATTTCGTACGTAGATGTACCAAACGGAGCGTTCAGGCTTTCTTCATATTCGACTGTAGATTGCTGTTGTACGGCTTCTTGGCATTTATCCACAGAAAAGAGCACTAATTCTTCTTTGAGGAATGCTTGTACTTTTTTCCCAACAATTTCCTCATATTTATATCCAGTAGCTTCTAAAAATGCTTCATTTACCTGCAACACAACAAATTGATGATCTGCTGTTACTTTTATCAAGTAGATAATGTCTTTTACTTGGTTCATCAGAAATGAAAACGTGGCTAACTCAGTCTGCATTGTTTTCCCTCTCCAGCTTTGCGATCCTTAATTGTCTACTAAAAAACATCCTCCTCTTACATTCGACCCTATATATACATTTTCTTGCAACCAGTTTTTGTTAAACTGCAAAAACATGACTAGTCTTTTGTATATGAAAAGAACAGCGATCTAAAGCTAAATAAAATAAAGGGACAAGCATATTTCTTCAGCTCATCCCTCGTTTGTATTATGAGTTAGTTCTGATTCATAGACGAAGAAGAAACCGAGTAGAAACTACGAAATTTTTCTTCTACCGAGAAATCCTTCTTCCACTCCATGATAGTGGCTAACACTCCCCTCTCCTAACTTCCAACAGAGATATACCTCTACTCCATCTAGAATAGCTGGAAAATCCACCAACCCAAGCTCTACTTCTTTAACCTTCATACCATGCTTTTCAATCGCTTCAGCATGCATGGTATACTCCATATGCAAAAATTCCAACTGACATTCTAATTCAAAAGCCTCATGATCGGCGAAGTCATTAATCCCAATATGGTCAACATGGCTTTTAACAATTTGTAAACGGTGGTATTTCTCAGAAATTTCGCGCTTTTGATCTCGTAAAAAAAGGAGCTCTTTTTCTAGAAACGGGATATATTCATTCGCTTCATCTAGACTAAAGTATTTTTTACTCATACAGACTTTCTCCCTTCTACGCTATAAATTTACTTATAAATAACAACAGACTTATCACATTATTCATTTTTCTTCTAAATATTTTACATGAAAACGCCTTCTAATGTAATCCAAAGAACTGTAAATACCTCGTCTCTAAAAGTAGTTATTTTTTCTTGCCATCTTTGTTTTTCTCTCGCTACAATAGAGGTATGAATAGTAACCAAAAACCAACCGCCCTCATGTTAAAATATTTATACGCCCATCTTTTTGTTGTTGACCCAAAACGTGAGCTGATATTGGAGAAACTCTCCTATCAGGACGTTTATGAATTGATTCAGCAAATAAAACAGTTTACAAAAGAAAAACAACAATCTTTATCACATTCTACCAGCTTTCAAGAGCGTTCCGTTTGGAGAATTGACACCTCTTCCTCAATGGAATTGTATCAAATTGGTAATCAATTAAGCCTTCAATATTTTGGCCGACCTTGTAAAATCCCTATCGAATGGGATAAATCGGTAAAGGATGCCGCAGGAAGGTTTATATTTGAGCGAACACATCAAAAGCCTATTAAAATTGTACAAAGTCTGTGGCAATACAACCAATTTGGTGCCCAGCATGTCATAGCCACTCTCAAACATGAGCTTGTTCATTACCACCTGTGCTTGCAAAAAAAGCCCTTTGCAGATGGTACACCAGAGTTCGTAGCCGAATGTAGGCGTATAGGAGCTCCATTGTTTGCGGTTAAAATGTTGGAAGGATATCAGACATACTGTTCCGAGTGCGGCACAAAGGCAGATATTTTAAAAAAAGCGCGTAAAAAGGATAAAAGCCCTTGTTGTAAAGCAACACTTGTATGTAAAGAGTATGTTATCCGTTTGCCTGATGGGCGTCTTGTACAAGTAGAAGTGTAATCGTAAAGGAGAAAATAAAATGAGCCGTAAAGAAATAGAGGAACAGATCATCCGACAATATCAACATGATGAACATATGATGATTCTTGTCTTTGCACAATGGTGCGTGAATCATAGGCTTGACCCACATGAGCTATATCAAAGGGCTTATCCCAAGCAAGGTCAAAATCCGTTACTTAACCAAATAATGGAGCTAACTGTTCCCGAGGAGGAAGCTGGCACCATTGAAAATGAAACCCTACTAGCAATGTTAACCATGTATGAAAATGACGATCTCGCTTATGTGGTGAATGAGGAGATAGAGAGACTAGCAAAACAAAAAAGCTAAGAAGATGACTCATTACCAATATACGGAAAAGCGTGCTTATTATGAGTTGAAACCTGAATGTTTGAAGATCACGGATGATCGGGCGTACGTAGTAGCTTGTCGCGTACACCCGGTCATTCTATTCATATACTACTACATTCTTACATATTTTCATAATTGGCTTGTTCTAACCAGTCTACTATGTCCTGAACTACTGAATCAAAACAGCCTGCCTTAAATGGTGAATGTAGCCCTGCTAGCTCCACGATCTCCGTAAAGCTTTTGCTACCTCCTACCTCACAAATACGCAAGTAGTTTTTCCATGCTTGTTCTCGATCTTTATTAGCTAATTGCCAAAACTGGAAGGCACAGATCTGGGCAAGACCATAATCAATATAATAGAATGGAAACTTGAAGATATGACGCTGCTGGTGCCAGTAGTTTCCTCGATCCAAATAATCATTCTCTTCAAAGTTATAATAAGGACGGTACTCCCGTTCTAGCTGCCGCCAAGCCTGTTTACGATCCTCCACGCTCGCCGTGTGGTTTTCGTATACATAATGCTGGTATTCATCCACCATGCAAATATATAGAATAGAGGAAAGGCTATCATGTACATGCTCATATTTAAATTTCTCAGCGTCTTCTTTAAAAAAGAGAGGCATCCATGGCCATGTTAAAAATTCCATACTCATGGAGTGAATCTCAGCTGATTCACTAGTTGGGAAGATGCATTCAGGCATTGAAATGTGTCTACTTGAATAAGCTTGGAAGGCATGGCCTACCTCATGTGTTAGTACAACAACATCGTGTGAGGTTCCATTAAAGTTGGCAAAAATAAATGGAACTTGTTGATCCTGAAAATAATCACAGTAGCCACCTGCTGCCTTGCCTTTTCTACTATACACGTCAAGCAAGCCTCTATCTACCATCATTTGGAAAAACTCGTTCGTCTCAGATGATAGCTCCTTATACATTCTTCTCCCGTTTTCTAAAATCCACTCTGGGTCCCCCTTTGGTACTGGATTCCCAGAAGGAAACAACAAAGGATCATCATAATAAGTTAAAGTCGAGACTCCAATATGTTGTCGTTGGCGTTCTTTAAGGCGATTCACAGCCGGTACAATCTGCTTTTTCACTTGTTCACGGAATACGCTAACCATCTCTTGATCATAGTCAATTCGCTGCATACGAGCATAGCCTAGCTCCACAAACGAAGGAAAGCCTAGTTTATGAGCAATGGTCGTTCTGATTTGAACAAGCTTGTCAAAAATTTGATCTAGTTCTGCTTCATGATCTTTTAAGTATTGATATTTTGTTTCAATAGCTTTTTTACGGATATCCCGATCAGTTGATCGCTGATAAGGTCCCAGCTCTGGTAAGGATAGCTCCTTACCCTCAAATTCAACCTTCGCACTTGCTATCAATTTTACATATTCACTACAATATTTATTCTCCTCTTGCAGATCATAAAGAACATCTGGAGAGAAGGTACTCATTTGCTTTTCTACCAATGCAAAATAAACCTTACCCCACTTTTGCTCATGCTTCTCTCTGTGGGGAGAATGTAAGATGGCACGATAATATTGGTTCTTCCACTCATCAAAGTACGGAACCTGCTCATCGTAAAATTCTTGTTCTTTCTTATAAAAATCATCTTCCGTGTTCATACAAAAACGATTGCTAGCAATGCTCCAAGCGGTAAGGAATTTACGCTGTAAGGCGAGTATGGCGGTTATGGCTGCCTCTTCTTGTTCATAAGTACTCATTTCTGTAAAATTATTCAACTGTTCAGTAAATTCATATTTTAATTGTGACATATCAATTCGTTCATATGGAAAGTTCTTAAATTGTAACATGGTATGTTATCTCCCCCCTTATCTATTTGGATTCGTTTTTGAAAGGAAAACTCCTGCTTTTTTTGTTAGGATCACATTAAACTGACTACCATTAGCAAAAATTTATTTCAATATGTCTATTTTCCTGATATATTTGTATCATTTAGCCTATCTCTCGTTTTTTCTTACAATTTATACTTTCAAAGGATAAAATTTACTTATTTCAAAAAAACATCTTTTATGTTATTAATATGTATGATTAAACCAAGCAGGAAATTGTTATTATTTGTCGAATCTTGCAAATGAGAACTAATGTTCAATTATGGTATATGTCACCTATGGGAGGAAATGAAGTGACCGAACAATCCAAGGGTTTCGTCTACATTATTGGAGCTTTGGTAATCTGGTTACTTTTGCTCCTAACCTTTCAGTTTCTTTTAAATATGAAACAAATTCAAGAGTTCACACGAAAAAATGTAGCCGAGCACCAAATTGCTTTAATTTTAGAAGGTCCTACTTTCGATCAAGCATGGAATAGTGCAGCATTACAGACTATGTATAAACTACAAGACAAGTACCATTTTGACCTAGAGATCGTGCAAGAAGTGGATCGACATAAAATTAAGGCAGTCGCGTCCAACCTAGCAGATTCAGGTTATGATTTAATTATGGGTCACGGAATTGTTTTCTCAGAACCATTTACAGAAGTAGCTGCAATTTATCCGAACACACGTTTTGTCACTCTCAATGGAACTGCCCATTATCCAAATCAAACAGTCATTCAATTTGATATGGAACCAGCGGGATATATTATTGGTAAGCTGGCTACACTGATGTCCAAAACAAAAACAGTGGGCTTTATCGTTGCAGATATGCCCAATGATAAGCCACTTGCTAAGGGATTAGAACGTGGAGTTAAAGAAACAGATCCTTCCGCAAGAGCTTTGATCAAGTTTATACCCGATTACAATGATACGAAGGCTGCAGTCAAAGCAGCTCGTAACTTAATGATTAAGCATAAAGCTGATGTGATTTACTCTGCCGGAGATAGTATTAATTTACAAGTAATAAATGAGGTGCAAAAGCGAAATGTCCTAGCTATCGGATATATTAGTGACCAGCGTTTCTTAGCTCCGAACCATGTAATTTCTAGCCTCGTGCAAGACGTAGAACAAATTTATACAACCTTAATTGAACAATATCTTCAAAAAAAGCTTCAAAGTGGTACTGTGTTGTATGGGCTTAATGAAAACGTTAATTGTTTAGGTCCTTATGGAAAGATGGTTCCTGTCTCCGTCCAAATGGAAATGAATCATACCATAGAAAAATTAAAACGAGCCAATGCCCATTGATAATGGCTTAGGAGGGATATTAATGTCCCCTTTTCGCAACATGGGATTTCAGATGAAAATGATGTTAAGTTACTTTGTGATGATGCTTCTCATTGGCTCCGTTGCAATTCTTAATAGTTATCAGATCACCAAGGTAACCTCTGAGGAATCTCATTTAACGCAAAAGGTTGTTCCGCAAACCAATGCTTTATTAGAACTAAAAAATCAATTGTATACCAAGATGTTTGCCTTACAAATGTATGTATCAACTCGTGAACCGAACTATCTGGAAAAATACTATACGGTATTTGAGCTACGAGATACGTTTACAATGTTAAAACGAAATGAGGAAAACAAGGAATTTTTCCAAATCATCGACCTCATTCATGAATTAGATCTTATTTTTCTAAATAAAGTAGATCCATTACTCAAGGCTAACAATGTAGATGCTGTTACCTTCGTTTTGACCACAGAGGTAGACCCCAAAATTGCTTATTTAGAGAAATTCGTCAGTTTATCCTTACGAACAATTGAAACGAAAACATCAGAAGAAGTGCTAAACAGTAGCAAGCGATTAAAATTTTCACTGATTATTACATATACCATTTCGGTAGCCTCTATCTTGTTCGGCTTATTTTGTACACTCTACTTCCGAAAAGAACTAATGCGTCCTATCCGGTCGCTCCTGAGACAAGTGCGAGAGGTTTCGCATGGGACTTTTGGTCAACAAATTACGTACAGTGTACGCGATGAATTTTATGAACTAGCACAAGAATGTAATAAGATGTCGCGTAACATTTCCATTCTCTTTCAACAAGGGGAACGTCAAAATCAAATTTTAGCCCAAGAAAAGCATGTTCGAGAACAGATTCTTGATTCCTTACCTGTAGGGATTATTACCCGCCATTTTGTTACTGGTGAAGTTTATATTAATCGCAAAGCCTTAGAATTAGTGCAACTAGATGAAGAATCATATCCACGCACAGTGACTCCACAAGTCTGGGTATCAAAAGATGATCCTAGCATTAATTGTGATTCGGTTTGGTTTGAGAATAAAAAAATGGAGCTATTACATAAGAATAACTCACCTTTCCTTGGTTTAGTTTCCTATGTACCCCTGCGTGATAGCGATCAAGGAAATATGGGATGGATGGTTGTTTTATCCGATATTTCCGAACAAGAACAGGTACAACAATATATTAATCAATCAGAAAAACTGGCTTTAGTCGGACAATTAGCTGCTGGAGCCGCTCATGAAATTCGTAACCCTCTGACAGTAATCTACGGATTTATTCAGCTATTACAACAAAAGCTCACAAAGGAAGAACGTAAAAAATACCACTTGGCACTTGTCCTACAAGAAATTGAGCGTGTGAACAAAATCGTTACAGAAATGTTGCTCTTGTCAAAACCCTCAACGCCTATAAATCGTGAAATTCCTGCCTTAGAGCTATTGAACTCCATCTTTACCTTAACTAAGGGAGAAGCTCTTCTGCATGGAATTGAGATGAAATTTATTTGTCCTCCAACCATTTCTCTTTATGTTGATCAGGAGCAAATGAAGCAAGTTTTGTTAAATTTAATGAAAAATAGCATGGAGGCAATGCCTCAAGGGGGCCAACTAAAAGTTGTTTGTACCGAAACAACATCAGGTGTACGTATTCGCATTATTGATACCGGAAACGGTATCCCTGATGAGTATCTATCACGTGTGATGGATCCTTTCTTCTCTGTAAAAGAAGGAGGAACCGGTTTAGGTTTGCCTATTACAATGCGTCTTGTTAGCAATCATGGTGGAGAAATGCAGATAGAGAGCAAATTAGGCAAAGGTACTACCATTACGATTGACCTTCCCCACCAATCAAAAAAGAATGAAGGATCAGACCATAATGAGTAGTGAGAAATTCATAAAAAGCAAATAAAACTTTACTTTACAACAAACAAAGAGGGCATTCGACTAATCGAACGCCCTCTTATTTATCTATTCTATTTTTGTTTATGCTGCGATATAAGATTCATTTTGGTATCCCATACTAATTGACTTAAATCAACTGGGTATCTCTCTGGATTTAATTTACGTAGATACTCATCCCAGAACAGTTGATATTGTTGTTTATGATATTCTTTCGTTTCTTCCAAAGAAGGCGACTGATACATCAAGACTCCATCTGTATAGATCGTTTGTAACAGCTCGATTGCCTCGTAGTTCTCCACGAATTTATGGAGATAAACATGAACGGGATCAAATAGCATAATTCGTGGCAGACCATGAACCTGTTCTTCTGCCATTGCGATATAATCCCCTTCTGCCTTGCCCGTATCCTTGTTAATTACTCGATATACACGCTTATTTCCTGGTGTTGTAATTTTTTCTGGATTTCCCGAGATTTTAATCGTAGGAATGTAGTGATCTTCCTCTTTCTTGGCTACCACCTTATAAACTCCACCTAATGCCGGATTATCCTCCGCCGTAATTAGCTTGGTTCCGACACCCCAGGTATCTACTTGAGCTCCTTGCATTTTTAGGTTAAAAATAACATTCTCATCTAAATCATTGGATGCTATAATCGCTACTTCTGGAAATCCGGCATCGTCTAACATCTTGCGAGCTTTTCTCGATAAATAAGCTATATCCCCACTATCTAACCGAATGCCTTTCAAGCGTTTACCTTCTTTGCGTAGCTTTTCTCCCACCTTGATGGCGTTAGGTACCCCGCTTTTTAATGTATCGTATGTATCAACAAGCAAAACCACATTTTCAGGAAGTGCCTTTGCAAATTTCTCAAACGCTTCCTCCTCTGTAGCATGATCCTGCACCCAAGAATGAGCGTGTGTACCCTTTGTAGGGATTTTAAACAGCATACCAGCCCGCATGTTAGACGTGGCATCAAAACCCGCCAAATAAGCTGCGCGTGCTCCCCAGACGGCTGCATCTGCTTCTTGTGCTCGTCTGGTACCAAACTCTAACAAAGTCTCGTTTGGAGCAATTAAACGAATACGTGCCGCTTTTGTCGCGATTAATATCTGGTAGTTAATAAAGTTTAGGATTGCGGTTTCAATTAATTGTGCTTCAAAAACACGAGCTTCTACCTGTAGCAATGGCTCATTTGGAAAAATGATAGTACCCTCTGCCATACAACGAAGTTGACCTGTAAAACGTAATTTTGCTAGTTCTTCTAAGAAAGCCGGTTCATAATTTTCTTCCTGCTCAGCCAGATACTCCAGCTCTTGTTTCGTAAAGTGTAGATTGTCTATATATTCAATAACCCGTTGTAATCCGGCAAACACAGCAAAGCCATTCCCAAAAGGTAGCTTCCGGAAATAAGCCTCAAAGACACGAATTTGATTGTGCGTACCATTTTTCCAATGAGCATACATCATGTTGATCTGATATTTGTCCGTATGTAACGTCAAATTCTCATAGTTCACAGCTGGCAGCTCCTTTATTTTGACACGACGGTAGCGCCCATCGCATTCTTGAAGTGTTGCAAGGCCCATTCATGCCCTGTAGACGAAAAGCTTTGTACGGCATCCTCATGAATGACCACTTGAAATCCACGATTATACGCATCAACTGCTGTATGGAGTACACAAATATCCGTGCATACACCAGTCAAATGCACTTCCGTGATACCTTTTGCCCGCAGACGAATATCCAAATCGGTTCCTGTAAAAGAACTGTATCTTGTTTTATCCATCCATATCATACGTTCTTTATTTTGTTCATAAATCGTTTGAACACCCCCATAAAGATCGCGGCCATGTGTCCCACGAATGTTATGAGGAGGATATAGTTTTGTCTCAGGATGGTCAGGATCATTCTCCTCATGAAGATCAACGGCCATGATAATCTCATCCCCGTTTTGCAGAAACTCTTCGATTAACGAAAGAATGCGATTCTCAATAGCTTGTCCAGGTGCTCCGCATGTTAGTGCTCCCTCATCCGCGACAAAGTCAACTGTATAATCAATAATAAGTAGTGCACGGTTCATACAGCCACATCTCCTTCCCGAAGGCGGCTCTCCATCTAAATGTGTGCCGCTTTGCATTCATATGCATCATTGTATGATGAGGACATACCGTTGTCAAACCAAGAAAATAGCACTTTGTAATCCACCAACCGTACTCCAAAACCAAGTATGTAGCTCCATGATTTTTGACGCTCGGTTGGCAAGAATCAAGTGGTACAGGTACACAACTGTTCGTATGTCATAAACTGAAAAGATAACGACTTAGAGGATGTGAGCATTCTCATGAACAAGCATCTTGCAGAAAAAGTGAAAGAACAATATGGATTGACAATACGCTCGAGTAAAAATTTAAGTAGAATCTCATCTGTACATGTAAGTAAAATCATAACCGATCAAGGCATTTATCTCCTCAAAGGAAAGCAAGAGCAGAAGAATCGTATGCGCTACATCCGGGCTGCTCAAGAGCATCTGCATGAAAAAAACATTTTGATCCCACGTGAATACCCAACAGTAAGCGGACAACCATACTTTACATTCGAAAACAAACAATACATTTTACAGGAATGGATTACAGGAAAAAGTCCCACTGCTTCATCCATGGAAAACATTTTAAGGCTGGGCTCACTCATCGGTCGGTTTCATAAACGCTCTTTAGGATTTTCTCCCCCAACTGGCTGTAGAGCCATGGGAGCCTTAGACTGGGAAAATGAATATCAAGCGGATAAAAGACGTATTGATGAGTGGTATAAGAAGCATCTTCGCTCTGAATCTCCTAAAATCAAATGGATTGTACGTTACTGCAAACGTTTTGGATCACGTGCAGAATGGGCCTATAAAAAGTTACTTGCTTATCCATTTTACCACCAATGGAAATCGTATCCAGATGATCAGCATTATTTATGTCATGGGGATTACCATCCTCGAAACACCATGTTTCACAAAAACACTCCTTATCTCATCGATTGGGAAGACATCCGACACGATTTTGTTTCCAAGGACATTTCTCGAATGCACTTTATGATCATGCGTAAACATAAAACGTTTAACGCATCACGCTTCAAATCTTTTTTACAGGCATATCAACAGGAAAATCCGCTACAGTCACACGAGCTAGGGCTTCTTTATATTGACCTTGCATTCCCCCACATGTTCGAACGTTTTCTACGTAAAGGCTTGTATAAAAAAATGAACACAAAAGAAGTCGCTACATTTGTGAAGAATGAGTGGAAAAAAACACTTTACATGTGCCGAAAAGCCAAGCTCTATTGCTGAGCTTGGCTACTCTCTGTACCTTTCCTTTTTTGCTACGAAAAAGATCACCTCTATATCACAATCCCTTCAGACCCTCTTTGGCATTTACTCTTGATAAGAAGCTAATAATTTCAAAACTTTATCCTCCCATTTGCTCATTTGCTCTGGAGAGCTCGTATAACCGTTTAGAATTATCGTCACAGCAAGACGCTCATTCTTTTTCGTAGTAACATAACCGGTAATACTCGATACACCCTGTAATTGGCTACTCAATGCACGCAGATTTCCCTGAGCATCTGTGCGTTTTAACCTGTTTTTCAGTGTCCCATCCACACCGGCGATGGGTAAAGAGTTGTAAAACAATGGATATTCCTTTTGCCCAGCTAATTTAAGTAAGACATCGTTTAGTTGTCTTGCTGAAAGGAGATTATAACGGGTCACACCTGAAGCATCCAGCATGTCATAATTCGTATTTACACCCCAGGCCTTCAGAATCACCTGGGTAGCTGCTAACCCCGCTTCAGTCGTTCCCTTTCCCGCTTTCCTTATTCCTATCGTTTTATTGACCATTTCTGCAATCAAATGATCATCATTTTTATTCTGCAAGGTCAGGATATCTTGCAGTGCCAAGGATTGTACCTCTCCTAGCTTCATCGCTTCCTTTGTCACTTGTCCTAAAAGTACTTTACTAGTAGGCGATACCTTGATACCCGCATCCTTCATTTTTTGCAGAAATAGTACTCCTGAATAAATGGCTGGTTCCTCTACCGAGACAAGCTCCTGCTGCTCTTTTGTTCCCATTGGCAATTCTCCAAGCAAACGAAAAACGTTTTTAGCTCGTTCTTTTTTCATAATAAACGTATTATTTGCTCCCTTACCGACTGTGGATGCATCTTGATAGATGACTACATAATTTGTTTTTGGCCACATATCAAAGATAACCGGATCACCTTTTTTCAAGCCAGGCTTATAAGTAAGCTTTACTTTTCCAGCTTCGCTTGTGAGAGCGCTTATTTTCGCAAGTTGCTTCTCAGCATCCCACGGCCAGCCCAATCCTACTAACTGACGGTCAAAATAGCTCTGATCAATTAGAATATTACCATTCACCTGTGTGATCCCTTTTTCTGTTAAAAAACCAACTAATTGTTCCAATGTGGGTCCTTGCCCCTCATCATTTTGATGATCTGCACGTAAAGTGGGGTCACCATAGCCCTTAATAATAATATCCCCCTCTACCACACCACCAGCGTTGGCAGGTTTCGACAGTAGTACTTCTGTTTTAAAAGAATAATTCTCTCCCAATGTTACTAGCGCTCCAATGCTTGTCAGCTCCTTGATAATCGTACCTGGTATCAACAAACGATCCGCCTGATGTTCATACAAGGTCACTTTTGATCCTGCTCGATCTAAAGAACTAACAATCATACTACCATGCACATTGGCTAGAGCTGGATCTTCCCACAACGGGTCAAGCAGTGCACTTAATTCATAAGTCGATTTAGCTGATACTTCACTGGGTATTTCTGGTAGCACGGGGTATTCGGCAAGCACATTCCCAATCGAATCTTGTAGCTGAGTTGCGTACTTCGATTTATAGATTCCATTAATCATAATGGAGAAAGCAAGTTTATCCCCATTAGTAGCCGTGACATACCCTGATAAGCTGTTTACACCACCCATTGAACCGGTTTTGGCTATCAGATTACTACCTGCTTTGGTCTCTTTCATACGGCTTTTTAATGTACCATCAATACCAGCGATAGGTAAACTAGCTTCAAATGCTTTTTGATATTCTTTCTTTTGCACATAACGGAGAAGAGCTATCATCTGATTTGGTGTGATCAAATCAAGACGAGATAATCCTGATCCATCTACCTGTAAATATGTTCCTGGAAACTTAGCCTCACGTAACACCTCGGTGATTGCCTCTGTACCAGCATGCCAACTACCGCTTCCTTTTTTTACCGCCCCCAATGTCTTGGTTAGCATCTCTGCATAAAAATTATCACTATCTTTATTCAATGCTAGAACGATCTCTGATAAAGGACGAGAATAATGAGTCACGATAGGTGTTCCTTTGACTAAGCTCGTTTTTTGAATCGTTTTTTTCCCGATGATCGAAATCCCTTCTGACTGTAGGATAGACTGAAACACATCCCCAACGTACAGGACAGGATCTTCCATGGTAACGTCTTCTTTATAAGGAATGGCATCTCTTCCAATTGTACCTTTTATGATTAATTGGTTATGCCCAATCATTCGTTCAACAGTGACCTCGCTCTCCTTACTATCCGTTGTGGTGACAGTCGAAATAACCTTTACGTACTCATTTATGGGTGTTATGCTAACAGAAGCTGGCTTCCCTACTTCTTTTGCAGGTGTGATTACTGCCTCCATGCTATTTTTATGTAAAGACAATCCGCTGATTTGTGCGCTATAAGCATACACCTCGTCATCCCACATCCATGCTGGCCCCAGACGTATATCATCGAAATAGCTCTCATCCACATACACCTGACCTTGAATGCCTGTGATCCCTTTTTGTTTCAATTCAGTGGCCATTTTTTGTAAATCCTTTGTTTCTAAAGTTGGATCACCGTAGCCTTTTACTACGAGATTACCTTGAAGTGTTCCATTCTGGCTCACTTTTCCGTCTGTATATATTTCGGTTTTAAACTGATAATCAGCACCTAATTCTTCCAAAGCAGCAGCTGCAATGAACAGCTTCATATTAGATGCTGGAATAAAATTCTTATCTGCCTCATGCTGATATAAGAAGGCTTCTTTATTTAGATTGTATACAGAGATTCCTGCATACATCCCTTTGCTTACATCCTCTTGCGAAAGCTTTTCAAGCAACGAATCTATCTGACGGCCAACCATGCTTGCTTCCATTTTGCTTGCCAAAGCGGTAACAGGTGTGAATACCAGCTGCATAAGAAGCACCACTGTAAGTAGCGAGCACAGCGTAAGACTGTTTTTTCCCTTCATTGCTTTCCTCCTTCTTCTATATAGAGTAAACAAAGCCAAGCATTGCCATGCATGTTAAGTAGGAACCTACAATCACACGAAAGGTGCCCTTACTCTTAAATAAGCAAAAACAGGTAAGCCTAGAACTATAAATTCGTAAAATACAATTCATTTACCAGCCCAATTATTCATTTTATATTCATTATTTGTATTTTTCAAAAAATAAAAACCCAAAGAAGACATGATACAGTTAGGACTTCAGTCCCTTATATACCATGTCTCCCTTATTTTTCCGATAAGTTTCGTTGACACTTATTTCTTTGATTGCTTGCGAAAAAATTGTAAAAAATGCATAAGAATACGTGCAGTTAATCCCCAGATAATGTAACCATCTGCTTCATAAAAATATTCAGGTAGCTTTCCATGTCTCCACTTATAATTTCGCCCATTCGCAATTAGATGATAGGGGAAATCCTCACCTGGTTCAAAACGTAGGTCAATATCAAAACGATCAGGTATGGTGCCCAAAAGGGTTTGTAACGAGACAGCAAAAACTTCCTCCACCTCGTCTGGGTTAGGAGTAAGCCCAGAGATTTTCGTATGCACAAACCCAACATAAGGATAAATTAGTAAGCTCGAAGACAAAACTAAAATATCTAAATCTCCTGCATACACGATCTTATCAGGATCAAGAGCTAGCTCCTCTGAAGTTTCGCGTCTAGCTGCTTCCCATTCATTGTGATCGCTTGGCTCAATATGTCCGCCTGGAAAACAAATTTCGCCCGCCTGACTTCTTAACGTGGAAGCACGCTTTTCGAACAAAATAGACCATTCTCCACGTTCATTACGGATCAATGGAACAAGCACCGCTGTTCTGCGAGATTCTTCCTGGCCTAGGATGCCACGCTGACGGGTTGATATTTGTTTAATAACACTTTCTAACTGTCGATCGTCCATTATACCTCCCAGCTTTCTCCCGGTTGCATTACTTTGCCCTGTACTCCCTTTTTCACTAATTCCTTAACAAAGGCATGTCCATCCTGCTTGATTGGAGGGAACGTATCGAAGTGAATTGGTACGACTGTTTTAGCCCTTGTCCACTCCGCAGCAAGTAAAGCATCTTCTGGTCCCATTGTAAAATGGTCACCTATTGGCAAGAAGGCAATATCGGGTTGGTGCAGCTCACCAATTAGTCTCATATCACCAAAAAGCCCCGTATCTCCAGCATGATAAAGGGTTTTACCCCCCATATTTATGACGAGTCCAGCCGGCATTCCTGTATAAATAATCTGTTGTTCGTCGTTAAAAACAATGCCTGTACTATGAAAAGCTTGCGTCATTTTTACTGAGCCAAATGGGAGCTGAACTTTTCCACCAATGTTAAATCCCATGGTTTTGGCACCTTTCCAGCCTAGATAATGGGCTAGCTCTACCATACAAATAATCGTAGCATCGTTTTGTTTGGCAATCTGTACCGCATCACCAATATGATCTCCATGTCCATGCGTTAATAAAATATAGTCTACTTTTATATCCTCTGGCTTACTTGTGGCAATAGGATTTCCTGTCAAGAATGGATCAATAATGATGGAATGATGATCATGAGTCAATTGTACACAAGAGTGCCCATGAAATTGAATGCGCATTATAACCCTCTTTTCGTCTGTGTAATATCCATTATTATACACGAAAAAAAGCTAGGCTGTCCTCTTTTGTTAGGTTTATGCAACAAAAAGAGCCGTCTTTAAACAACGGCTCTTCAAAAATTATGATCCTGCTTAATCTCGCATTGGTAATTGATTCACGTAAGCATCAGATATAGACAAAAGCTCTAGAATTTCATCATACATTTTTCTGTAAGGTTCCAAGTCAACAACAGCTTCATGTGTTTTAATATTGGTAGCAGAACCGTCTTCAAGGCTCTGACCAGGAATAAACAGAATGTCATCATTAATAAAGGAACCACTTGGCATATAAAAACGTTCTCCCAATACGTTGTGCGTTGTATTGAGTAAGTCCTGACCAAAATAAGTGGTGTTTGAAAGATCAAGTCCAACTAAATTAGCGATAGTTGGCATAATATCAATCTGACCACCCATATTATCCATCGTCTTGCCCGTTGTATTGTCTGGAACCTTAACAATCAGTGGTACCGTGAACGCATCCACTTTATCGTAAACATGTCCCGTCAAGCTCTCGATAATCGGTTTCCCATCTTTATCCTGTTCGTCTTGTGTGATGCCATAGTGATCTCCATAGAGAGCAATAACCGTATTATCCCAGAGTCCATTTTGCTTCATTTTCGCAAATAAAGCTCCTAGCTGCTTATCTACATAATGCTGGGCCTGTATATAGTTCCCTACATTTGTCCCTTCCCAAGCTGGTGGTAATGAAAGTGTGATCTTCTCTTGCGGAATAACAAAAGGGTGGTGTCCCGACAAGGTAATGATTTGAGAGTAGAACGGTCGGTTTTGCTTTTGTTGTTCCTCCAAAACCTGTAAGGTTTTATCAAATAAAATCTCGTCAGATGGACCAAGCCCAACAATATCCTCATATCCAAAGAATTCAGTATCATAATATTTATCAAAACCTAGCCCCGGATACATTACGTCTCGATTCCAAAAATCTGCCTTATTTACGTGGAAAGTCATACTAGTATAGCCTAGTTCCTTTAACATGCGAGGCAAGCTCGGAATTTCTCTTTCCCCAAAAGAAACAGACATCGGTGACGTCCCTACTGGATAAATCGACGTGTTGCTAATAAATTCAGCATCTGAGGTGTTTCCTTGCCCCACCTGTTGGAAAAAGTGTGGGAAATAATAGCTTTCCTTAATCAAAGCGTTTAGATTTGGAGTGATCTCAACACCGTTTATTTCTTTATTAAGCACAAAGTTTTGGAAAGCCTCCATTTGAATAACCATCACATTTTTGCCTTTTGCAGCCCCAAATAATTGCTTCGGCTGCTGTTTTTCACGTTCAGCCTTTAATTGCTTTATACGTGCTGTATACTCCTCATTCCATACAGGAACCTTCTGATCTTTCAAGAAACTATTGACCTGAAAAGTAATTAAACCTTGTTGTTGCGCTTTTTTTGTTTCGTTTTGAATTCCGGCAGTTCGTTCTGCTTTTACCCCCTCTAAAGAGAACAGAACCACCACACAACAAGCTGCTAATAGTAGACGTTTTACCAAAGTCATGTCCAACTGTGCCTGGGCTACCTCTTGTTTTTTCTTTTTCACAGAGCGATACCAGAGTAAGAAAATAACTAAATCCAGATAGAGCACAAAGTACTGTGGTTTAATTAACGAAAATATACTAGAAGAAACGTCCTTAACCTGTCCGATTTGCATGAAGGCTTGGTAGGTCATGATTTTTCCATAGTAGGAAAAATACACAACGATAGCCAGCATAAAGCTAGACAATAAAAAGTTAGCAATCGTATACATCAATGTTTTACGCTTATAAAAAAGCAAGGTAAAGATTACGACGATCAACAGAACAGAGCTTGTTTCGGCCCATAGCAAACGAAAAGGGTTGCGGTCATCGTAGATAAAAATTCTAAACCAAAAGAATTTAGATAGGAGTAACAGAGACGTTATCAGAGAATATTTTTTCCAATTCATTTTTTGTAAGCCTCTCTTTTAATCAATTGTCGGCCGGTCCTACCTAGTATGAGGTGTTTCCGACCAAAATATCTTACCATAAACCTTTCAAAGTAGCACCTATACTATCAGGAAATAAGTCTGATTGTGAATAATCCAATAATTGTAAACTCTTTTTTCTGTGAATGAAACCTTATAAGAAAAGATGACCAAACGGCCATCTTTTCTTATTGACATAATTTACACAAGAATTCAACAAAGTTCTACATTCTAAGATTGATACAGATTTACCAATTGGTGGTTAGGATAGAAGGTTTGGAGAATTTGCTCTACAGGTAGCCCTAGCTTATCAAGTGTCGAGGCACCATACTGACTCATCCCTACGCCGTGACCATTTCCACCACCATAAATGATGACGTTTTGAAGATTACCTTGTTCATCTTGACTTACTTCAAAGGCAGCAAAACCAGATGGCAACAGGCTATAATTCTTCATTGCTTGTTTTGTGTCATATTGAGAAGAATCACCCGAAGCTCGATGAAGAATAACATCTCCACCACCGGTATAGATCTTAGTAGGACGAAGCAAATAACGTACATTGTAATCCTTTACCACTTTAAAAGTACCATTACTTCCTTCCAGAATTAACTCCTGAATGTTTCCATTCTGACCACGTTTATTTACATAAAGATTATATAGTTCACCTACACCGTTAGCAGGAATAGTTCCCTTCACAAACTCCCCATCACCATGGCTGATAAATACCCCATTTGGATCAGCGGCAGCACGAGCAGCTAGATTCTTGTTAATCGTATTTTGTAGCTCCCCTTTGGATAATTCAACTTTCCATCGGAAAAATGGAGATTGGGAATCCACACTCACGATTGATAAATCTTTGACAAAAGAAAGCATATCTTCCTCACTTGCAATTGTTACTGGTAAAAATCCTTCTTTCTTTTGAGATTCCATGACAAAGCTCTGTGGAATCAAATAAGGAACACTGCTTCCTGGAAACTGTTGTGTAATCGTATCAGGCCAAATTTCGTGACGTCCTGCCACCACTCCAGCAGAAGATGAGAAATAACGTGCATCAACTAGCTCATCCTGATACTTCATGATGAGACCTGTTGTTGCCTCTACTGCATTTGTCACTTTCGCATTTTCTGGGGTATTGTTGTAAACCTGACTCATCGTACTATCATCTACATGAAAGCCTTTTGCAGCATAGCGATTGCTATAATAATCGCTTAAGGCATATGTACGTGCCGCGATTGCCTGTGCTTTTAATGCTTCCTCTCCAAAGGATGCTGGCATCTCACTCGGTACTACCTGAAACAAATATTGCTCAAGAGACAATTCGTTAATGATAGATAGCTTACCATGAGATGTGGATGGTTGAATTTCCAGCATACCTCGATATTTAGGTGTTCCTTGCGCCCGCTTGAGACTCAACACCTCTGTCATCCCATCTTTATTATCAGCAGGTACCACATAAAGACGTTCCGACATAGAAACCAGCGTTTGGTTATTAACGCTAACAGTTAGAGTGTTGCCCTGATTCGTGATGTTTACAACTTGATTGGGAGCAACCTCATATTGCTGGTTCGTTTTTTTATCAATAAGGTACAAGCCCTCTGCTGACTTTGCCTGAAATGTAGTGTGATCAAGCGAACCAAAGCCTGTATTGTACAATCCTATGCGCATCCGATCTGCGCGTGTTTCTCCCTCTAGGATCAACTGGTTGACTTGATTTTGCCCATTTACATATACTCTGACATTTTCAGCACCAACACGCACATCTGCCAAAGATTTTGGAACGAGCGAATCGCCAGATAATTGATATACTTGTACATCATTCGCTAATGTAAGTAACCCCGATCGTTCCAATTCAATCGTTTTCTTGGCCGCATCCTTCGTCATGATTTTCTCCGTGAGATACGTTCCTTGATTAATTTGATCCATTGATCGGTATGCATCTGTGTTACTAGCCACAAGCACAGGGGCTTTTAACTGGCTTGCTAAAGCACTCGGTGTGATGGCCGTTGACATGAGCACCACCAATGACAGGATCGAACTTGTTTTTTTCATGTTGTAACTCCTTTCAGTTCCTATACAAGGCCTGTCCCCTTAAAAGGTCTTTATCAGGCAAGCATTTGCTACCCTTTTGTGTTTTTTTTTGGATAACTTTCCCTTCTATTATAGACTCAAGACTTAGCAAATAGTTTCACTAAATTTGAAAAAAAATATCAGAAATAGGCTAAAAACCATATGTAATGCATGTATATATTCAAAAATCAGTTTATTTTGTTTAGTATTACTAAAATTTCGAAAACCAAATTCAATTTATTTTTTGGGATTTTTTTCTATATAAAATGTCAATGCTACTGTTTTTTAAAATTTTTTACTCCATTTAAAAAGGGTTGTAGTACCAGCAAATACCTCTGCTGAAACCCAACCCTACTGAATGAAAAGCTAACTATGCTCATTTTGGGAAGAAAGTGTACTGGTATATAATGAAAACACTTCGCGAATAAACACATCTTTACCAAAAGGTAACTGGGGAAACAAAAAAATTAGTTGACCTACCTGGTTTTTCAAACGATATGGAATAGAGAAATCATCGAGTATTTTTTTTATTTGACCTCCATCTTGCCAGGTTACTTGATAACCAATCATTGCTTCTACATGCCTCCTAACGCTGTACAAGGCATCGCCTTTTTTGCTAATCAGTATGCCTAATGGCTTGAAAGGAAATACGACAAGCTTGACACTCCCCATGCCTAAACGCAGGGGATTCTTGGGTAGTCACTCCTAACGGAGTGAAATTTACCAAGCTATCCCTGTGTGTCCCACAGTTCAGTTGGTTATGCCAACAATCGAAGTCCTTCTTGCTCAATATTGATGGCAGCGTTTTTGTCACGATCATGTTGTACGCCGCAGTTCGGGCATGTCCAATTACGCAAATTGAGATTCTTTACCTCTTTATTTTGGTATCCACAACCAGAACACAACTGCGAAGACGGAAATTGTTTCCCCACAATGGAAATTGTTCTTCCATACCAAGCTGCTTTGTATTCCAGCATGGTTCTGAATGCCGACCATGACGCATCTGCAATGCTTTTCGCAAGCTTGTGGTTCTTGATCATGTTTTCCACACGTAAGTCTTCCAAGCAGATCGTTTGATTTTCACGAATCAGTTGAGTTGACAGTTTATGTAGAAAATCGTTTCGTGTGTTCGATATTCTTTCATGTAGACGAGCTACTTGTTTTCGTGATTTTTCTCGGTTCTGACCACCTTTTTTACGTCTGGACAGTTTCTGTTGCCAAGTAGCAAGCTTCTTTTCGTAGTAGCGAAGAACTTTGGGATTGGCTATTTTCTCACCTGTCGAAAGAATGGCAAAGTCTTTGATGCCAAGATCAACTCCAACAGTCTTTTCTGCTTGTAATAGGGGTTGAATCTCTGTTTCGCACAAAACAGATACAAAGTATGTGCCTGAAGGATTTTTTCTAACGGTAGCCGAGAGAATGCGTCCTTCGACTTCTCTTGACTTCGCAAATGTAACCCATCCAAGTTTAGGTAGTTTAATGCGATCACCTTCCACTTTGATGTTCATCTTGCATGTGTAGGATTGCTTTGGATTCTTCTTGCTCTTGAATTTAGGATATCCTTTCTTTTCCTTGTAAAACTTTTTGTACGAAGAATCCAAATCTTTCAAAGTGGATTGCAGGGCAGTGGAATCTACTTCTTTCAGCCACTCTATCTCTTTTTTGAGTTGTGTGAGCAGGGCAGAGCAATCGTTGTAGTTGAGTGTTTTCTGTTCTTGTTCGTAAGCATCCTTTCGCTTCGCAAGAAAGTGATTGAATACAAAGCGAGTGCATCCGATAGTTTTGTTGATGAGTGTTGCTTGTTCTTTGTTTGGATACAAACGAAATTTGTAAGCTCTGTGCATGTTCAATCACTCCTTTCTTTTTGTGACTCAATGTATTGTTTAATCACATCCAGTTGAACAGTCCCAACTGTGGCAACAAAGTAAGAGTTTGTCCAAAGTGAGGGGAGTCTACTTTTGAGATGTCTAAATTCCATCCGCAAAACTCTGGATGTATAGCCCTTCAAATGTTTCACTATTCGGTGGATTCCGAATTGAGGATCGCATGTGATGAGCAAATGAACGTGATCGGGCATGATTTCCATCTCAACCACTTCAGCACGCAATTCCTGTGCTTTTTCAAGAAACAATTCCTTTAATCGAACATCTACTGGTTCAATCAAAACCTTTTTGCGATACTTTGGACAAAAGACAACGTGGTATTTACAATCAAATACGATATTGTGGTTACTTTCCACTGATCTACTCAAAGCCATCACCTATGGCTAATTATACCACATGCCGTTAGATATATTTAGCATATCTAACGTAAATCAGCGAAAAAAAAAGTACTCAGAGTGTTGAAAAAGCCCCCTGTCGCAAAAAAGAGGGCTTTTCATCTGTTTTTATGGGGTACAAATATGGCTCCCCACCATCGAAAAACGCCTTAGAAACGATTCTGGAAGGCCAAATTTTTTCTACCCAATCAGCGAAATTCGTAGAGGGGGTTTTACGGCACGGTTGATAAACTTTATCTTCATGACCCATTGTTAAAAATTAATTATTACGTAAAATAATTTTCTTACCTTGTGACGAATCATATAAAAAGAAGCTTCAAAAAAAAGAACCAACCTCAAGGGTTAGTTCCTGATTTTCTATGCCTGTCCTACTAATTTATGTCGAAAAAGCAAGTCACGCATCTCTTGGTTTTGTTCAATTTTCTCCATCAAATCAGGACAGATGCTCTCTGTTGACTCAATCGTCCATCCTGCGACTCTAGTGCCACATATAACTGCTTCTTGAAGAGTTAAACCTGTAGAGAGTCCCATAACAATACCAGAGAAGTAAGCATCTCCTGCACCGCTACAATCTACTAGATTCACAGGGAATACAGGCTGGTGTCCTCGAGCTCCCGTCTTCTTGTCATAGAATACAGAGCCTTTCTCACCTAACGTAATTACCATTTGTTGTAGACCGGAATGATTCATGTAGTCAGTGAGTACCGCTAATTGATCCGCAGTTTCCATATTGGTAAAATCAATACCGAGAATTTTGTCCGCTTCATAATTATTACAAACAAAACAATCAAATTCATGTAGAAGCTCTGGGTGTTCAAGCACGATTTCCATATTAGCTGGCAAACCATAGATTGGTTTGTTATGCTTTTTGGCTAGGCTCGTGATTAGAGATATGATTTCGTGATTTAAGTCCAACTCAGTAATAATGTGGGAGGAAGCCAGAACGATTTCTTCTCCTCTATCCTTAATCAATTGTTCCATCTGTTTTAAATCTGGCATTTGAGAAATAGAGCCTTGTAATTCTCCAGTCTCATCCAGAATAACCATCCACATTCCCATTCCACCATGTTTGGTATAATGAGAATAATCCGTACTTACATTTGCTGCTTTCAAACGATTCTCAACGTCTGGACCCATACCCGTTGTTTCTAGTACCGATACAAAAGCGGTTGGACAGCCCGCTCTCCCAAGATTTTCAGCAATGTTACGTCCTACTCCGCCATGAACAAATTGGACATTACCTAGATTCCGGTTTTTGGCCTCATATGCTTGAAACGGAAATCCTTTCACATCCATAAAAACTGTTCCTAGAACAGAGAGAAAAAGACTCATAATCACTAGACTCCTGTCTTTGTATTGTTTTATGTCATGATAACCAATCCATATGCCATTTACATTATTGTAATATTACCTTATTCGATAACATTCAACAATAGTTAAATGGCAAAACTGTTCGGCAATACCTGTTTATCGAAGAAAAACATGGTGCTTCTGTATACAGATAAAACGAACGTACTCTATGCTTACCCTTTCAAAAGTAAAAGAGCGAACAAGAAACATTTCGCGTTTCTCCATTCGCTCATGCCAAGCTTTGGTTGTCAAAAATCCTATGAGCCGCCTGTTCTTCTACGTTGATTGTTAGGCTTCTTGTTGTTTTGCGTCTTTAGAACTTTAGTTGATTGATTCCCTTTTTGAAATTCCTTGTCATTTGACTGTTGTTTTTTCTGAGCCAGTCTTTGTTTCATCGCTTCAGCTAAGCTAATTTTTTTTGGAGCTTGTTCCTCTGACATAAATTTACACCTTCTTCATCGAAAACTACTTTCTATTGTATAGCTTTTTTAGAAAGCGTTCAATAACCTATTTTTCTAGCAAGGCATGCAATTCTTCTCTTGCATATGTATGAATTTGCTCCAGACTGTAAGTAGAAGCTGCACCACCTTGTGCTATCAATATATTACCTCCACCCTTTCCTTCGACACGTGGTAGAATACGTTTTACCCAGGTGTTCATTTCAATATGCGCCTCTTTCCCACATGCACAAACAAATTGCTGCTTCGTTCCACCTGTAAGTAAAAGAACAATCGCATTCGTTGCCTGATTCGTTATGAGCTGTGCTAATTTTTGAAGCTCAGACAAGGGACGCTCTTCATACAATTGCGTAATAAACATCCTATCAGGAAGTGGTTCTGCTTTACGAAGTAGCTCGACTGACTCATAGGAGAGCAACTCTTCTTTTACTTGTAACAGCTCATTAGCTATTGCGCTCTGTTCCGCTTGTAATCGTAATACAGCCTCCTGCAAACCAGCTTCATTCGTTTGTAAAAGACGGCTAACCTGTCTTAGCAAAGCATGCTTACTATGTATTCGCTCTACTGTTCTCTTACCTACTGTAAACTCTAAACGAATATGCCCCTTATGCTTCTCCCACTGCAAAATAAGGATCGGGCCTACTTCACCTGTGCGATTTGGATGTGTTCCTCCACAAGGATTGTAGTCAAAGTCCGGAATAATAACCAGACGAATATCTTCCTCAACAGTCGGCTTTTTACGTAACGGATATTTCTCTAGCTCTTCTTCATTTACAAAACGTGCCGTTATATCCCGATTCTCAAGCACGATTTGATTCGCATAGGCTTCCACTTCTTTTGCCATCTCATCGGTTAATTCTTTCATATCCAAATCAATAGTACAGGTTTCTTGACCTAAATGAAAGCTGATGGTAGTCGCCCTATATTCCTCAGCAAATGCTGCGGATAAAATATGTTGCCCCGCATGCTGTTGCATATGATCCAAGCGTCGCTCCCAATCAATTTTCATCTGAATTGGCTTTACATCTGAAACGAGTGGGCTATCTATTTGATGCCAGATTACTCCCTCTCTCTCTTCAACATCTAGTACCTTTTGTTGCCCTATGTATCCTGTATCGTGTGGCTGGCCTCCACCTGTTGGATAAAAGATGGTTTGGTCAAATGCAACCCAGTTTTTCTGAAATTCATCGGTGACTTGGTGTAAGACGGTTGCTGTACATTCCCGCCAATAAGGATTTTGATAGTAGAGTTTGGTTGTCGCTGAAATTAACATGCTACTCACACCTCCGCCTCTATTATAGAGGGAACAGAGTGAAAAGGGCAAAAGTAGCACACAAAATCATTTACATAAGGTAAAATTATACATAATAACCAAACATTTAAAATACAATTTTATACATAAACAAGATTAATCTTTTTCAAAAACAGCTCTTACATTCCGGCTGAAAATAATAGGAAATGAGGTTATCTTATGTATTCCTTACAAACAATGCTAAAAATTCGTGCTGAGAAAACACCTAGTTTGGAAGCTCTCGTTGGTGGGTCCACCCGCTATTCATTTCAAACGTATAATGAAAGAGTCAATCAATTGGCACATTATTTATTGGGAATAGGCATACAAAAAGGTGATCGGGTGGCCATATTGTGTAAAAACAATCACCCTTTTCCTACTATCATGATGGCTGCATTAAAAATTGGGGCAATTGTTGTTCCATTAAATCTTACTTATTCCTCTTATGAGTTAGAAGGTATCATCAAAACATCTGCGCCGAAAATCCTCTTCTATGACCAAGAATTTGCAAAAGCTCTTCCTGAAAAGGATCTACTCCCCATTTCCATACTAGTTGGTATAGGAATGGATACCTCTGCAACATTTGAAGAAATCTTTATGGGCAACTATCCTGTTACAGAACCCT
The DNA here is from genome assembly GCF_002706795.1 of Brevibacillus laterosporus DSM 25. NCBI lineage: Bacteria > Bacillati > Bacillota > Bacilli > Caryophanales > Paenibacillaceae > Brevibacillus > Brevibacillus laterosporus. Next base: position 5,354,583 of record NZ_CP017705.1, read on the forward strand.
CTATTACCGTAAGCGAAACCGATACCGCATTTTACTGCTTTACTTCCGGTACCACTGGTAATCCAAAAGCTTGTGAGCTCATCCATCGTAGTTTCTCCGAATCCTTTAAAGAATTTTTTTCCAATTCCACTGCTCATCAAAATGAGCGATTCCTTGCCGTCCACCATCTCTATCACCTAAGTTCGATTAATAACATGTTATACAGTATCGTTTCTGGTAATACGCTTGTCTTTTTGCATGATTATGATCCAGTAAAAATTTGGGAAATGATTGATCAAGAGAGTATTACGACGATGATTGCTTTCCCTTATATTTTTACCTATATGCTACATGAATTTAACAAAAGCCAGAGAAAAACGACATCACTTAAAACTGCCAGCACAGGCGGCACAAAAGTCCCCTCTACGTTAATCAAACAATATCACGAACTAGGAATTTCTATGTCAATCACATATGGATGCACAGAAGCAATTGGAATTAGCTTTTATACTCCTGAAATGGGTCTTGAAAAAGCCGAATCTGCTGGAAAGCTCATGCCAAAAGTTGTATGTAAAATTATCCATCCCGAAACGGGTGAGGAGCTACCTATCGGAGAAATTGGAGAAATCGTTGTGAAAAGCCCCTATGTATTTAAGGGTTATTGGAATAATCCTGACGCCACAAATAAGGTGTTGAGAGAAGATTGGCTACATACTGGCGATAGCGGCAAATTAGATGCGGAAGGATTCCTATATATTATGGGAAGATATAAGGATGTCATTGTGTCTGGTGGAAGGAATGTATATCCCGATCAGGTAGAAGATGTTATTATGCAATTACCTCAGGTTTTAGAAGCAGCAGTAATTGCTGTCCCAGATGAAATTTTGGGTGAAATCCCGTGTGCCTATATAGTGAAAGAAACAGGAAGTGCCCTTTCGCAGGATAACATTATCGAATACTGCAAACAAAGACTCGCTCTTTATAAAATTCCTCAAATTAGATTCACGGATGCACTGCCTAAGAATAGCTTAGGAAAAGTGCTTAAACAAAGCTTACGAGAACAAGCACTTGTCATGGAATAAAAAGCGATGTGGATGCCTTTACGTATGTAAAAAACTTGGAAACTTGGAGAGACTACTCTTCTGGTTCCAAGTTTTTCTTTTTTTCAGGTTAGGCGAGCTTCCTATCCTTTTTTACTTTCATAAATTTACTAATCCAGAGTTCTTTAGACGACAAAGGCGGTTCTGAGCGGCGTTTTTAACAGAACTAGTTTTTCTTAAAGGAGAGCTTTTCAATTTTTAGGGCAAACTAATGAATACATTGTTACAAAAATGTGTTAAAATTGTGTTATTATAAGGAAGACACAAAAATTTCACTTGTTTTCTTTCGGCACTTTTACTTGTAGAGGGAGGTTCCTATATGTTCACACTCCTAATTTCTATCTTTATTGTAGCCATTGGAGGCGGTTTCTTTTTGTTTGGTCCAAAAAGAAGCTCGTAAAACACACCACCTACGCTTCGCTACCGAAATTCAGCTCGTACCTTTAATCATAATCCCATCCTTTTTTGAAGATGTTAGGATTTCTTTCGGAAACGTTATGTATAATCGTAAGGACTGTACACTGAAATCATTTTTTAATCCTATGACTTATGATCCGAAACTGCTACTCTTCGAAGAGTAGTTTTTTTGCCCTTCTCTCTTTTGAAAGATATCCATTACATTTATAAACCCGCATCCTTAGATGATCGTACATAAGTAAAACAGCCCATCATACCACTTCCTAGTGGTAAGTCGGGCTGTTTCATCTGTTTATGATGTACTAGCGCTGTTTAGGATTACTTATCGTCATGAATAGAAATAGGTTTTGTTAAATGCCAGTAGCGACGGGCAATACATAGTTCTGATTCATAATCAGGGTGTCCTATAATCTCTAGCTCTTCTACACACCGTCCTGTCTTAGGAGCATGAAGCATACGTGTACCTCCCAGGGAGATGGCTACATGATGAATAGCACCTTTTCCTTGTTCATAGGCAAAAAACAACAGGTCTCCAGGTTGTACCTCTTCAAGCGGTATCTCCAGACCAAATTTTGCCTGATTGGAAGCATCACGAGGAATTATTTTGCCAAATGCTTTATGCATGGAATAAGCAAATCCTGAACAATCATAGCCAAATGAAGAGGCTCCAGCCCACAGATAGGGCAACCCTAGAAATTGCCTACCTGCTTGCACAATGAGTTCTCCTGACACATCGCCCTTCTCATCACGTGTACGAATAGACACATCTGACTTATTCAGCCACCGCTCTCCGATTGGTGTTTGTACTCGAACCCACATATCTTCTTGTTCGACTACAGACAGTGCAGTCAGATAGCTCAATTCTAGCTCTATTGCTTTCTGCTGGAGCATACCTTCTCCACTAACATCTTTGTCAGGACCTTCCTTTTCAACATACAAGCACGCCTTGCTCACTTGTACGATCGCAATTAGCTCGTCTGGTGTAGATATTGGCCAATTGACAAGAGCCAATTGAGTACGAGGCATCCATCCAGGATACCCTTTTTTATTTTTGAGAGTAGGCTGGTCACTGACGAGCACTTTTACCCAATCTCCAGCCTCTTCCTCTACTTGAACAATTGTTCCAAACAATACCTGCGTCTGTGTTTTGTTTGCTTCACAAAGTTCCAGCCGCTCGTGATAGCCAAGAACCTTCAACCACTCAAGGAGCTGAGCAGGATTTTGTAATGCAGGCTGGTCTAACTCACGTGGTGATTCAGGAGACGTCCAAAGGGTTGCTACATTTACACTAACAACATACTGCTGTTTACTTGTACTCATGTGTGTTCTACCTCCAACACATCAGTAATACCTAATCCAGGCGCATCGGTTAGCTTCATGAATCGCCCCTCATACACGACGCCACCTTTTACTGTATCATGCCGCAACATTAATGGGGCATCAAAGTCAAAGCGGGTAATATTCTTTTTACTTGCGGCAAAATGAGCAGCTGCAGTGATTCCCAAACGAGTCTCAATCATGCTTCCTACCATGCACTCTACACCACATAACTCAGCCAATTGGTTAATTTGTTGAGCTTTATAAATACCGCCAGCTTTCATTAATTTAATATTGATTAAATCTGCAGCACGTTTTGTTAATACTTCATAGGCTTGCGCTGGACCAAATACACTTTCATCAGCCATGATTGGCGTATCCACATGGTCCGTAACCATCTTTAGACCTTCAATATCATGTGCTTTAACCGGCTGTTCCACTAATTCAATAGCCAATCCCATCTCTTCCATCTTGCGAATGGAGCGGATCGCTTCCTTGACTCCCCAGCCCTGATTAGCATCCAGTCTAATTTTGACCTGATTGCCTACACGGTTACGAATTTCCTGAATACGCAGGATATCATGTTCAATATTATCTTTGCCTACTTTAATTTTTAGCGTATCAAAGCCAGCCTGCAAATAGGAAACGGCGTCCTCTCCCATCTCCTGAGGAGAGTTTACACTAACCGTATAATCAGTTTCCATACTGCTTCGGAAGCCTCCTAAAAACTGATACAATGGCATTTTGGCTTTTTGCGCTACTAGATCATAAATAGCCATATCAACTGCTGCTTTTGCACTATTATTGCCCACAATGCAACGATGGAGTGTTTGAAAAATATCTTCATAGTTAGACAGAGATTTTCCGACTAATTGTGGACGAATAACATGCAGGATAGCCCCCTCAATGCTATCAAGACTATCACCAGTGATGACCACAGTGGCAGGAGCTTCCCCAAAACCATGCCATCCAGTATCGGTCGTCACTTTTACAATGATCGATTCTGAAGTAATTACCGTTCTCAAGGCTGTTTTAAAAGGTTTAATCAGCGGCACAAATTGACGTCTGATCTCTATGTCAGTAATATTCATGAGGAACCTCCAGTTGTTGGAATTATGGAATACTTCAGTAAATGACACGTTAAAATAATAACCGTAGTATACCAAAATTATCTGGGTTCGCCCATTCCAACCTTACCTGGAGCGATGTCTCAACTGATAGTAAGTAGCCGACAATGCTAAAATAAGCACAGTACCCTTTACAATATCATGTGCATAGTAAGGCAAATTCAGCATGGTCAAAGCATTCAAAAGTACACCAATCAGAACAGCACCTACAAAAGTACCCCCGACATTTGGTTTACCAGCCCCTAACACAGAATAGCCGACAAATGCTGCCGCGACCGCATCCATTAACAAAGGAGCGCCTCCATCTACCTGTCCAGTCCCGATACGCGCCGTCATCAAAACTCCTGCCAAACCACAAAAGAGTCCTGATAGCAAATAGGCTAGAACACGGTAGCGATCAACCGGAATCCCTGATAAGCGAGCCGCCTCCCGATTACCCCCAACCGCATAGAGCAAACGTCCGTAACGCGTATAATGAAGAAAGACATACACCAGAACTACTGCTACAATCATGATAATAACAGAGATGGGAACGTTCGCTATCGTCCCTTGTCCAATTTTCAAAAAGGATGGAGATATAGCTCCTGGTGCTGTTGTCTGATCTGGCATGACCATTTTAGAAGTAATCGAGTACCCTTTCGTGTATACCAGATGAATTCCTTTCACAATGTAGAGAGCAGCTAAAGTTGCTAACAAATCAGGAATTCTGACTTTCACCACAAGAAAAGCATTACATAGCCCAATAAGACCTCCTACTACTATCGGTACCAAAACAGCTAGCCACATGCTTTGTTCAAACCAGACCATTATGGAGGCTGACACGACGGAAGCTAGTGATACGATAGATCCTACTGACATATCAAAGCCATTGACAATAAGAGTAAACGTGACTCCAATAGCTACCAGCGTAACGATAGAGATTGAATTTAAGATGCCAGTAATGTTGTTAAACGTGAAAAAATACTCATTTATGATACTAAACAAAACGATGATGAACGCAATAAAACCTAATGTTCCATATCGAAAAAGAAGATGCAAAAGCTTTTCTTTACCTGTTCCTTGTGCCATACTACTGTCCTCCGCTCGCGTAATACATGATGGTTTCTTCTGTTGCTTGTGACCGGCTTAGTTCTTTAACGAAGGCTCCGTCGTACATCACCAAAATACGATCTGCAATCCCTACCAGCTCCTCGAACTCACATGAAAGGTACACAATCCCCTTTCCCTTTTTAGCTAGATTACCGATAATTCTATAAATTTCTGATTTGGCTCCTACGTCAACACCCTTCGTCGGCTCATCAAGCACAAAGATATCGGCTTCAGTCGCCAGCCATTTGCCAATCACTACTTTTTGTTGATTTCCTCCACTTAATGAACCAATGGGCATCTGTGGGCTAGCCACCTTAATCTGTAATGTCTGAATCAAGCCTTTCACAGCTTCATTAACTAACAGAGAACGTATAAACCCGAATCGGCTATATTTATGAAGTGTAGACATTGTTAAATTAACAGCTACGGATTCTTCTGTAACAATGCCTTCCCTCCGACGCTCTTCGGGAACCAAGACAATCCCCTCATCAACAGCTGCTTTTGGCGATGTACATTTCACCTTTTGCCCTCTTTTGTATACTTCTCCTGAGGTCAGTGGGTCAGCTCCAAATAAAACTCGCGCTAATTCTGACTTCCCTGCACCAACTAGGCCTGCAATCCCTACAATTTCACCCTCATGAACTGTAAAGGAAAGGTTACGTACACGTGGTCCAGCCTGTAAATTTCTACATTCAAGCAACCGTTCTCCAATATTAACCTGCTCTTTCGGATATTCCTGAGACAGTGCTTTTCCTAGCATACTTGTAATTACTTCTTGTGGATTGGTCTCACTTGCTTGTTTACACATAACCAGCTTCCCATCTCGTAACACCGTAACTCGATCACTAATCTCAAAGACTTCTGGCATTCTGTGGGAGATAAATACGATTCCAATCCCTTGTTCACGTAATTGTTTGATGATCTGGAATAACTGCACTGTTTCTGCTTGACTTAAAGGTGCTGTTGGCTCATCTAAAATAATAATTTTAGCTTTTTGTACAATTGCCTTGGCTAAAAGAACCAACTGCTTTTCCGATAAAGTTAATTCCTCAACCTTTTTTTGTACGGGCAAATCAAGTCCTAATCGCTTGAGTGCCTGTGTTGCTTTTTCTTCCAGGCTTCGCCAGTTGATAAAAGGAGAGCGTCCCCCTTCAATAAATTCTTCCAGCAAAATATTCTCTGCCACACTTCCATACCCGATGAGTGCTGTATCCACTTCCTGATATACACACTGGATACCATGAGCCTTGGCATCTTGCGGCTGTGTCAGACTAACTTCTTTTCCATCTATGAAAATCTGACCATTGTCTAGCGTATAAGCACCTGTCATAATTTTCATCAACGTACTCTTGCCAGCTCCATTTGCCCCCAGCAAAGCATGAATTTCACCTGGCTTCACATCAAAATCCACGCCGCATAAAACTGGAACAGAGCGAAATGCTTTTTTGATCCCTTTCATCTCTAATGCTGTCAATGTGCTCTCCCCTTCCATGCGCGGATTTTACAAGGGGTCTGGCAACTTTTTTGCCAAACCCCTTTCACCCCTGTTCTTTCTTATTGACCTTGCGTGCTAGTTCCCCATTCCTTCACGTACTTGTTCAAATCAGCCATTTTCACAGGCTCCTTAGGCAATTGTTCACGTGTAATTAGCACAGGGTTCAAGCTTACCTTATCTGGTACCTGCTCACCTTTCAGCTTCTTAAACAAGTATCGCGCTTGTACCCGCCCAATATCAGAAGGGTCTACAGCTGCCGTTGCAACCCAAGGTGAATTCTGATCTTGAATCATCTGTAAATCTTCATCGCTCATATCTATGCCATATACCTTAATTTCATTGCGACCAGCTTGCTGTATAGCACGTGTTGCGCCTTTTGCAAATTCATCCCAAGCAGTCCAAACCGCTGTGATATCTCCCTTGTTTGGATGCTGCTTCAAAATCGCTTCCATTTGTGCTTGTGTATCCAAAGCTGTATTTGCAGACGCTGAGCCGAATGCAGCAATCTCTTTATAGCCTGGATTTTTGTCCATAAATGCCTTATAAGCGATTTGACGACGTTCCATTGGAGTAAAACCAGCTACCCATATCTTCACAATATTTCCTTTGCCACCTGTGTCTTGTGACATTTGGTTTAATGTTTGTTCAGCCAATTTGATATCATCTTGCTCTACTACCGTCACCCCTGGAATATCTAATCCTGTATCAAACGCTACAATCGGAGTTTTTTGGGCCACGGCCTTTTGAACTCCTGGTGTCAAACTATCTGCACGCCCATGATCTAACAGAATCCCATCAAATTGTTGGGTAACAGCTGCGTCTAAATGTGAAGCCATTTTGGCAAGATCATTATCCCCACTTAAAACCGTCAGTTCTCCACCTAGCTTCTCTATCTCTTCCTTCACACCTGAAATATATTGAGACGAAAACGATCCAATATTAAATTGCACCACTAACGCAATTCGTTTTTTCTTATCTGCTGTACCTTGATCCCCTTTTGCTTCACTACTTGATGCTGTCACGTTATCGGATGATGTTGCTTTTGATGTAGAGGTTGTAGTTGCACCACAACCACTTAGTACACTCCCTAATAATAAGAATATTGCGAATAAATAGACAGATGTTTTGTTGATTAGACCCTTCATAATGTTTCTCCCCTTTGGTGTCATATATCTGCTGTTTGTGAAAACATGTACAATGTACATTGATTCATTCAAAGCTGGGTACTACTCGATATAAAAAAGCCCCTTTTCCTAAGAAAAGAGGCTTGTGTATATGAAAACCCACTACGCCTCTTATCTCTCAGGTTTCCCTGCAGGAGGTAGCACCTTGATGTCTTGTCAAACAGACATTAGGTTGCCGGGCGTCATCGGGCCAGTCCCTCAGCCAACTCTTGATAAGAGAGTATTTTAAATTTTTAACGTTTTTTCTTACAACAGATATTACACCTGGGTCCTTGACCATGTCAATAGCTTATTTTGCTTCACCTTCAAATTTCTTAGAACCGCCCGCATATTTATAAATAAACACCTGAGCATTCTTATTGTCACCTTTATCATCGAAAGAAACGTTTACAAACTGTCCTGTAAAGTCCTGTGTTTTGTGAATGGCCTCTAACACTTGGGCACGGGTTGGCTTTTTGTTGCCATTCGCTTTAGCCGCTTCCTCAATACCGTTGATCGCTACAGCCATCGCATCGTAGCCAAACGATGTAAATATTCCCAATTTTTTGCCTGTTGAGCCTTCAAATTCCTGAATCCATTTTTTCCCCTCTTCTGTTGCTGTTACATCGCCAACAGTGGAAGTAAACACGACACCCTCTGCTGCTGATCCAGCAATAGTAAACATTTCACCGGAATCGAGACCATCTGCGCCCATAAACACACCGGTAAATCCTTTTTCGCGCAACTGTTTAATTAGAATTCCAGCTTCTGCATAATAACCACCAAAGTAGATCATTTCTGGTTTCTTCGCTAACACTTGGTTCACCACTGCGCTGTAGTCCTTCTCTCCAGCAGTCAAGCCTTCAAACCCCAGAACAGAAACACCATCCTGCTCAAATTGCTTTTTCACTTCATCCGCTAAGCCCTGACCATACGCTTGTTTATCATGAATGATCATCGCATTTTTCACATTCAAGGTATTCTTCGCATAAATAGCCGCTCTTCGTCCTTGTTCATCATCACGAGCACAAATACGATGTGCTACCTTTTTACCACCCTCAGTAAAATCCGGTCCTGTTGTAGATGGCGAAACCATTACCAAACCAGCTTTTTCATAGGCCGTTACAGCAGACAAAGATGAACCGGTAGTCACATGGCCTACAACTGCTACTACATTGTTGTCGTTTATCGCCATCTGTGCGTTCACAACTCCCTGCTTTGGTTCCGCTTGGTCGTCTAAAGGCTTTAATTCAACATTGAGGCCTAAGTCTTTTAATTCTTTCTGTTTTAATTTCAGTGCATATTCAGCACCTGCTTTTGCGGAGTCACCATAGTCTGATGCAGAACCAGACAGTGGACCAACTAGAGCAATCACAATTTTTTCTCCGCCTGTGGAGGCACTTCCCCCATCACTGCCCCCTTGTTGTGTAGTGCCTGAGCTCGCATTATTCCCCCCTGCACAACCTGACAAAGCAGCCCCAGCCAATAAAATGGAAGATACGAACGCAAGTGATTTTTTATTTACTTTCATGTCTTGTCCCTCTTTCGCCATTCACTTAGTTGAATGTTCTGAATTTTTAAAAGTTTCACGGCGGTTTACGCTAAAATATAACGATCTTCTGAGAAAGCTTCTCCGCCTCTTGCCTCTTCAAAGGCCTGCAACAAATCTCTTGTTGTCATCTGCTCTTTTTTCTCTTGAGGAAGGTCCAAAATGATCTTCCCCTCATGTAGCATTAATAAACGATTCCCCATATGCAGGGCCTGCTCCATGTTATGAGTAACCATGAGCGTGGTCAGGTTGTTTTCCTCCACTACTTTTCGAGTCAAATCAACGATTAACTGAGCACGTTTTGGGTCCAAAGCGGCCGTATGTTCGTCCAACAACAATAATTTGGGGTTGATAAACGTAGCCATTAACAAACTCAGTGCCTGACGTTGTCCGCCAGATAGAAAGCCTACCTTCGTTTTCAAACGATTTTCCAATCCCTGGTCTAACATTGCCAGCTTCTCTTGAAAAAACACCCTTTTTTTATTGGTTACACCAAGGGAAAGCGTTCGGTGACGACCACGGGAATAAGCAATAGCCAAGTTTTCTTCAATCGTCATTTGGGGAGCCGTACCTGCCATTGGATCTTGAAAAACTCGACCAATCAACGCAGCTCGCTTATGCTCACCCAGTTTGGTTACATTCTGATGATCAATAAAAATATTTCCTGTGTCAGGGATGATTCCACCGGAGATCGTATTCATCAAAGTAGACTTTCCAGCACCATTGCTACCAATCACCGTCACGAAATCACCGTGTTCTAGCTTTACATTAATATTGTTAAGTGCAATTTTTTGATTCACAGTATTTTGGTTAAATACTCTGGTGACATTGGTTATCTCTAACACGACCGTTTGCCTCCTTTCACCGTTTTACCTATTTTCCAGACACCCTTCATCAGGTTTGGTAAAACCAAGGCAACGATTACAATAATCGCCGTGATCAGCTTCATATCAGATGCGAGGAAACCCGCACGCAGAGCAAACGCAATCACTAATCGATACACAATAGAACCAAGAATGACTGCAAGCGTGAGTCGCATCATACTTTTTGTCCCAAACAGTACCTCTCCAATAATGACGGAAGCAAGTCCGATGACAATCATTCCAATTCCCATTCCTACATCCGCAAAACCTTGATGTTGTGCCACTAGAGCTCCAGAAGCAGCTACAAGTGCATTTGATAAGGCCAGACCTATAATCGTAGTCGTATCTGTATTAGCCCCGAAGCTACGAATCATCCTATCATTATCACCTGTCGCTCGAATATCTAATCCCAAATCCGTATGCAAAAACCAGTCCATGACTACTTTCAAGATCAACACCATAATGAGAAAAACGATCGTACTCGCTAATGAGACACCATAAATGTGAAAATCAAATATAGAGACTGCCTGGGCTTTTGTATACAGTGTTTCCTCACGTAAAAGTGGTAAATTTGATTTTTTACCCATGATACGTAAATTGATAGAATACAAGGCAATCATCGTTAAAATACCTGCCAAGAGGCCATTTATTTTCCCCTTTGTTGTCAGAATCCCAGTAAATATTCCTGCAAGCGCACCACCTACCATTGCAAGTAAGGTTGCTAAAAACGGATTCATTCCATCTATGATAACTGTAGCTGCGATGGCTCCTCCCATGGCAAAACTTCCGTCTACCGTCAAATCAGGAAAATTCAGAATTCGAAAGGTTAAAAAAACGCCTAGCACCATGACTGCGAAGAGTAGACCTTGTTCGAATGCGCCAACGATTGCAATGGTCATTGCTTCCTCCTCTTTGGTTCCTATATCATTTGCCTATTGGTCAAAGGTTTGTACAGCTTGGTCTATTAGATCCTTTGGCAATGTAATGCCCATTTTTTCAGCAGCCTTCTTATTGATGACCAACTTCATTTCTTTTTGGGACTCCACTGGCATATCGCCAACCTTACTTTCTCCTTTAAGAATGTTAGCAGCCATATCTCCTGTTTGGGCACCAAGCTGACTATAATCAATACCAAAAGTAGTAATTGCCCCACTCTTTACAGAGTTTTCTTCTCCAGCGACCACAGGGATTTTTTGTGCTTCGGCTACACTTACAACTGCTGATATAGAGGACACTACCATATTATCTGTTGGTACATAAAAGGAATCTACTTTACCTACCATAGACTCTGCGGCTTGCTTTACCTCTGTTGGGTTTGTTATCGCAGCTTCTATAATTGTCAGACCTAATTTTCCAGCTACCTCTTTAGCTTTATCTACCTGTACTTTTGAATTAACTTCCCCAGAGTTATAAATTACACCTACATTTTTTGCATCTGCTTTTAATTTTTTAATCAACGATAATTGCTCTTCTATGGGATTCATGTCTGTAGTACCCGATACATTACCACCTGGTTTATCCATTGAATTAACTAATCCGGCAGTTACTGGGTCGGTCACTGCGGTAAACAGAATAGGGATATCTGTGGTTGTTTGTGCTGCTGCTTGAACAGCTGGGGTGCCAATAGCAAGAATGAGATCAACCTTGTCGCCAGCGAATTTTTTGGCAATTTGAATCGCTGTATCCATATTGCCCTGCGCAGATTGAAGATCATATACCACGGTTTTATTTTCCTCAAAACCGTTTGCCTTCATTTTGGCTATAAATCCGTCCTTCGCTGCATCTAATGCAGGATGTTCGATTATTTGCACAATTCCGACTTTAATGACTTTAGCTTCATTTGCAGTCGATTGAGGTTCAGAAGCTGCTCCGCTTTGGTTGTTAGCTGGAGCCGTGCTAGTCTGACTACAGGCGGTTGCAATCAAAAGCATAAGCGTTGAAAATAAGGCCAAAACGAACTTTGCTTGTCTTATGTTACCTTTCACACAGAATCCCCCTTTACCTTCTACAAGTATCTACACACTTAACTATGTTACCATTAATCAATTATTTTTTGAAGAGTTAGAAAATTATTTTATCGGGCATATACCCGATTACTAGTGAACTTTAGAAAAGGATTTTAGCCAAGAATATAGATCCGGCACGGATTCAAAAGCATATTTTCGTGCTACTTCTCTATCACGCTGGTAAATAATGAGACAAGGGACACTGGTAATTTGCCAGTCTTGTGCTAGCTTTTTATGAACATTAATATTAACTCGATAAAACACTACCTCTGGAAAGAGCTGCTCTAGCATCGTAACCATCAGACTAGCAATTTGACAGGTTCCACACAATGGCGTATACAAATAGAATATCGAGTATTCTGTCTGTAATAAATCTACCTGAATCATTTTTTGGTAATCTATGATTTCTCGCACGTTGCTTCTCTTCCCTCCCTTCACAAAATAAATTCCTATTCTTGGGGATAATGAATGATTGTAACAAGACAAGCCATACTATGGGTCAGATTGGTTTTGTGTAGAAAGGGGGTGTCACAATGTCCAAACATAACAATACAACGAAACGTCCGACTACTGCTTCTGCTGGATCACGTAGCACTCCACCAAAAACAAAAGAAAATACGACCCACAACAATCCTCGATAATACCTTTGCAATAGCATGCTCAATAGTAACATACCAATGAAAGCAAATTTATGATTTATAATCGCCTACGCCACTATAAATTAGTATCGATAAAAAAGCACTCTCTGCGTAAAGAGTGCTTTTTCTCATCTACGGCAAAGAGACCCAGTCCAGTAACTTTTTGTTGCGAACTTCACGCTCGCTGTCTCCTGCCAAGTCGTATTTTTTAAGCGCATGAAACAGTTCGTTTAAAGTTGACTGAGACAGATCCTTTTGCAAAAATACCTGTATCTGCTCTGCCAATGCTTTTGGTACGTAAGCCTGTTGATCCGCCCATTTTTGCAAGACATCCGCCTGACTGTGATCTAGCTTGCACTCCCCCATGTTCATTCCCTCCTTTACCTTTTCTTAATCCTTACCATAACCTGTTTTCGCCCAAGCTTCCATCTTTTTGGGCGCAAAAACTTTATCTCTGTCAATAACCATCCACCCATTCATGACATATTGATATAGGGCAGAGACAAAGGAGGGTGATATAAAATGTCAAGTATCTTTGGTGGTAATGGTTGTGGCGATTTCTCTTGTATCCTAGTGTTGTTCATTCTACTGGTGATTATCAGTTGCTGCTTCGATGGCTGCGGCTCCCGCTGCTAGGCACTGAGACACCCGAGTAAGAAATGGCCTATTTCATATAGGAGCTGGTGAATAATGGCAGAATTATATCCATCACTAGAAATTAGGTAGCTAAGAATATAGCCGTCTCCTATATGAGTCACCATCTCTATATCTGATTTATAACAGAGTAAAAAGACGCCAGAATGAAGGCGTCTTTTTACATGATCTTTAATCCTATTTCATTCTCTCTGAAGACCTTTCAGACTGGCGTAGCTCTATCCTTCTGATTTTACCAGAAGTCGTTTTGGGCAACTCACTGACGAACTCAATTTTGCGTGGATATTTATAAGGGGCCGTTAAGCTTTTTACATGCTCCTGTAATTGAATAATCAATTCATCAGAAGCTTCCACTCCTTGTTTTAATACGATAAAGGCTTTTACAATCTGTCCGCGATCGGGATCTGGACTAGCTACTGCTGCGCATTCTGCTACGGCCTCATGCTTTACTAAAGCATCTTCTACCTCAAACGGCCCAATGGTATAACCAGACGAGATAATAATGTCATCGGAACGACCCTCAAACCAAATATAACCATCCTCATCCTGACACCCCTGATCCCCCGTTACATACCAATCACCTCGAAACGCTCGCTGTGTTCGTTCTGGATCGTTCAAATAGCCTTTAAATAAGGCTATCATTTCTCGATCGACAGCAATATCTCCCACCTCCCCTTTTTTCACTTCGTTGCCTTCCTCGTCGATAATCGCAATTCGTACCACGGGAGAAGGGCGCCCCATCGAACCCGGACGTGGTTCCATTCCAACAAATGTTCCTACCAGCAAAGTACTTTCTGTTTGCCCGTATCCGTCTCGTACAGTCAGGTTAAATGTACGTCGGAACGTCTCGATTACCTCACGATTTAAAGGTTCACCTGCTGAACAAGCAGAGCGTAAAGCTGTAAGCTTATAGCTTGCCAGATCTGGCATTTTCGCTACCAGCCGGTATTCCGTCGGAGTGGCACACAAAACTGAAATGGGATATTTTTGTAACAAAGATAAATAGGTATCAGGTCTAAATTTACCCTTATAGACAAACGCGGTTGCACCTTTGCCTAATGTGGATACAAAAGGACTCCATATCCACTTTGCCCATCCAGGACCTGCTGTTGCCCAAACCAGATCATTCTCTTGAACGTCAAGCCAGTATGTAGCTGCAACAGCCAAATGAGCAAACGGCCAACCGTGCACATGCAAGACACCTTTGGGACCACCAGTCGTACCAGACGTGTAAGATAAGAAGGCAAGCTCATCCGAGCCTGTAACTACGCTCTGGGCTTCTTCTGCTGCTCCTTCTAGAATATCAGATAACTCCTGCCATCCTTCTCTATGCTCCCCCACTGAAATAAAATACGCTAGTGACTCACACTCGCTTCGAATGCCATCTATTTCGGATAGCAGTTCTTTTGTAGCAATAATTGCTTTAGCCTCTGCATGATTAGCACGGTACGCAATATCCTTCCCCCTGAGCATTTCAGAGCCGGGCATGACGACAACACCCATTTTAAGTAAAGCTAAATAAATACCATATGCTTCTATCCCACGTGGTACTAATACAAGCACTTTATCATAGCGAGCAATTCCACAGTTCAAGAAAGCGTTCACAAGTTTGTTCATATAAATGCGTAATTGCTCGTAGGAAAGCATTTCTTCCTTCCCATCTTCTGAGACAATCACAAGTGCAGCCTTTTCGGGATGAAGGAGAGCATATCTCTCTACTTCAGATGCAAAGTTATACAGCGACGGAATCTCAATTATTTCATTTTCTCTTAGCTTATCTGTTGACATGATAAATCCCTCCCTTAGATGTAACTGTTATTTAATAAGGAATTCTATTTATTTTCTGAAAATTCCTTTTTCTAAGACAAATATGTAAATATCCTGTTTGATTGCATAAATATTAATCATCTGCTATGATTTGTTCGTGTTTTTTGCAACATGGAGGGAACATCAATGACAACAAAAAAATGGGGAGCTTGGATGCTAACCGCCATTGTGGTAGGTAATATGGTGGGTTCAGGAATCTTTATGCTACCGGGTTCCTTAGCAAGACTAGCTAGTCCCTTAGCAGTCACCTTAGCATGGTTGCTTACCGGATTTGGAGTCTTATTAATTGGGCTCGTCTTTGGGAATTTAGCAATTCGTCGACCTGATCTTACTGCAGGCCCACAAAGTTATGCCTCTGCCTTGTTTCGCAATCCAAGACGGGGTAAAGTATTTGGTTTTACAATTGCTTGGGGTTATTGGGTAGCGAATTGGTCAGGAAATGTAGCGATTATCACAACATTTGCCGGATATCTTTCCACCTTTTTCCCTATCATGAAACAAACGAGCGTTTTATTTCAAATTGGCTCTTTTCCGGTTGAAACGGGAAAACTAATCACCTTTTTAGTCTGTACGATCTACTTATGGGGGACACATTTCATTTTATGCCGTAACACCCTAGTAGCCGGCAGACTTAATTTTATGGCAACAGCCACAAAAGTGATCGGATTTGTCTTTTTCATGGTTGCTGCTCTTTCCATTTTCCAATGGTCTATGATGGGTTCGTTCTATTATCCGATGTCTGAAGCTGGTTCTACAGTAGAGCATGGATTACTTGAACAAATCAATCTAGCCGCTATTTCAACGCTATGGGCATTTGTGGGAATAGAGTCTGCTTCGATTCTATCAGCACGAGCTCGCTCTCAGCGAGATGTAAAAATAGCTACCATCCTTGGATTAGTAATTGTTGTTTTTATTTATGTATTAATCACATTACTGACCATGGGGGTGCTACCTGTAGAAGCACTTCGTCATTCAGATAAACCACTAGCAGATGCACTCGTTGCTATTATGGGACCTACTGGAGGCATTGTGTTGGCTCTACTAGCGATTTTCTCCCTAATGGGGACAACTATTGGCTGGATTTTAGTAGGTTCTGAGGTATCTTATCAAGCAGCTCAAGCAGGGATGTTCCCTAAAATCTTTGAAAAAACGAATCAACATGGTAGTCCGGCTCAAGCCCTATTAATTACCAATTTATGCACACAGCTCTTTGTCTTCTCCACCATTTCTAACACGATCGCAGGTGCGTTTACCTTTGTCATCACGGTAGCAACCCTAGCTTATCTGATTCCGTATATTGTATCTGCCCTCTATCAACTGAAGTTGGTTTATACGGGTGAAACTTATCGTATAGGTGAAACACGGACAAGGGTGCTGGATGGTTGCGTTGGAATTTTAGCAACGCTTTACTCATTGTGGGTGATTAAAACAGGAATAGCAGATTTAGAAACACTTTTACTGGGGATGGGACTTTTCTTTAGTGCTATTTTAATCTATCCATTCGCTTTTAAGAAATCAGCTTGATACAGTACAAAGCAACAGCTCAAGCCTTAAAAGTATACAAAAAAAGCAGGAAGGAGTTTTCGCTCCTCACCTGCTTTTTCTGATTATCATCGAAATTATTGATTCGCTTCCTTCTAATAGACGTCCCCTTATTTTTTCTCGTCTGGATAAATCCACTTTTCCGGTTCACGAATAATAGACAGCTCATTAAAAGCTCGATAATAGGCAACATAGCTTTTATTCGCTTTTTGATATTCTACCTGATAAATCGTGTTACCCTTATTACTTTTGTCAAAAGGGCTTTTTTCTAGTGGTATTACAGTAGCAGAAGTAACTTGTCCGCCTCGCTGAGCAATTGCCTGCTTGATTGTATCTACATTCGCATCTTTTGCTTGTCTAAATCCAAAGAATGCCGCAATAACTGCTAGTACGCTTACGACCAAAAATCCGATGATCAGCAATTTCGATTTCTTTGTACTGTCCATCCGGTTCCTCCTTGCGACTAAGCTTGTGCGTTAGCTTTTGCCGCTTCCTTCGCATCTATATATACCTTATCAATGGTACCCCCACCCAGGCACTCTTCACCTTGGTAAAAGACAACTGCTTGCCCAGGAGTTACCGCTTTTTGTGGTTCTGCAAATTCGACCTTGTAGGTACCATTTTCAATGCGACGAACCGTAACCTGTTGATCCGGTTGACGATAACGGAATTTAGCCATGCAGGTCAATACATCTTCTTTTGGCTCATCACTTACCCACTTCACTTGTTCAGCGATCAGATAAGATGAGTAAAGCCAAGGATGGTTAGAGCCTTGTCCGACAATGAGAACGTTTCTCTCTAAATCCTTGTCAACTACAAACCATGGCAGTCCTTCTCCTGCTCCTCCACCAATGCCAAGACCTTGTCGTTGTCCTAATGTGTAGTACATCAAGCCATCGTGGCTTCCGATAACCTCTCCATCTGTTGTTTCAATCTTGCCTGGTTTCGCAGGCAGATAGTTTTGGAGGAACTCACGGAAATTACGTTCTCCGATAAAGCAGATGCCTGTGCTATCTTTTTTCTTAGCTGTAGCAAGACCTGCTCGATCAGCAATTTCACGAACTTGCTTTTTTGGTAAATGTCCAATCGGAAACAGGGTCTTAGCTAATTGTTTCTGACCCAATTGATTCAAAAAGTAGGTTTGATCTTTATTTTCGTCAACGCCTCTTAGCAATTTATATTCACCATCACGTAGTTCCACACGCGCATAGTGACCCGTTGCTACATAGTCAGCACCCAAGTCCATGACTTTGTTCAAGAATTCACCGAACTTAATCTCTCGGTTACACATTACATCTGGATTAGGTGTTCGTCCACTTTTATATTCATCTAAAAAATAGGAGAATACCTTATCCATATATTCTTTCTCAAAATTAACTGTATAGTAAGGTATACCTATTTGGTCACATACACGGCGCACATCATGATAATCCTCTTCTGCTGTACAATGACCAAATTCGTCCGTATCGTCCCAGTTCTTCATGAAGATGCCGATTACGTCGTAGCCTTGTTCCTTGAGAAGCAAAGCGGTCACGGAAGAATCGACCCCACCGGACATCCCGACAACGACACGTGTATCTTCAGGTTTTTTCATGTTAAATCCCCTCTCTGCACCAACAAACTTCCTATTTCCATTCATAGTTGATATTCACAATAAGAACGATTGAAAATAAGTTTATTATACTAAAAATAAAAAGGAAAGGGAAATGATATGCAAAATTGCTACTCTATATAAAAAAACCGCAGTACACTTGGCACTAACGGTCACTCAATTACATCAGATATATGCCTTCTTATTGCAGTTCGTCTTCAACCTCGGAACTGAAAGAATCTAAACTGTTTTCACGACGAGCGTTTTTATTTTCTAGGTCTGAGCGTTCCTTATTGGAGATTTCGTCCCCATGCGCTTGCAGGTAATCTTTTGTCTCGCTAATATTTTGTTGTGTGTTTTCGATCATTTGTTTTAGCTTTGCGACATTGTCAGAACGATCGTCTGGTTTTGCCATGTGTATTTTCCTCCTAAATAAATTGCTAGAATATCATATATTTTTTTCCCGAAAAGGAGATTTTATGCACATTGACAGGTAATAACTTTCTATCTCCACATCAGGTTTTTGGCTAAAATTGATTCATCCCGTATCAGCAAAAAACGCCCGAATATTTGAAATTCGGACGTAGACGTGACAAAAAGTCGACTTATCTTATGTAACTTGGCTAAACAGATTCGTTGGCTGCTCGAACCCAGGATAATCGTCTGTCATTTGCTAAACTATAATTATAATAATATAGACAACTCGCTCCCTCTTCTACCGCGGTTTTCACCTTCTCTATCAAAGCCCCCTTTGATTTCATTCGTTGATGATGTAGAGAAAGCGCAACACCAACCTCTTGTCGAGGATCGTGTAATCGCAGATTTTGAACTCCGTACCGAAGAGAGTCAGACTGGTCTGTATACATTAATGGAACAAAACGATCGACATAGGACGCAATGTTTCGTAACGACACGCCCTCATAGAAGGATTGGTTTACAGAAAACGGTGTAGAGGATGGAATGTAATCTATTTTTACCTGATAACGTCCTGCAATTTCATGCAGGCTAGCAACTAGGTCTGTAATGGTTTGTTCACGAGATTGCTGGTATGCATACAGTTCAGGATAAGAGAGCATCAGGTATGCGATTTGGCTACCTTCTTCTGGGAGTGGGCCGTAATCTTGAGCTAGCATCGGTTGGAGCAAGCGTTTCGACAACTCTTGTACAGCATCTCCATCAATGCCGCTCTCCGTCGCAGTGTGCTTACATGCTGGACAGAAACAAAGTGAAAGTAACCATTGCGCCGCTTCACCTATATGCAACAGATTTATCTCATGATGGCCGCCATGCTTCATCGTCATAAAAGCAGCTGCTTCTACCATAATCCGTTCTGGTTGAACATGAATTAATGTATCTTCGAATAAAGCTGTTATATATTCCTTTACGTCTGGCTGAGCTGGGCATAAATTGTATGTAAACGTATCTTTCCATACATTTTGAACACATAATTCAGGAAATTGGCTACCTATTGCAGAATTATGCACACCTACCCACCAAGTATGAAAATGCATATTTTGCTTTTGACATGCTTCCCTCATCCGTGGGAATAATTCCTCTTTTGCTATCGAACGATGTACAACTGGCTGTATTCGACCATAGCGTGTTGGATCGGGCCTAAAAAATATTCCTGCGTGTGGTACTTGTAGAAACTGCTCGGCTTGGGATTGAAAAAACCGTCCCTGATGGTAGCTGCTATTTAGCACCACCGTATCGCACCCCATTCTTTGCATATCAGTTAAAATATGCTCTGTCCCGACCTCATAAACCGTCCATGCATACATAAACATCCCTTTATTGATTGAAGTAGCAGTCATACTACAACCTCCATTTCACTGATGTTCTTACTTTTACTCATGAAAGTATTCATACAAGATCATGTTCTTGTTGTAAGGCTAACAAACGCAGAAAATGCACATCACGCCTGTACGTTTCTCGTGATATTTTTTCATCTGTATAGGTGAATAATCCTTTTCCTGTCTTAACTCCAAGTTTTCCAGTTTCAACATAACAGATTCATGCTCGTTTCTAGCAAGTTAATCGTTTTTGACGCATACGTTCATCTGGATCAAATAAGTTGACTTGTATTCCAGCACTGGCATATGCCAAAGCGATACCGTGCCCCATTACGTCTGCTCCAATGACCGCTACTCTTTTCACCATATGCAAGTCCCCCTATTTTCTTTCCTTGTAAAAGAGAATCTCTAATCAGGGAAAGATTTACTTGAATTTTCACAAAACGATTGTATCTCTAAATAGATGGATATATGATTATCCATATCAACAAGTATCTATAGAAAATGGATGGCGATTAGGGGGATTCCTTTTGTATGCACAAATGAAAGTCAGATTAGGTCTATTAAGTGTCTCTCATCTGGCTAATGATTTTTTTAACGGCGTTCTTGTAGCCATTTTACCTTTACTTCATCTGTATTACGGACTTACCTACACCCAAATGAGTTTACTTGTACTAGTAAACAATCTATTCGGTGGTTTTTTCCAACCATTTCTCGCATTATTTTCAGACCAACGTGAAAAACCGTGGTTCATTCCTCTAGGATTTCTTATGCTAGGTACTGGCATTTACGCGATTTCATGGAGTGGCAATTTTTATTGGTTATTATTCGCAGTCATGATCGCTTCTCTCGGATCAGCGGCGTATCATCCTGACGCTAACAAATGCGTTCATCAACTACCAGGCTTGCAACGTGGTACCATTCAATCCATCTTTCAAATTGGTGGGAATGCAGGAATGGCTTTGGCCCCGCTGAGTTTGTGGTTCCTCTCCCTGACCGGTCTTGGTGGAACGATCTGGTTGTATAGCATCGCAATGGTGTTTGCTTGTGTCTTTTTCTTTTTTGCAAAGAGAAATGGAGCCTTGCAAGTCAAAAACAACCTCCTTGAAGCTACAGAAAAACCACCCATTAAGCCTGGTCTTAAGGCTTTAGTTACAGTGATCGCCTGTAGAACCTTAGCCAATGCAGGAATTGTCATGTTCTTTCCCCTTTTTCTAATAGCTACCTATGGCACGAAAGAATCGGATGTATGGGTCTACAGCTTTCTTTTCTTACTAGGTGGAGCAATCGGCACGCTAGCTGGAGGATCATTAGGTGACCGTTTTGGCATGCGCCGAGTTCTCCAATTGTCTCTCATCCTTAGTGCACCCCTTGCCTTGCTTCTCCCGTGGATGAATGGCTTTACAGCGATGCTTCTGCTGTTTACACTCGGACTAGTACTCATGTCTACCTTCTCAGTTGCTGTTGTTTTCGCCCAGGATTTAATGCCAAAACGTGCTGGGATGGCTTCTAGCCTTGTTATTGGATTTACGGGTGGTTTATCAGGCATTTGCTTACTAGTGTTGGGAATGCTAGCTGATCGAATTGGTCTTTTTCCTATTTTATGTGTGATTCTTGCAATGCCTGCAATTGGAGCGTTCCTATGTTTCACGTTACCCCATGATCGAATAAGTCACCAAACGCCAAACATGTAAGTACTATCCAAACTGATTTTGTTGTAACGCTGGTAGCTAAGAGCATGTAATAACGGTTGTAGCAAATAACATACCTGTGGATTTCTTACAGATGAATTAGAAGAGGGTCTTTATTTCTTCTCTGCTACTTGCTTTTGATAGCAATGGCAGTCTTGAACATGATCATTTACCATTCCAACAGCCTGCATAAAGGCATAACAAATCGTAGAACCAACAAACTTGAAACCACGCTTCTTCAAATCTTTGCTTAACCTATCACTAATTTCTGTGGTTACCGGAACGTCTTGTAAACTAGACGGATGATTTTGGATAGGATTTCCATCTACAAATGACCATATGTATGTGCTAAACGATCCAAATTCATCTACAATAGCAAAATACGCCTTCGCGTTGGTAATAACGGCTTGTATTTTAAGCTTGTTTCTCACAATTCCTTCATTATTCATCAGCTCTGCTATTTTCTTGTCATCGTAGGCAATAATTTTGGATGGCTCGAATTGATCGAAAGCTAGACGATAGTTCTCTCTTTTTTTTAAGATGGTGTACCAACTAAGTCCTGCTTGAGACCCTTCCAAATTTATATATTCAAAGAGTAACCGATCATCGTAGACTGGTACGCCCCATTCCTTGTCATGATAATCGATGTACAAGGGGTCTTGATTTACCCAACCACATCTATTCATTTACTTTTCCTCCTTAATACCGAACCGAACAAACGTTCTTTTGTTATTAGTCTATCATATCGAATGTTAAACCGGTAAGCAAGAATTAATACTAAAAAAGCACCTATGCTTCATGATAAGCAAAGGTGCTTTTCCTAAAAACCTAACCTACTACTCTGCTCTTACTCAACGACTGCAATCGCTTCAATCTCTACTAGCGCACCTTTAGGCAAGGCAGCAACTTGTACGCAACTACGTGCAGGAGCAGCTTGTTGAAAATATGTATGATAGGCTTCATTTACTTTGGCAAAGTCGTTCAAATCCTGAACAAATACAGTCGTTTTCACTACATTCTTCAAGCTTGTACCCGCTTCTTCTAAGATAGCCTGCAAATTCTTCATCGCTTGATGAGTCTGTTCTTCTACTGTTTCAAATAGGTCTGCGGTACCTGGCTTAAACCCTAATTGACCTGAAGTATAAGCCATGCCATTTACTACAATAGCTTGTGAGTATGGTCCAATAGCTTGAGGTGCTTTTTCGGTATGAATAACCTGTCTGTTCATTATTGATCCTCCCCTAGATTCTTTACTCTTCGATCATTTTGCTACATTCCCCGCTATATTAAGCACATCCCATGTTCGGGAAAATGGTGGAGAGTAGCATAGATCAAGCATTCCTAAATCTTCAGTTGTCATCTTGTTGTGAATGGCAGCTGCGAGCACATCAACCCGTAAGACAGCCCCTTGTTTCCCAATGATTTGTCCACCAAGAATGACCTTTGTCTTTGCATCATAAATCAGTTTCACATGAATGTCTACCTGACCCGGATAATAATTGGTCTGATTTTTGTCACGAATCATGATTGTGTTATAGGAAAGCCCCAGCTCCTTTGCTTCCTTTTCTGAAAGTCCTGTACGACCTGCTTCCAAATCTAGTACCTTTATGCAGGCAGAGCCTAATGTTCCGGGAAAATGGCTGTTATGACCCACAAGATTTTCTCCTACAATGCGCCCTAGTTTATTGGCTGTGGTGGCTAACGGGATGTAGACTGATTGCTTTTTTACCAAATGATAGACCGTGGCACAATCCCCAGCGGCATAGACATCTGGAAGAGAAGTCTCTCCATGCCCATTAATTACAAGCGCTCCATTTTCCAGCATAGTAATCCCTGTCTCTTTAAGAAATTGCGTGTTCGGACGCACACCGGTAGCTATCACTACGATATCAGCTGGATATTGACCCTGATCCGTTATTACACGCTCTACTCTCATTTCTCCGACAAAACCCTGCACACGCTCTTCCGTATGTAAAAGTACACCTTTACGAAGAATTCCTTCGGACATGATCTCGGTGATTTCTTCATCGAATGTTTCAGGAAGCACACGGCTATCTGCTTGGATCAATCGTACCTCTTTCCCTAGATTTTGCATAGCTTCCACGACTTCCATCCCGATATAACCCCCACCGATGACCACTACTCGTTTATAATCAGGCTTCATTGCTATTTCTTTTAAGGCTACACCATCCTGCATACTCTTTAGCGTGAAAATGTTCACAAGGTCTTTGTTATCAAACGGAGGTACAACCGCAGACGCTCCCGTAGCAATCATAACCTTGTCATATTGATCATCAAACTCTTGATCGGTTTTTAACGATTTTACTCGAATGGTTTTCGTCTGTGGATGAAGCGAAGTCACTTGATGCTTCGTATGGACCAAAATCCCCGAATCTGCAAATTGCTCTTTTGTACGGGCTATCATTTGGTTAGGGTTCTCAAAGAAATTTCCCACGAAATAAGGCAACCCACATGCACCAAACGATACCTCTTCCGTCATTTCATAGACAATAATCTCTGCGTCTTTATGCATTCGCTTTGCTTTAGCTGCCGCACTCATACCGGCTGCAACGCCACCAATAATAATAATTTTCATCCGCTGCTCTCCTTTTGTATGCTATATATGCTATTTACCCCAATCAAAGGGATTCTAACAGCTAGCATTGCCACCGCAGGACGAGTGCATCCATGTTATTTCTATTGTTATCGAGTTTTGCAGAATATTTCATTTTTTGATTCATAATTCCATTTTTTAAAATAACAAAATAAAAAATGCTATACTAAAAAACAAAACAACAAGTAAGAAAATGAGGGAGAGCTTTGAAAAATTATCAAACCTTATTATTTGATGTAGATGATACACTTTTAGATTTTGGTGCAGCAGAAAACTTAGCGTTACACTTCCTTTTCAAGGATCAAAACATTCTCTTAACCCCTGAAATTGAAGCACGTTATAAAAGCATAAACCAAGGTCTATGGAGAGACTTTGAGGAAGGAAAAATAGATCGAGATGAGGTAATAAATACACGCTTTTCCATTCTACTTAAGGAATATGATCAAGAGGTTGATGGAGCCTTATTGGAGAAAAACTATCGTAGCTACCTAGAAGAGGGACATCAGCTGGTTACTGGGGCCTTTGAATTAATAACAAGCCTTCACAGTCATTATGATATATATATTGTTACGAATGGTGTTTCCAAGACTCAGTATAAACGCTTACGTGATTCAGGATTATATCCGTTATGTAAGGATATTTTTGTTTCGGAGGATACTGGGTTTCAGAAGCCAATGAAGGAATATTTTGATTACGTCTTTGCCCGAATTCCTAATTTCTCCGTAGAAAAAGGCTTACTGATCGGAGATTCCCTAAGCGCGGATATAAAAGGCGGACAGCTAGCCGGTCTAGACACCTGTTGGTTCAATCCCGAATTGAAACCTAATGACACTGATATTGTGCCAACCTATCAAATACAAAAGCTTGATGAGCTTTATCGAATGTTAAAAATCAACTCAACAATCCTTTAAATTTCATTTATACCGAAAATTTTTTACATGATCTTACCTATCATGTAATCCATAAATTGCCACAATTGACCCACTTATAGATTACATGATAGTCCTTGTTTATTTCTTTTGCTTCTTAACCATCATCTCAAGCATCAGCTCATCCATTTTGCCAGAGCCTTCATTCCCTAGTCGGCAGAAGTTATCAATGGTTTTTTCTAATCCTTCATCAATAATCCCATTTGTTCCCGGTACCCCCATCCCCTGTGACGCCAGCAGAGCTGATTGTACGGCTGCTCCTGTACAGGTAGACACCTTCATAGCACAGCCTGCTTTTGCCCCATCACAAAGCATACCTGTTACATTTCCAATCGTATTTTGAATGGCAAAAGAGATTTGATTGAGATTACCGCCGAGTAGATACGTAATCGCCGCAGCCGCGCTAGCTCCCGCAACAGTCACCCCACACAATGCAGATAATCTACCGAATTTTGATTTAATCCAAATGGCTACTAAATGACTAAAGGTAACGGCTCGAATCATCTGTTCATCGGATGATCCCAATTTGTCTGCAACAGCTACCACCGGCATGGTTACAGAGATTCCCTGATTCCCGCTACCCGAATTTGACATAACCGGTAGCATGATTCCTGCCATCCGTGCATCTGAACCTGCGGCAGTTAATGACATGGCATGAGTAATTAAGTCATCAGACAATAATCCCTTGGCAACATTATCCTTGAGGATTTTACCGACTTGTAAACCGTAGTTGTTTTTCAGACCCTCGTTGCAAATTGCTCTATTTAGCTCAATACTTTGTTTGACCAGAGTCAGATCATCAAGAGGTATTTCCATAACAAATTGATAGATACTATCTAGTGTCAGGGTTTCACATATGTCTTTTTCTTTTCCGCCCTGCTCATGATAGTAATCGCATTCCTTTTCAAATACAGTGGCTCCACTCACTTCAATCCGTCTGATCTCTGTATGCATATCTTCTATGATCACTTTGGCGTAATCAGAGGCTGTGTGGACAGTTACTTCAATGTATAGTTTTTTGGGAGTGTCCGCTAATTGGATCGTGACATTACCAGCTTCAACGAATTCGAGCGCCTGTTGTTCAGCTTCAGGTACGACATTCTTCAATACTTCCAGCTTTCGCTCATGATCGCCTGCCAAAGCACCTAATGCAGACACAAAATCTATGCCGGTTTGTTGCATACCGGGTATTCCAACTGCCATAGCATTTTTCATCACATTAGCACTAATTGTTACATCAATAGAGGTAATGGCGGCTTCCAGATAACTTTTGGCGACAGAGGCTGCCCAAGCAATCGCTACAGGCTCCGTGCACCCAAGAGCAACAACCAATTCTTTTTCTAATAGCTGTACAATCTTTTTGCTCATATCTCTCATAGCCGTCTTCCTTTTCGTTAAAATAAGTCCTTCTCTTCTTCTTTGATTTTGTGTAAATACCGATAAATAGTAGGTTCTGAGGATTTTAATTGCTTAGAGATCGCATGTACCCCGCCTTTTAACTGAAAAGCACCCTGATGGTACAATTTTTTCACAATCTCCATTTTCTCTTGCACCGTCATCCGTTCCGGTGGAGTTGGTATATCCATCATCGTTTGATGGATCATGCTAGCAAGTACATCCTCCGCCTGACCATGCAGGTGCTCCGGCAGGTGTTCTGTATCTCTACGTCCTGTTTGATCTACCTCCTGCTGTTGCTCCCCGATGTGTAAAAAGCTATCGATCCACTCTTTTGCTTTTTCAAAATGTTCCACATCCGAATTGACACAAAGCACACCGATTAGTTCATTTGCTGGATTTTTAATGAAATAGCTCCATGAACGAAAAACCTTCCCATTTTTACCGTATGCCTTATAGTTTGCAATAAATTCCTTTTTTAAATAGGTCTTATCCTGTAGCACCTGTAAGACCAGATTCGTCGGTGCATCCCCTATTTTTCTCCCACTAATATGTCCATTCTCAATCGCGATAATAGAGGTTTCCTGCTGTGATAAGTCGTGTAATACAACCTCTGAGTGCTTGCCGAGAATGGAGGCGATAAAGGAGACGAGTGGAACATACATCTGTAATACTGTTTTATTCTGCATGCTGTATTTCTCCGTTTTCCATCATTGTTAGCGATAAAAAAGATAATAAGATTTTATCATCACAATAATATTTTTTCTACATGTTTTGGTCCCTAAAACTGTTTGAAGATGATGTCAATCCAGCCTATCTCTTCTTCCCTACATCCCCCTCCCTACTTCCCTTCTCCCTTTTGTACAAAATAAAATGGATGGATTGCGTTTGTCCATTGAGTTACTGAAAATCATCCTTTATTATTCATTTAGTTGCTGATAATGATAATCATTACTTTAAAATAACATGAGCATGCTGGAGGAACGTGTACAATGATTCAAATCCGAAAATATATCGTTAATTTTTGTATGATTGCAATGATTGGAGCAGTGTCAGTGGGCTGTGGTAGCCCTTCAGAAGAGCAGAAAAGCAGCACAGAAAAAATTTCGATACAAACCATTCCCAAAAATACACCTACCCCTTCTGAGAACGCAAAACCAGATATGAAGGATACAACTGTTTCTACACAAAAATATACAGATTATAAAGGGCATTCTGTAGTGATTCCTGTTGCACCACAACGCATCATTTTTGCTGGCGAAACATTTAGTGATTTAGTAGCCCTACAGATAAATGCTGTCGGTACGTCCTCCAATTGGATTACAGACACAGTTTATGAAGATAAAGTCAAACAACACACTGTAGATGTCGGCTTTCCAATCAACCTTGAAAAAGCGTTGGGTCTTGAACCAGACTTAATTATTATTGGAAGTACAGATGAAAAGGAATACGAACAGCTTTCTAAAATTGCACCTACGATTATGTTCGATACCTTTGCACCGATGGACGAACGTATCACTTTATTAGGTAGCATTGTTGGGAAAGAGCAACAAGCAAAGGAGTGGCTGGCTGGTTACCATGCCAAGGATAACAAGATGTGGGATGAGTTACATGCAGCAGGGATAGGAAATGACGAGACTGCTTCTGTGTTCACCTATTATCCTGGAAATCGGTTATTTGTCATGGCAAGCACAGGGCTTTCACAAGTGCTATACCAGCCAAATGGCTTTAAACCAACCGCACCTATTCAAGAAATATTGAACAATAATACAGGATTTAAAGAAATATCCATGGAGCTTCTGCCAAAATATGCCGGTGATCGGATTTTTATCCTCGTTCCTATCGCTGATGAAGCGAAGAGATCTACAGATGATTTACTAAAAACAGCAATTTGGAAGGAGCTACCTGGCGTAAAACAGGGACATGTCTATTCCCTTGATATCGTTAAATCTGGTAGTGATGCTTTAACAAGAGAATGGCTGATAGAGGAATTACCTAAGCTACTTAAAAAATAAGCTGGTTATCCCTTACAAAATATGTGAATAGAATACAAAAGAAGCTTTTCAAAGATTATTGAAAAGCTTCTTTTCTTTTTATACAATGAACAGAACTGATAATAATTCTCACCAATGAGGAGGAGAACAGATTGACTCAGCTAAAATCTACTTGTGTTCCACTCCGTTCCTTGCTTTTTCATCTATCAACTATTGAAATGATCATTAAGCCAGTAGGATGGAAGTCCGAAATTGAAACTTCTCAATACCATACCCTGTTCATTTTTAATAAGGGAAAGGGCACTATACATATCGACACGGACGTCTTTCAATTATTGCCTGAAAAATGCTATTCACTTCCCCCGGGAAGTACGCTTCAGATTGAAAATGGATACGATAGTGAAATTCAATTCTATCAGATTACGTTTACCGTAATCCAAATAGGTGAATCCCAGCATACCTCATATTCTGGAAACATCTTGCCTGACAAGCAGGAAATAGCGGTATACCCGTTCTCACGGTTAAATCGTCTTACCGAAGCATTATATGCGGGAAACAACTATAATTCAGAGCTTGAATGGTTTAAACAGCATCTTCATTTTCAGGACTTACTAGGCTTTCTGTTTGAACATAATCTTCATTACAATCAGTCGTTTCATTCAACTCTCTCAGTAGAAAACACGATTCATTATATGAAAAAAAACTATATGTACAACATTACAGTTAAACAGCTTGCACACCTAGCTAATGTAGCTCCCTGGAAATACACAACGATCTTTCAAGAATTAACGGGGAAAAAACCGCTGGACTTTTTGACCGAGCTACGCATTAACCATTCGAAGGAATTATTAATCCATTCGAACAGTCCCCTGCGGGAAATTGCTTGCCAAGTCGGATTTTCAGATGAATATTATTTCAACCGCCGCTTTCGTCAAATGACAGGGATTGCTCCTAAGCAGTATGCACTTTTGATGCGTCGTGGAAAGGCAGTTAAGGACTGGACAGGTCATGAGGTTAAAATTCCCTCGCATCCCAAACGCATCATTTATCATGGAGAAACATATGGGGATTTGCTGGCTTTAGGTGTGAAGGCCGTCGGTGGCGGATATGCTTTGATGGATCACCCTATCTATAAAGATCGGGGAATTGAAGTACAAGATATCGGCTTACCTATTAATCCGGAAAAAACGATGGCTCTCAAACCAGATTTGATTATTTTCGCTAATGCTGACGAAAATGAATATAAAAAGATTTCAAGGATTGCCCCTACGGTTACATTTAATTCATTTGCACCTCTTGCTGAACGTATTCAAACACTTGGCAGAATACTAGATAAGAGAAAAGAGGCAAAAAAATGGTTAGACGGGTATGATACAAAAGCTACTAGCATGTGGCAGCAGCTACGTTCCAAAATAAAACCCGGAGAAACCGCCTCCGTCTTTATCTATGAACATGGCAAGCATTTGTATGTCATGGGTACTACAGGTCTATCATCGGCACTTTATCATCCGCTGGGTTTTCAACCTGTACCCAAAATACAAGAAATCCTGGATTCAGGTTCAGGTTTTATTGAAATCTCGGAGGAAGCTTTGCCACTATATGCTGGTGATCGGATTTTCATGCTTTTATCAGCTAATGTGGAATCTAAACAAGCGACCGATAAACTAATGGACACCCCCTCGTGGAAAAACCTTCCAGCCGTTCGCGATGGATACGTATATCTGATAGAAGCAGAGATATGGAATTATGCGGATGCAATGACCAGAGAGTGGTTACTTGAATCTCTCCCCCAGCTCATCGTCTAGTTAGCCTAGCGCCCTTTCAGCCGTATTACAAAAAAACGAATTGGTCCTGCTAGCTAAGCAAATATTTTTCTATCAAGACATGAAAAAGCAGACAGACACTCCCTATTTGGACTTGTGTCTATCTGCTTTCTTTTTGAAAGATGATCACGATGTTTACTGCATAATTACCATACGAGCATGGCTGAAAATCCTCTTATCATACGTTGCGGTAATCATCATCATCCAATCCCAGTTGCTTGTTCTTTTCTTTAAAGCGAATATTGTGCGAAGAAACGTATGCTACTTTTGGCGCCTCAGGGTCTAGATATAGCTTCGCACTGTTCAAAGCAAGTGCCCCGTCCGTAAACGCTCCAGCAATTAATCGAACCTTACTATCATAATCGACAAAATCACCCGCAGCAAAAATACCAGGTATATTCGTTTCCAGCTTTCCATTCACAACGGCTAGCTCATCTTTCATTTCTAGCCCCCATTCGACGAGTGGACCATAATCACATTTTAGTCCATGATTAACAATCACAGCATCCACCTCGATGAGCTCAGTTTCGTCTGTTTCCATATGGGTGATCGTTACCTGTTCTATACTCTGTCCATTACTATGGAGCTGTGTTACAGCATAAGGTGTCCGTATATCTACAGAAGATTCTCTCATCATTGAGACGTTTTTCTCATGTCCGCCAAATTGATCTCGTCTGTGGACAATCGTTACTTTTTCAGCAATTGGTTCTAATTCATTAGCCCAGTCAACCGCAGAGTTACCACCACCTGAAATAAGCACTCGTTTGCCTCGGAACACCTCCAGCTCTTGAACGGTATAATGTAGGTTTGTGACTTCGTAACGATCAGCACCCTCAATCCCTAGCTTTTGCATGGTCAATATTCCGTACCCAATTGCTAAAATAATGGTTCGCGTATGGTGCTTCTCACCAGTTGCCGCAGTAAGAATAAATGTTCCATCTTCTTGTCGAGAAAGTCCTGTGATTTGTTGGCCTAGTACGATTGTTGGATCGAATGTTCTAGCCTGCTGTTCCAATTGTCCGATTAATTTTTCACATAGAATCGGGGTCACACCACCAACATCCCAGATCATTTTCTCTGGATAAATGAGCATCCGTCCCCCAAGCTCCGGCTTTGCCTCGATCAATTTCGTTTTTAGATCACGCATACCACTGTAAAAAGCGGTATACATGCCAGCCGGGCCACCCCCTATAATCGTCACATCAAATAGCTCTAGCTGTTCAGTCATATTCCTATCTCCAACTTTCTAATCATTTTCGTAATACACACAAGTAGAGAAACAAGCATGTAGCATCAATTAATAGAATTAGGTACCAAATTGTGCTTCATGCAATCTACTGTATATGCCTCCTACAGATAGTAGCTGTTGATGACTTCCCTGTTCTATAATTCCTTGGTCTGCTACTACAACGATTCGATCCGCATTTTTAATGGTTGCTAAGCGATGGGCAATCACAAGCGTAGTTCTTCCTTCTGACAGCTCGGTCAACGCCTGCTGAATAGCGACCTCTGTCTCCGTATCCAGTGCTGAAGTGGCTTCGTCAAGAATAAGAATTGGTGGATTTTTTATAAAAATTCGGGCAATAGAGAGCCTTTGCTTCTGTCCCCCTGACAGCTTAACGCCCCTCTCACCAATAACCGTATCCAATCCATCTGGTTGAGCAAGAATAAATTCATCCAGTCTTGCTCTTTTGACTGCCTCCCATATCTCATTCTCTGTAGCATGTAGCTTCCCGTAAAGAATATTTTCGCGGATTGTCCCCGAAAACAGGAATACGTCCTGCTGTACAATCCCGATCTGTCTTCGCAAGGATTCCTGTTTCAACTCACGAATGTCCACATTATCAATCATAATTTTTCCAGCTTGTACTTCATAAAAACGCGGAAGCAGGCTGCACAAAGTCGTTTTACCCGCCCCAGATGGACCCACAAAGGCCACTGTTTCTCCCTTGTTAATCGTTAACTGAACGTTATTTAGTACCTTCGTTTCATTCTCATATCCAAATGAAACATTTTCAAAACGAATTGCCTTTGTAAATACCCCCATTTCAACTGCATGAGGTGCATCCGCAATGTCTGGTTCTGTATCTAGTAATTCCACATACCGTTTGAACCCGGCAAATCCTTGCGGGTAGCTCTCTATGATAGAGTTAATTTTCTCAATAGGTCGGAAAAAGACATTTGTTAATAGCAAGAAGCCGATAAACTCACCGTATGTAAGCTCATTATTAATGACGTACCACGTGCCGCACACCATCACAAAAACCGTTACAAAACGCATCATCATATAACTAATTGACCCATTTTTGGCAATAAGCTTATAGGAAACCAGCTTCGTTAAACGAAATCTACTATTATTTACTGCGAACTTCGTTTTCTCATGCTCCTCATTTGAAAAAGCCTTCACAACACGAATGCCACCAACATTATCCTCCACTCGCGCATTGAAATCTCCAATATCAGTAAATAATTGGTGAATGGCTTCGGTCATTTTTTTATTAAAGTAGACAACAAACCAAATAATCACAGGAATGACCACAAAGGTAAATACCGCAAGTTTCCAATGAATGAACAACATCAGTGTAAAGGAACCTGTCAAAGTCATCAGCGCTATGAATAAATCTTCTGGTCCATGATGAGCCATCTCACCAATTTGATTCATGTCGTTTGTTAATCTCGACATCAGATGACCTGTTTTGTTGTTATCAAAAAAGCGGAATGACAGCTTCTGTATATGATCGAATAGTTTCTTGCGCATATCAGTCTCAATGTTTATTCCCAGCATATGTCCCCAATAGTTGACAATATAAAGTAAAAATGTATTCAGGGCATAAATAAATAGTAAGCCAAGCGATGCCCATAAAATGATATCCCATTTCCCGCCTGGCAACAGATCGTCAACAAAATAATTAACAGCAAGTGGGAAACAAAGCTCCAATAGACCTGCAAAGACTGCGCAGCCAAAATCCAGCATAAACAATCTCTTGTAAGGAACATAATAGGCAAAGAAACGTTTTATCATGTTTTTCAATAAAGCCCCCTTTTTTGTATTTCCAACCAATGTATATAGACAGTCATGCTATGCTTTCGATCGTGCCAACAGATAGAGGAAATAGGGAGCACCAATAACAGCTACCACTATTCCAGTCGGAATTTCTGATGGCTGTAACATCCATCGACCAATCGTATCTGCCGTGATGACAAGCAATGCCCCAGCTAGAGCTGCCGTTGGGATCAATATTTGATGTCGTGGTCCAACCAATCGCCGTGCTAGATGCGGTCCAATTAGTCCTACAAAGCCAATTCCCCCACTAACTGCGACACAAGCGCCAGCAAGTCCAACTGCTGCTGCTATCAAAGCCAGTTGTTCTCTTGATACAGACACGCCAAGTCCGATGGCAGCCTGCTCTCCAAGATTTAGTACGTTCATGATTCGTGCCTTATAGTACACGTATGGTAGTAAGATCAAGATCCATGGAAGTAATGACAAAACAAAATTCCAATTGGTTCCCCATATACTCCCAGCTAACCATGTTGCTACAAATTGGTATTTCTCCGGGCTGATTTTAAGTGTCAAAACGATCATGGCAGCACTTATCCCTGCTGCAACAGCAATCCCGCTAAGTAAAAGTCTCGTTGGTGAAAGTCCCTCGTATCGTTTGTAGGCAAGTGAGTAGATAAGAGCTGCAGTCAAGCCTGCACCAATCAAAGCTAAAACAGGCAATAAAAAGATCGGTGCAGCTGCTGTTGTTGGATAAAAAGAAATGAATAGCATTACCATTAAACCAGCACCTGCATTTATACCGAGAATACCAGGATCAGCTAATGCGTTCCGGGAAATTCCCTGCATCACACAACCTGATACGGCTAAGCCAGCACCAATCAAGATTGAGATCACGATGCGTGGAAGGCGAAATTCAAACAAGATTAAATTCTGCTTGTCTGTACCTGCTCCAAACAGCGTTTGTAACAATTCCAGTGGAGACAATCGAATAAATCCCGTATTCATACTTAAAATAAAAGCAATGATAATCAGAATGCTAAATATAAATATCACCGTGAAGCCACGTTTTAATCTAAGCCGTTCTGTTTTCGTAGTCGTTACACTTTCCATAACCTACAGCTCCCTCCTTTCCTTACGTGCCAGATATAGAAAGAACGGAACACCTATGAGTGCTATTAATGCCCCAATCGGTGTCTCAAAGGGAGGGTTAATCATTCTGGCAGCTAAATCAGCGAAAACCACCAGTAAACTTCCAAGTATAGCTGAGCAGGGAATGATGTACCGATAATCGACCCCCACTACATAACGGGTTAAATGGGGGATAATAAGCCCCACAAAGCCTACTGCACCAACTACCGAAACCGCTGCACCGGCTAAAATTAAAACAAGAAGAGTCCCAACCAGCTTTACCAATAAGGTTTTCTGACCAAGTCCTCTTGCGATGTCCTCACCAAGACTAAGCATGGTAATCGAACGAGATAAAGCAATCGCTCCTATGATCGAAACAGCAATCCAAGGAAACATGATCTGAAGCTGAATCCACTTCGTCCCTGCCACGCCCCCAGCATACCAAAATGCTAAATCCTGACCGATGCGAAAATAAAGGGCTATTCCTTCGCTTAGTGCTGATAATAAAGCACTCAGTGCTGCACCGGCTAACACGAGACGAACTGGTGTTAATCCGCCTTTAGCCAGCGAGCCAATTCCGTATACCATTCCTGCTCCTACACCTGCACCAAGAAACGACCACAAGATCAAATACATAAATGGCAGTCCTGGAAAAAAGGCAAAACAAAGTGCCAGAGCAAAACCAGCTCCGGCATTTATTCCTAGCAAGCCGGAATCTGCTAACGGATTTCGGGTCATTCCTTGCATAATTGCTCCTGCAACAGCAAAACAAGCCCCAACCATAGCTCCTCCAAGAACACGTGGTAAGCGAAGCTCTTGTATAATTTGGTGTTGAGTACTATCTGGATTAAATGAGAAAATAGCTTCCCAGACAACAAGGAAATGAATATCGGCTGCCCCAAAGGAAACGGATAAAATAATAGCTAGTACTAGCAAGCTAAGACCACCGATTACTATCAATGTCACTGCCCACGGACGAGAACTCACATTGATGTTATGGATGTCTGTAACTGCTACTTTACTTACATTGGCCTTTTGACTCATTCGTGCCACCTTTTCATCAATGTAATATGTAAGTTGTTCTGGTGTTTAGACAACTTCATGATCAAATGGTCTCTTCCACGTGATCATGTGAAAAAAAATCCCTCCTGATCTCACCATTTAATGAAAGTGATTCTCATTTTCACTTTAATGATTATAGATCACTGCCATCATTCATGACAATGGACAAACTGAAGGATTTTTTTGTACAAAATGAATAATTGATATCATGTCTCGGCAAAAAAAAGACTCGATCGTTCAAAACGACCAAGCCTTTTACTATCTATATTCTGATTATCAATCACCTAACATCTATCAATTTCACTCACAAGTTTACTCTTCTGTAAACAATCTCGAGCGTGTTAAGAATCGAACACCCTCTGGTCCCTCCAGCGAAAACATTCCTCCGCGTCCTGGAACCACATCAATAATCAGTTGGGTATGCTTCCAATATTCATACTGAGCTTCACTCATATAAAAAGGAGTATTGCCGATCTCTCCAAGCAGTACATCATGATCGCCAATTAACAATTCTCCCGCAGGATAACACATCGGAGAACTACCATCACAACAGCCCCCAGATTGATGAAACAGGAGGGGACCATATTTGGCTGTAAGCTTTTCAATTAAAGCGAGCGCTGCATCTGTTGCCAACACCTTTGGCTGTACCCCCATGTTATCCCCTCATCCCATGTTGTTTGGCTACTGCCTGTTTAAAAGAATCCTAATGCTTGATCACTATAGCTTACCAGAAGATTTTTTGTTTGCTGATAATGTGACAGCATCATTTTATGGTTTTCTCGCCCAATTCCAGATACTTTATAACCACCAAAGGCGGCATGTGCTGGATAAGCATGATAGCAGTTAGTCCATACACGTCCTGCTTCAATAGAACGTCCAAAGCGGTAGGCTTGATTGATATCCCTTGTCCATACACCTGCCCCTAGTCCATATAGCGTGTCGTTTGCGATAGACAAGGCTTCTTCTGGATCAGAGAACGTCGTCACGCTCACTACTGGGCCAAATATTTCTTCTTGGAAGATTCTCATTCGATTGTGTCCTTTAAACACAGTCGGCTTGACGTAATATCCTCCTTCCAATTCACCTCCCAGCTGATTTCGTTCTCCACCAATCAAGCACTCTGCCCCTTCAGCTTTTCCAATTTCTAAATAGGACAGGATTTTTTCAATTTGTTCGGATGAAGCCTGAGCACCAATCATGGTTTCTGTGTCCAGAGGATTCCCTTGTTTGATGGAGGCAACCCGTGCCAGTGCCTTCTCCATAAATTGATCATAGATGGATTCCTGAATAAGCGCACGGGATGGGCATGTGCATACCTCTCCTTGGTTGAGTGCAAACAAGACAAATCCTTCAATCGCCTTGTTTAAAAAGGCATCATCTTTCGCACATACATTTTCAAAGAATATATTTGGCGATTTACCACCTAGCTCCAATGTCACAGGAATAATATTTTGCGATGCATATTGCATGATAAGTCTTCCTGTAGTCGTTTCACCTGTAAAAGCAATTTTAGCAATACGATTACTCGATGCAAGCGGTTTACCTGCTTCTAACCCAAAACCATTGACCACATTAACTACCCCTGGAGGTAATAAATCACCGATTAGTTCCATGAGCACTAGGATTGAAACCGGTGTTTGTTCTGCTGGCTTCAGCACCACGCAATTACCGGCTGCAAGCGCTGGTGCTAGCTTCCACGTAGCCATTAACAACGGGAAGTTCCACGGTATAATTTGCCCAACGACGCCAAGTGGCTCATGAAAATGATAGGCAACTGTATCCTGATCAATTTGACTAATTGAACTTTCCTGCGAGCGTAAACAACCTGCGAAATAACGGAAGTGATCAACCGCAAGTGGAATATCCGCTGCTAGGGTTTCTCTCACAGGTTTTCCATTTTCCCATGTCTCAGCCACCGCAAGCATCTCTAGGTTAGCTTCAATTCGATCGGCAATTCTATTTAGGATCGTTGCGCGTTCCGCTGGGGAAGTCCTGCCCCACGCATCTTTGGCTTCATGAGCTGCATCAAGTGCCAGTTCAACATCCTCGGCACTTGATCTGGCTATTTCACAAAATGTTTTTCCAGTAATCGGAGTAACATTATCAAAATATTCTCCATGAATAGGTGCTACCCATTTACCACCAATATAATTGTCGTATCTAGTTTTAAACGTTACCTTGGCTCCTGATTGATTCGGATTTGCATAAATCATGGGAAAACCTCCTTCACATCCTACAAATAGGGTTGATAGTTTTACCTTATGCTCATTCTCTATAAATAGTATCGTAATTTTCAGAACTTTGTAAACAAAAACAGAGAGTTTGAGACTTTATTCGACAAAAAAGGGCTATCCCATAAACATGTGATAACCCTTTCGTTTCGTCTTTCCACCTATGTTTGTAAGAGCTTGCTTGCCAACTCTTCCATTTCTACAATTGTAATCTGCTCACAAAACTGATCCTTTTTTGTACACACGGCTATTTTATACATCTCGTCCACATGAAAAGCCCGACAATGATAACCAGTAGGCATTTGATCAGCGTATACCGTAGCTCTATTTGGGGACTTATACTGAATCGTAAAAGAATCAAGCGGTAAAGAAAGTCCCTTCCCCACTGCTTTAATATAGCTCTCTTTATACGCCCAATATCTAAAAAAACATTCTAGTTGATCAGCTTCAGGTAACAAGAATAAGTCTTGGCGCTCTTGTCAGAAAAAAATCGGTCAGCAATTTGTAAGTTAATTGGTTTGATTTGTTGGACATCAATACCAATTGGGTAAGCACTTAAAGCAGTCACTACCCAGCTAGCAGAATGCGATACATTAAATTCGCACGCACCCTCCCCCGTAACAAATGGCTTGCCATATGCATTTGTCTCATATCGAATCTCTTTCGGCAAAAGACGCATCCGTTGAGCCAATTGCACGCGCACCAGTACCTCCCAAGCAAGGAACGCCATTTATCCTCCGTTTTAAGATAGCGATTCACTTTTTCTTGACGGTCAAACGGAAGCAGAGAAAGCAACTCCCGATACAACTCTTCTGTATACGTATCGGGTACTTTTATCGCAAACACTTTCATGGCAATGTAGCTATCTCCTCTCCAGCTTTCTTACTTACAATCCGATACACTTCTTGTAGGACTCCAATCATCGCAGCTTCTTTTCGGACAGCAAATGCAGGTGGTCCCCAGATTAAAAGCAGTTGCTCAGGTAGAATATTCTCTTGCGCAAAAGAAATAGTCATCGCTGAAAAATGAGGGGCTGTCTGAAAAAAGGAGCCGTGGTCAACCGCTCTACGCAAAAACACTGCCCCCACTTCCTCATCGATACCTGTATCCAATAGTTCAGGTAAAGGGGATTGCTCTAGTAGGCTCGATTTTTCTTGGTGTACCACGCCTTCTCCCGCAAAGGGTACGCTTTCTGGCAACCACTGCTCCCGAAACCACCTATAATATCAGACGCTGTAGCCCAAGAAATGCTAAAAAAGACAAATGGGTCATCTTCCGCTTCCGCTAGCAGTTGATAATACAACGCGTATACATGTTTGCAATAACCAACCATATCGGGGCAACTACAATGAGCATTCCATTCCTCTAGCGAATCTGGAAGAACTTCTAATCCTTGATCAACTAGAGTAGTAGCGAGTTCTTCGGAAAATGTCCCGCCTAATAACTGAGCTGTAAAAGAGGAGATTGTCTAATCATATATAAAGCTTTATCGCGGCTTACATGCATCGATTTTTGGGCTAAGTGAGACCGTGTAATGTGCCTGATTCGCCCCTGTTACCTTTGCTTTTATGCCAGCATCAAAGGCTTCCCATTCTAGTACTCCGCCTTCTTTTGCTTTTGTACGTCCACGCTGATTCCGCTGTGCCCCACCCGCCTTTCGAATCAATTCTTTTTAAGCGGGCGACCCACTCAATCTGTACGCTCGATTTTTGCGGTTTCACAACAAATCATCCTCCTCTTGGGCAGATCAAATCCTCACGTAGCTCAAATAAGGAGTGTAACTCATTTGCAGATAACTCGGTAATCCACTGTTCCCAGAATGAATGACCTGTTCTGCCAATTCCCGTTTCGTTCCATCAGCTGATCAATGCGCTCCTCTAGCGTTCCCTGACAAATTAACCTGTGCACATGCACATTTTTCTTTTGACCGATGCGATATGCCCGATCGGTCGCCTGATTTTCGACCGGCAGGGTTCCACCAACGATCAAATGAATAACGTGATTTGCTCTGGTTAAGTTCAGACCGACACCGCCAGCTTTTAGTGACAAAATAAGATACGCGGTCCCATACCAGACTGGAAGCGATCTATCATATCATCACGCTCTTGTTTACTGACCCCTCCATGCAAGAAGAGAACTTCCTCTTGTAAAACCTCACGAAAATGCTTGGCAAGCATGTTTCCCATGTCTACATATTGCGTAAATAGTAACACGCCTCTTGTTGCTCCATTATATCGTGAACAAGTTCAGTCACACGCCGTACTTTTACCAGAACGACGATCTAAATGATCGGCAGACTGGTGTAAATAAAGGGCTGGATGGTCACAAATTTGTTTAAGATGAGTTTAAGTAGCAGGACATACCACGACGTTGCATTCCTTCTACCGAATTGATTTTTTGCATCATATGATTAACGGCTGCTTGATATAAGGTAGCCTGTTCCTCTGACAGTGTGCAATATGTTTTACTTTCGATTTTTTCTGGTAAATCCACAATAATGCTAGGATCTGTTTTTAAACGCCGCAAGATAAACGGTTTTTACCAATTTCCGTAGAGATTCCATACGTTCCTGCTCACGATATCTTTCAATAGGTAACGTGAATTGAGTGCGAAATTGCGTTAAGTTCCTAAGTAACCCGGGTTTAAAAAATGGAAGATCGACCAAAGCTCACTTAGCCGATTTTCAATTGGTGTACCTGTCATCGCAATTCGATGTTGAGCATGTATTTTCATGGCGCTTCTCGCCTGTTTACTTTTACTGTTTTTGATATTCTGAGCCTCATCTAACACCAAATAGGACCATTTGATTTCCATTAAATCATCTAAATCACGATTGACTAAGAATAAGAAGTAATCACAACATCATGTTCAGCTACTTTTGCTTGCAGGTCTTTTTGATGCAAGCGTTCTGGTCCATGGTGCGTATACACCCGTAGTGTTGGGGCAAATCTTTCAATTTCTTTACTCCAATTATTCATCAATGAGGTCGGGCACACGATTATAGCCGGTGCTG
Source organism: Brevibacillus laterosporus DSM 25 (assembly GCF_002706795.1). NCBI lineage: Bacteria > Bacillati > Bacillota > Bacilli > Caryophanales > Paenibacillaceae > Brevibacillus > Brevibacillus laterosporus. The sequence goes on from NZ_CP017705.1 coordinate 5,395,617, forward strand.
ATAGCTTCTCTGCCATTAAAACTGTAATCATCTGTATCGTTTTTCCCAGCCCCATATCATCTGCCAAACAGACGCCAAAGCCTAATTTTGACATGAGCTGTAGCCATGCATACCCACGTTTTTGATAGGGGCGCAACACTCCTTGCAGACCCTGTGGGGTGTCAATATGGTCTAAATTCTGTTCTAGTCGTCCATGTAATAAATCATCAAGCGCTATAGGAAGTTCGAAATCAACAACGGGAATATCTTGCCATTCATCACTTGCTTCCATCTCGGCCATCAAATAGAGCATATCGTGAAGCGTGATTTCATCTTGCTCTGCTCGTTTTAAATATTGCAACATCCGCTTAACTGATTCTTGATTTACTTCTGTCCATTCCCCTCTTAATTGGATAAAGGGAGTTTAGAATCTGCAATTTTTTCTAACTCGGCCAAGCTTATTTCTTGGTCCCCCAAAGCTGCTTTAGCATCAAAACGGATGATTTCATGTTAAACCTAAACGATGAATTACAGCTGATGAATCCGCTGCGTAAAGGGAGTGATCCTGCATGACTCTAAGCTTTAAGCCTAACCGTTTGCGTCCACGCTTTAACCACCAAGAAGGTAATTGAACACCAACTCCTTCTGCTTGCAGGCGTGGGGCTATCTCTTGTAGAAAATGAAAAGCCTCGTGTACAGGCAACTGTATTTGTTCCACCAATCCTTGGCGCAGCACTGCTGCTAACGCTGGCATGTGTAAAGACGCACATCCCAATTGTTCCAACAAAAATTCTTGGGCTCTACCTAACCACTTTCCAAAAAGGCTACAGCCTCACCAGATCCCAACCAAATATCCTTAACTGAAATAAGACGAGAAGGTTCTGTCACAGGTTGTAGATACACATGCAATGTAAAAATAGACTCTCCTACTTCTAATTCGAGCTGTTGAGGAGGTTCCAGACGTAAGTACAGACGCATTGCATACTGCCCCACACAATCCCGTTTATTCCGTCCTTCTCCTTTTGTCCACATATCTACTTGCTGCTTAAAGCTTTGCAGCTCTTTCGTTGTTCCCTCAATGGGTTCCATAGCCCGAGTGAGTAATCCTCGTAGCCACTGTAAAGAGAAATCTCCCTTACCTTTGCTGAGCTGTTGACGTAACTCTTCGCTTTCCAAATCCAGCCAGTCAAGTACGGTAGTTTGTATTGCATTTTGTAAAAAATCCGATTGTATGTGGTGCGGATCTGTCATGATGTCGCTTCCACCTGTCTTTTGTGGGTCATACGCTCGACAGATGGCAGGCATAGTAAGCGCCAAAGTATGCGAAAATGTGCGCACTTCTTCCTTGGTCAGGTCTATATCCCAACTGGCGTCTGCCACTGCATAGCCGTACCGTTTTCCTTTACGTACCTGTACACCTGGTCGAATATTTGCATGCCATAGCATATGTAGGACAAATTGAGCTACTTTTTGGTAGTAGCGCAGGCTATCACCTTGAATAAAACCGCTATGCTGTAACATTGCTTCATCCGTCTGCCACAGGAATGGTAAAGCTTCCTTCATGGTAATACTTAGTCCATTAATCTGTTGTACCATCAATTTTGGTTTATTGGACGGGTAATACTCACCTTGATCAAACCAATATGGAACTTGAAAAGTACGGATGCCCACTTTTCCAGACTTCATCAATTTCATCTGTTGTTCGGTCGACAATTGTTCCATCCAATTACTGACGGGTACAATCTCGCCGCCGCGCAAACAGAAAAGAAAAAAGCATCTGGTAACCAGATACCGTGCAACGTCGTCATTGATGCCCTCCAGCTTTTAGTAAAAGGGTTAGCCTTAACCGGTTAACCCTCTTTTCTTTTTCATTACTCGCTGTACAATTTTTCGCGAAGTTGTTTGATCTCTTCGCTTTCCAGATATTCATCGTATGTCATCATTTTATCAATGATACCATTTGGTGTAATCTCAATTATCCGGTTGGCAATGGTTTGAACAAACTGATGGTCATGTGAAACAAATACCATTGTACCATCATATTCAATTAAACCATTATTTAATGCTGTAATAGATTCCAGATCCAAGTGGTTAGTAGGCTCATCTAACATGATAACATTTGCGCCCACCATCATCATTTTGGACAACATGCAACGTACTTTCTCACCACCAGACAAAACATTGGCTTTTTTCAATGCTTCCTCGCCAGAGAACAGCATTCTGCCTAAGAAGCCGCGCAAGAATGTTTCGTCTTGATTTTTTGAGTATTGACGCAACCAGTCAACCAACGATAAATCGCATCCATCAAAGTACTCAGAGTTATCTTTAGGGAAGTATGCTTGAGAAGTTGTAACACCCAAGAAAATGTGCCGCTATCCGCTTCCATTTCGCCCATTAAAATTTGGAACAGGGCTGATTTTACGTGGCCATTTGGCCCAACAAGCGCAATCTTATCACCCTTATTAATAATGAGGTGAAGATTGTCGAAAAGTTTTTCACCTTCAAGGGTCTTGGATAAGCCTTCAATTTCCAAAATGTTTTTACCCGCTTCTCGCTCAGGCTTGAAGTTAATAAATGGATAACGACGGCTGGAGGCTTAATATCATCCAACGAAATTTTATCCAACATCTTCTTACGAGAAGTTGCTTGTTTTGATTTAGAAGCATTGGCGCTAAAACGTGCAATAAAGCTTTCCAATTCTTTAATTTTCTCTTCTTTTTTCTTGTTTTGCTCTCTCATTAACTTAAGAGCCAGCTGACTTGATTCATACCAGAAATCGTAGTTCCCCACATACATTTGAATCTTACCAAAGTCGATGTCAGCAATGTGCGTACATACTTGGTTCAGGAAGTGACGGTCATGGGATACGACAATAACAGTATTTCATAGTTAGCTAAGAAGTTTTCTAGCCAACGAATAGATTCGATGTCCAAGTGGTTGGTAGGCTCATCGAGTAGCAGGATGTCTGGGTTTCCAAATAAAGCTTGTGCCAGCAATACACGTACTTTTAAGCTTCCGTCTAGCTCTAGCATTTTTTATCATGGAATTCAGCAGAAATTCCCAGACCAATCAATAAAGCGGCAGCATCAGATTCTGCTTGCCAACCATTCAAGTCTTCGAATTCTCCTTCCAATTCAGACGCACGAATGCCGTCTGCTTCAGAGAAATCTTCTTTCATGTACAGAGCATTTTTCTCTTCCATGATGTCAAATAATCTTCTATGACCCATCATTACCGTTTTCAAGACTTCGCATTCATCGAACTCATAATGATCTTGTTTTAGTACGGCAAGACGTTCCCCAGGAGTTAAAATAACTTCTCCACTGTTTGGTTCAATTTCGCCAGATAAAATCTTCAGGAATGTAGACTTACCAGCTCCATTTGCCCCAATTAATCCATAGCAGTTACCAGGTGTGAACTTGATATTTACGTCTTCAAACAAAGCGCGTTTCCCATATCGCAGGGTAACACCATTTGTACTTATCATTCAATCTCATCCTTTAATATACATTTTCTTCTTCAAACGTATATTTTACTACATTTACATCTAAAAATTAACCCCTTCTATTTATTAACACCTAACACAGCAAATTTTAGCATGTGAATCCTTCCTTTTTTTAATTAAAAATTCATGTAAGCGACCAATAGTACTCAAGTAGAACACAGTTTTTTTTACTTTCTCATAATAAAAAACCATCCACAGACATACTCCTTTTTAGAAGGAAATACCGCAGATGATTTTTTGATTTTTTACCAGGTTATAAACGGTTTTGAGCCAGGAGGTGCATGGTCAATCAATTGATAGATCGGATATGCATAGGCCACGATAATCAGGAATACGGCAACACCGAGCCATAAAGACCAGCGCTCTAAAATTTTTGGAGTACGCTCAACTGCTTCTTGGGATTCAGCAATAGGATAATCTTCCTCGCCTTTTGGTGCCTTAAAGATGAGATAGAATAAAATCCCTACCATAAGTATCCCTGCAAAGAATAGAATCGCACCACCAAAACCCATTAGCTGTTGTGGAGGTATCCAGCTTAGAGCCTCCGCATTGTTAAAGTAAGTGGTGTAATCGGTACGACGTGGCACACCTTGCAAACCAAGATAATGCATTGCTCCTGACATCAGTAACATACCAACCGACCACATGACAGCTTGCAAAATTCCCACTCGATGTAGGGCAGGGGTCATTTTCCGGCCTGTTAAATTTGGCAATAACCAATACGTATAATTCCAAAGAATGTAAGCGCTATACTAGTTCCGACCGTTAAATGGAAGTGCCCCGTAACCCAGATTGTATTATGCACAACTGCGTTCATCTGGTTACTCGCATTAATAATTCCACCTGCACCTGCTGGAATAAAAGCTAGCATACCCAGCATTGGAGCAAAGAAGCGAGCATCCTTCCAAGGCAATTTCCAAAACCAGCCAAACAAACCTTTTGCACCCTTTTTACGTCCAGATGTTTCAAATACGGCAAATAGCGAAAATGCCGTCATAAGCGATGGGAATACTACGGTTAAAGTCAAGATAACATGTAGCATTT